>NZ_BAAHBP010000002.1:0-549077 GCF_054776615.1 Spirosoma pomorum
CCAACAGCCAGATCATGTTACAGCGTATCGAAGATCATTACCAAACTTAATTCCCCAACACGTTCTTAGGGAAAGAGTACCGTCAGCGTACCAACCAGCAGAGCCAGTCCGAACAGAATTAGTGCACCAATCAGGAAGGTTTTACCCAGACTACCGCCGGATTTCTTGGGCATTTCGTTTGCCATAATTAATCGATATCAACAAAACGGTCGGTTGCCGCATTGGTTTCCCAACGCGGCAACCGACCTAATGAGTTTCCGATACGTTGCTGTTTTGTCTACGATCGTTCGGCTAACCGCGTTATCGTAGAACAGAGACTACGCGATTACTTAACGTCCGCGGGATTATCTGATTTACCGTACATATCCCGGCGAAACTTGGCCGATGCTTTATAGGTTGCGTTGCGAGCCCGTTGAATAGAGCCCAATGGTCGATGGGCGGCCAGACCATGCCAGGGGCTAAACGCCATTTTGTCGTCTACCACCGATACTCTCCCGTCTGTCCAGGATTCCTGCGGGGTGATAATGACTTTTCCGACAGTGAGGTAAGGGCTTTCCTCCTGCGACCATTCCACGGAAGAATCCTCGATCGGCATCCTGTCAATGTTGGTGGACAGCTGTACGCCTAGCTCCCACACTCCAGTGTTGGTCGCGAAAAACGTCTGTAACAGATGGCGCAACGCATTATCGTCACTATCAATATCAATGGACTGGTCTTTAAGCGCGGTCAGGGTGGACGATACCGGCGTCAGAGAAAACTTTGCCATGTAATCGCCGTACAAATAAGGCACCTGCGAATAATATGTGTCACCCATCGGATGAACGGCTAGTTGTCCCCCCATGTCGGCCATCACGCCAGCATCCGATCCACTGATTTTTTCAACGACCTCCCCAACGGCACGTAACGTTTTAGACAGCCCTTCCTTAAGGCCCTCGGCTTTATTTGTCAGCGCATCAAACCGTTTTAGACCACTCAAGAAATCTTTCAGATCTTTCGGGAACACCGGGCTATTCACCAGAATAAAGTCCTGCGTTGTTGGTTCTTCCGAATCAGGCAGATGCTCACCCTCTACCCCCGCTACCTTGAATGAAATAGCCCGGGGAGTCGATACGCTGTCAGGTAATACATCACCCGGCTGGGTAGATATGCGAACCACGATCTGGTACGTACCCGGTTTGGCGAATAGTCCCTGCGCTAAATAAGGAGGCAGATTATCAAACACGTGAAGCTCGCCGGTTAAGATAGCGTGCCCTTTGGCGTGCACACTGCGAATCGCATGCCCCTGCGATGCGTATGTTTTCCGTTGAATATCGGCCATGGTGCCGATAATCTCCTGGATGGTCTGGGCTTCGTCGGGAGCAGGTTGTTCGTAGGAAGGATCGTATGGTAAGGGCTTAAAATTTGCGGGGGCCTGATTCATCGGGTTCACTTTTAGTCTTTCTAGCAAACCCAGCAAATCACTCAATGTTTATTTTCCGTTACAAAGGCTCAACCATCGACATCCGGTCGCCTGCTGACATTTTTCGGCGGCTAACTTCAGATACTACGCATCGTTCATAGGGGCCATCCAGCTACATTTCCAGTACTAACGAAATGATTAGACTTTTACGTAGGATACTGCCACTCCCCCCGGTACGCCCGGCTCAGCAGTTTGTTGGCTTCGGAGTCGTTGGGTATCTGGCTGCCATCCCAGGCAACGCTACGTCCCAGCTTCAGGGAGAGCATGCCCAGCAACGCCATGTTGGTAGAGCGGTGACCGATCTCGATATCACAAACGGGTAATTTGTTCGATTTGATGCTGCTTAGAAAATTCGCCCACAGCTGAGCAATATTCTGGTCGTCGGGTTGATTCAACTGCGCATCCTGGTGAATTACTGGCTTTTTCGAATCTGCCGGGTAAAACGTCCACCCGTCGAGCCAGCCCATATGAAACGTCCCCTCCGTTCCGTAGAAGTATACACCCACGGCCTGCTGGGGGTGCGTTTTCTCGGCCATGTTTCCACCAAACGTTCGGTGCTCCCAGACGGCAGTAAAGTTTTCAAACTCAAAGGTCGACACCTGGTGATCGGGAGCGTCCGTACTGTCCTGTCTGATGGCCCGGCCACCCGTCGAGTACACTTTTCGCGGGTGTTTTTCGTCCGTACACCATAAAATTTGATCCATCCAGTGAACACCCCAGTCACCCAGTGTCCCGTTGGCATAGTCCAGAAAATTACGCCATCCCCTGGGGTGCATGGCGGGGTTATAGGCACGTAACGGAGCTGGTCCACACCACATGTTCCAGTCCATCTCCGCTGGGACTTCACCGTCGGGCGTCGGTTTTCCGGGGCCCCCGCTGTAGTGCACGAATGCCCTAGCCATGCCAATCTTTCCGACTTTACCGGATTTGATAAACTCCATCCCCGATACGTTGTGGGGCGAAACGCGCCGGTGCATCCCCACTTGGCAGATACGTCCAGTCTGGCGGGCCGTTTTCACTATAGCCTTACCTTCATTGATCGTATGACCAATTGGTTTTTCGACGTACACATGAGCACCAGCTTGCATAGCCGCAATGGCAATGAGCGGGTGCCAGTGGTCGGGGGTGGCCACAATGACGATCTCGGGTTTTTCCGTTGCGAGCATTTCCCGGTAGTCCCGATACAACTTCGGCCGGTCGGTGGTTAGCTTGCTCAGTTCATCGCTGGCCTTTTTGAGTTGCCGCGTATCGACGTCGCAAAGGGCCACGATTTTCGATTCGCCAGCCTGCACCGCACAACGTAAAATATTACCGCCCCACCAGCCGGTGCCAACCACCGCCGTACGGTACTTTTCTGCTTTTCTGGGCGTGATAAAGGCCCTCACCTCACCCGGATCAGTGATTAAGGCGGCACCGGCCAGCGCCGATGTTTTCAGGAAATCAGTACGATTCATAGGATTGCAGCAAGTAGCCCATTCCATTTCTTACTAAACTCAGTCCAGAAAACAGGAATGTGTCAAACTGGTAAAGCATCAATCGTTCGCTTAGCTACTGATTCCTTTTGCCAGCTTAGCCCGGCAGCGCCCATGCATTACCAGTTCGTTCAGCTACCGTTTACAGGAAAAGCTCCATTTGAATGTTGGCCCGCTTGTAAGGCGACGGGGCACCCACGATCCGCTGAAAGCCCAGTTTATGATAGAGATTAATGGCCGGCTTCAGCATTGTGTTGCTTTCCAGATAAAGCCGCTTCGCTCCCAGTTCCCGGGCCTGATCCAGACTAGCCTGCCCCAGTAGCCAGCCCACATGCTTCCCCTGCGCTTTGGGCGACACGGCCATTTTAGCCAGCTCGTAGGTTGTATCGTCCATTTTGATCAGCGCACAGGTGCCGACGGGCTCGCCCTGGTAAAGCGCCATCAGGATACAGCCACCCGGCTGAATGATTTTCTTTTCGGGATAATCCAGCGCCTGATAATCGGCTTCCTCCATCACGAAATACGTTGTTATCCACTCTTGATTGAGCTGGCGAAAGGCGTCGTGGTACTGGTCGGTATACGGAACAATCTGAACGTGCTGACGTTCGCGCTGTTTTCGCTGTCCATTGACCCGTTCAAACAGACTCTGCTGTTCCAGTAAATAGTCCAGTTCATCCAGTGCTTTCCAGATATTGTGCTCGGTTTGCGCCAGCATAGCGTCTACCGCTGTGCCCACGTCTGTTAGTTGATATTGCAATGCCGGGAGTTGCTGGCGGGCTTGATCAGATAACGTAATGATTGTTTTTCGCCCATCATCGGCGGCCTTGCTGATGATGACGAATCCTCGCTGGCTCATTTCTTTGATCACCTGACTAACCGACGCCTGCGACTGACCTATCAGCTCAGCCAATTGAGCGACAGACTGGTTATCTTTCTTCGTCAACGCGTATAACACCGAAAACCAACGCGGCTCAGTGGTCACCCCATAAAGGCCGTAAATTTTTGCGGCTTCCTGTGTTAGGCGTTCACTCATCTGTCGTAACCGGCTTCCTAGGGCCATTGGCCCAGTTTGCCGAAAGAAATCCATTTGCATTGCCATTTACATAAGTACTTATGCAAATGTACTAGTCGTTCGTCATTCAAGCAACACGACAGCCTGCTCTGCTTCCGATTTTTCTTTTTGCTCCAGTTTGATTGACTTTAATGAACTACTCAGGCCGAGTTTTAACGATACGTCTACCGGTAAACAGAAGCGCGGGATTGGCGGAATACGGTTTCCGTTTGTCAAACCCGGTCAATCGCCGTAATTTCGGCCTATTATTTAGTTGCTCGTGCTATGACGGAAGCCCCGAAAGACTCCTCCGAGAGGTCTCTCAATTTTATTGAACAGTTTGTTGAAGAAGACCTGGCTGCCGGTAAAAACGGCGGTCGTGTACATACTCGTTTTCCACCCGAACCCAATGGCTATCTGCACATTGGACACGCCAAATCCATTTGCCTGAACTTTGGACTGGCCGATAAATACGGTGGACAAACCAATCTTCGTTTCGACGATACAAACCCCGTCACTGAAGATACTGAGTACGTCGATTCGATCAAGAATGATGTACGCTGGCTGGGTTTCGACTGGGAAAACGAGTTTTACGCGTCGGATTATTTCGATCAGCTATACAGTTTTGCCGAAACGCTGATCCAGCAGGGGCTGGCTTACGTTGATGATTCCACCGCGGAAGAAATTGCCGCTCAGAAGGGAACACCAACCGAACCCGGCCGGATGAGCCTCTACCGGGACCGGAGCGTCGACGAAAACCTCGATCTGTTCCGGCGCATGAAAGCGGGCGAATACCCGGACGGCGCAAAAGTGTTACGGGCGAAGGTCGATATGGCCTCATCGAACATGCAGCTCCGCGACCCGATTATCTACCGCATCAAACACGCCCATCACCACCGGACCGGCGACAAATGGTGCATCTACCCGATGTACGATTTCGCCCACGGTCAGTCGGACGCCATTGAGCACATTACCCACTCGCTCTGTACGCTGGAGTTCGAAGTACACCGGCCTCTCTACAACTGGTTTATTGAGCAGCTTAATCTTTTCCCCTCGCGGCAGATCGAGTTCGCGCGGCTCAACCTGACCTACACGGTCATGAGCAAGCGGAAGCTGAAACAACTGGTGGAAGAAGGGCACGTCAGCGGCTGGGACGACCCCCGGATGCCGACCATTGCCGGTATTCGTCGCCGGGGCTACACCCCCGCCAGTATTCGCGAGTTTGCCGACCGGATCGGTATCGCCAAGCGCGATAACCTGATCGACGTAGGCCTGCTGGAGTTCTGTATCCGTGAGGAACTGAACAAAACCACCGACCGCGTCATGGCGGTAGTTGATGAGAAGCCACTAAAACTGGTTATCACTAACTACACGCAGGGCGAAGAAATATTGCACATCGAAAACAATCCCGAAGATCCGAACTCTGGGACGCGGGAGGTTCCGTTCAGCCGGGAAGTGTATATCGAGCGGGACGATTTCATGGAAAATCCACCGAAGAAATACTTCCGACTCTTTCCGGGAGGTATGGTGCGGCTCAAAGGTGCTTACATTGTCAAATGTGAGGAAGTCGTTAAGGACAACGCCGGGGAGATCATCGAACTACGTTGTACGTACATTCCCGAAAGCCGGAGCGGCTCGGATACGTCAGGCATCAACGTAAAAGGCACGATTCACTGGGTATCGGTTCCGCACGCGGTCGAAGCCGAGGTTCGGTTATACGACCGACTGTTCTCAGTCGAGAACCCAGCCGCCGATGAACGAGACTTCAAAGAATTGATCAACCCAAACTCACTCGACGTGGTCCGTGCTTTTGTTGAGCCAGCGCTGGTCGAGGCCGTCAGTAAGCAGCCAGACCTGAAAGTTCAGTTTATGCGCAAAGGCTACTTCATTCTCGACCCAGATTCAACACCCGGTCGGCCCGTCTTTAACCGGACCGTTACGTTAAAAGACGGCTGGGCGAAGGAGCAGAAGAAAGGATAAAAATCAATGGGGAGCGATATATCAGATATCGCTCCCCATTTTGATTCCAGTCGTTACATTACGTAACTTTCTGACATGGGCCAGATTCACAAATCCAGTTCTTTCGAGGACATCCCAACTTATGACAAGGCATACTGGTGGGCGAAAACCCCGGAGGAGCGCCTGGCAGCCGCGTTAAAACTGATTAAACGCGCGAAAGCAATTTACGCGTCGAATCCCGCTAACCCCCCCCTAACTAATGGTGGACAAGTACTTAAGTCTGATAAGCCTATTCAACGAAGAGGGCGTTGAGTATGTAGTACTAGGTGGTCATGCAGTCATTGCTCATGGATACTTACGAACTACGGGCGATATTGACATCTTTGTGCGTCCAAGTTCTGATAATGCCGATCGCATCCTTAAAGCTTTACACAAATATGGATTCACCAGTAACGAATTCGAGCACAGTGACTTCACTACAGTACCAAATTATTTGTCTTTTGACCGGTATGATGAGTGGATTGATTTAATGACGTTTACGCTGGGTGTTACGTTTGACGAGTGTTTTCAGAATAAGGTTGTATTACAAATTGAAGGCGTAGCAACTAACGTAATCAGTCTTCCCGATTTGATACGTAACAAACTGGCTACTGGGCGCCCACAGGATCTACGCGACTTGGAAAACCTTCCTAAACCAGCGGCTACCTGAGCCAATAGACTCTTCCCTTTGTTTGTTTTGGTTTCCTAGTATATACTACCTTTCGAAGCTATTTATTAATCAACCGTTCGTAACCTTTTAGTCTATCGAGTAGTTATTTTAGGTACAACAAAACCTTGAATAACTCAACGACATGGACAATCAAAAAAACCTATCTGGCAAAAAAGTAGCTGTTCTCTTAACCGAAGGATTTGAGCAGGTTGAAATGACCGAGCCCCGGAAAGCCCTACAAGAAGCGGGGGCCACGGTGCACATTATTGCTCCCAAAAGTGGTGAAGTAAAAGCCTGGGACATGGATGACTGGGGCGAAACATTCGACGTGGATCTGGCGCTCGACGCAACCAGCCCCGATCAATACGATGCTCTGCTCCTGCCCGGCGGTGTCATGAACCCCGACAACCTTCGCGTGGACACCAAAGCTGTTCAATTCGTAAAATCCTTCTTCGACGCCAACAAGCCCGTAGCAGCCATCTGCCATGCAGCCATGACCCTGATCGAAGCTGATGTTGTTGACGGTAAGAAAATGACCTCGTTCCCCTCGATCAAGACGGACTTAAAGAATGCCGGCGCTAACTGGGTCGACGAAGAAGTAGTGGTGGACGGCAATCTGGTATCGAGCCGCAATCCTGATGACATTCCAGCCTTCAACCGGGAAATGGTGAAGCGGTTTGCGCAGGGTGTTACAGCGAATCAGACTGCGTAACGGCTGGTAAGCCACAGATAAATATTACCGTATAGCACAATTGGGGCCTGGATTTGAATCCGGGCCCCAATTGTGCTATTAAGATCCCACCTTCGTCGGGGTGACAAAAAACTAGAACAGCTCACGGGCTATTTTCATCACGTTATCAGCTTTGCCCATCGTGTAGTAATGCAGGACGGGGGCACCGGCCGCAATCAGCTCGCGCCCCTGCTGAATCCCCCATTCGATGCCCACCTGCTTAGCCTGCTGGTCGTTTTCGCAGCGTTGCACGGCGCGTATCAAATCCTCGGGCATTTGCAGGTGAAACAGCTTCGGCAGAATTTCCAGCTGACGCCGGGTCGCCAGCGGTTTCAAGCCCGGAATAATGGGAACCGTAACACCCGCCTGACGGCAGCGTTCGACGAACTCAAAGTACTTCTTGTTATCGAAGAACATCTGCGTCACGATGTAGTCAGCCCCCTTGTCAACCTTGTACTTGAGGTATTGAAAGTCTGTATCGTGATCCAGCGCTTCAAAATGCTTCTCCGGATAAGCAGCGACACCGATGCAGAAATTACTGGGCGACAGGGGCGTATCCTCTTCGTGCAGGTAAACGCCCTGATTCATGTTAGCCACCTGCTCTACGAGTTCGCTGGCGTAGGTATAGCCATTTTCTTTCGCCTTGAAGGTAGAAAAGGGTTTGGCCGGATCACCCCGTAGCACCAGCGCGTTGTCGATACCGAGGTAATGCAGGTCAATCAGGAAATCTTCGGTTTCGTCGCGCGAAAAACCTCCGCACAGAACGTGCGGCACCGGGTCGACACCGAAACGGTGCATAATGGCCGCACAGATACCCACCGTACCGGGCCGCTTCCGGGTCACGATCCGCTGAATAGTCCCGTCCGGCAGGGGCCGTTCGATGTATTCCTCGCGATGATACGTAACGTCCACGAACGGTGGTTTGAACTCCATCAGCGGCTCGATGTTGTCGAGCAGACTCTTCAAGTTATCGCCCTTGATTGGCGGAATCACTTCAATGGAAAAGATTGGCTGCCCATTGGCGGCCTGAATGTGTTCGGTAATTTTTGTCATTAGAAAGGCGACGCGTTCGAATGCGTCAATACGCGGGCAAAACTAACGGGAAAACGTTAATAACCGCAGGTAGATTCCATTGGCGCCCCCATTACTCCAGGGTTGTACGTCCAGCCGCTGCCCCAGCGCCGACTTTTTTTTGGCTTCGTGCAGTTTGGGTATCCCCCACCCCACCAGCGAACCAAAGGCTGCGCCTACCAGCAGATCGGTTGGGTAGTGCAGACCGGCGTCATACCGGAAGACAGCCGTAGCCGTAGCCAGCCCTAACGAGCCAACCCAGACGACAGGTTTCCACCGGGAGTTCGGGAAATAATGCCGGAACACTTCGCCGGTGAATACGGCCGTGGCAAACGCATTGCTAGCGTGGCCTGAAAAAAATGACTGGCGGGCGTCTTTATTTTGCTTCTCGTCAAGCGGAGCGGCTGAGTTATACACATACGGTCGCGTACGTAACGTTACCGCCTTGACGGTTCGCCCAATACCGTTGGTAAGTAAAGCTGTCTCCAGGTACATCACGGCTACGGTTTTAATGTCCTGCCGCATTGGCTTGGTACCAATTGCCAGCAGCCCCGCCAGCGCTACGTTTCCGGCAAAAGTCACGTCACTCAATCGATCCAGCGTCGGGTTCCAGCGATACGTAGCGCCCCGGTCGAACGTATTGATAGTAGCCCGGTTCAGCGCGTTAATTTCAACTGGTGTCAGTAGATCAAGCTGATGCGTCAGGGCTACGGATGTACCCAATGTAACGATTCCCGCGCCCGCCAGCACCACTTCCCGCCGGGTGTTGAGTTGATACGGCGAAACACGCTCGTTTGGCCCTTCTGTAGCCAGCGTAGTGTCAGCAGACTGGGCCACGTTAGGCCGGGCCACGTTAGACTGTGCCATACCTGACTGAACAGTACCGAGCAGCGTACAAACACTCAACCAGACAGTTAGACAAATCGACGGTATTCTCGTTCGGAAACGATACTGCATATTTTTCAGGTTAAACGACTCGTAGGATCGTAGGTTGTTTAGTCAGGTATACTAGCCGCCCTTCGGCTTCGGCAAAGCCCATCTGGCGGTATAAATCCGTAAAATAACGTAACGTCCGGGTTGGGTCTGTGCCCTCCTCCCCTTCGTCATTATCCGATATGGATGCGTATTGCACCAGTACGACGTGCGTACTGGACTTGTGCACGACCCGGTGTGGTGCGCCGTGTGAGCGCCCACTTTTCCGGCTGCTCAGGATACTTCGGTCGGTATCGACGCGCAGCGCCGGATCGAACAGATCGGCCAGGTCGGGATGCATCATTAGCTGCGTCAGTTCCTGCCGTAAGTCGGTGGTTTCTGAGCTTCGTAATAACCCTTCGCGCACAAGCTGCCAGAGCGATCTATCCAGTGTATCCGCCCCCTTGATTAAACTCAGCGCGGCCTGGAGCTTACGGTCGTGCTCGCGGGTCCGGGCGAAAGTCGCTACATCGAATACCCGATCGGCCTGCCGACGCAGTTGCAGATCCTGTCCCCGATTCCCGCTGATTACTTCATCCAAGATAATCTCATCGGTTTCCGACGCTGCCTGGTGGGAGAACGCGTCCGAACATTCGCTGATAATGTATTCCGACTTTTCGGCCTGCCAGCCACTATCGCACCGCTGCGCCAGATCGCTGTCTTTCAGGAAAGCGTACAACCAGTGCGCAATCGTCGATGATTTCGTCGCATCCGCTTTCTTATCAAAGTCTTTTTTGGCTTCGCTGATAATGTACAGCCGATTCGTCGGGCGCGTGAACGCTACGTAAAGCAGGTTCATGTTCTCCAGAAAGGTGCGGGTCACTTCCTCAACGTACTGTTCGGCTACGATGTCAGGCGTCTTTTTTAGATCGCTCTTCGGGTGGACGGGCGCGCTGGTCAGCCGGAGTATCTCACCGGTTCCTAGCTGGTGCGACAGCAAGTCCGACTGGACACCGCTTAGATCCAGCCAGATCGTTCCGCGACTATTGGGCGTTACGTCCCAGTTGGCAAACGGAATGATCACGACCGGATATTCCAGTCCTTTCGATTTGTGAATGGTCTGGATACTAACTGCGTTCCGGGCATCGCCTTCCACCGAAATCTTCTCCCGAACGCTTTCCCAATACAGCAGAAAATCACTCAAGTGACCACTTCGCTTCTGATTGAAAGTCAGCACTTCATCCAGAAAGCGGAACAAAAACGGGTTATGCTCGGCCTGCTCGAACAGATTGAACTGATGAATCAGCCGCTCAGCCAACTCGTAGGGATTTAATTGGCCCAACGCGTACGGGTCAAGCGGGTATCCCTCGTCGGCCAGATAGGCGTACACTTTGTCGATGGAAATATCGTCGGCTACAGTCCGCAGCTGTTCCGTCAGGGCATCGTCGGGAAAAATACCTTTTACCACCCGATGATACAGATACAGCAGTTCGTATCGCAGTAACACCTGATCGGGTCGTTGCAGTAACTGCATGAC
This sequence comes from Spirosoma pomorum, assembly GCF_054776615.1. Taxonomy (NCBI): domain Bacteria; kingdom Pseudomonadati; phylum Bacteroidota; class Cytophagia; order Cytophagales; family Cytophagaceae; genus Spirosoma; species Spirosoma pomorum. Next base: position 10,901 of record NZ_BAAHBP010000002.1, read on the forward strand.
CGTAACGATCCACTTGACCGAATCCGAGAATTCCAGCGACAGCGAATCGGCTGATACCAGTGGAATCTGGCGGCTGTTCAATGCGTTCGCCAGGGCACGGGCATGCGCTTTTTTGCGACAGAGAATAGCAATATCACCGTATTGATAACCATCGGCGAGGGCCTGCTCCAGATGCGCTATCGTCTTCTCGAGCATCATCATCGTCAGATCCTTGTTCGCCCCGTCGTCCTTGGCGACAAAATCGATCTGGACATGGCCCGTCTGCCGGGCGTCGGGCTGGGCTTTCTGCTGAAACTCCTGTTTCGCGTCAAACACATCCGCGATTTTTCCGTACGTACCCTCAAACGCCCGGGCCGCAAAATCGAAGAACTCATTGTTAAACGTAACAATGGGTTCGGCACTTCGCCAGTTGGTGTCCAGTAGCTCCTGCTCAATGTGCCCGTTAAGCGCATCGATACGTTCAGCCGTCCAGGAACCGGGCTGGTGCGCCAGTTTCAGGCTTTCCAGATCGTTCCGGTGCAGGGCCACGATCTGGTCCATGTCACCCCCCCGAAAGCGGTAAATGGCTTGCTTCCCATCGCCCACGGCCAGATTGAAATGCTCAAACCCAAGGGCATTTTCGATGAGCGGCATCAGGTTAGCAAACTGTAGCCGAGACGTGTCCTGGAATTCATCGACCAGAATATGGTTGTATTTAGCGCCCAGCCGCTCGAACAGAAACGGTACCGGTTCGGACGCGACGATACTCAGAATTTTCTTGTTGAATTCGGAGATATGCACCCGGCCGTCTTTGCGCAGTAGTTCATCAAACTCGATACGCATCTGCCGCAGCAGGGCCAGTTTTTGCAGGTGGGGCAGCAGGCAATCGAACAGCACCAGCTGCTGACTACTTTCGTCCTGAATGGTCTGAATCTGAACCAGACAATCGGTCAGTTCATCGACCATCCCGTCGATGGTTTCCTTAAGGAGATTAGCGGCTTTCTTGCTATACCACTCGCCCTTGTCGCGGGCGCTGGCAACGCGGGCACCCGCTTCTTTTTTTCCTTCCCCGGCGGCTACGGCTTTGATGAAACCACCCACACCCGATGCCCCGTAGGAAAAGTCCATTTCGTCCAGACCTGCATCGGTGATACGTTTCCAGGCCCGCTGGCCGTGTGCCACAACGGTCTGTTCAATCTGCCGATTGTAGTCCATCAGTTGCGTCCGAATAGCACGCAGCGCGGCTGGCGTGAGTGCCTGGGCAGCGTTAACGGCCTCATAAAACTGGTCCGATGTCAGGTTACGACCAAACTCTTTGAGAACTTCGGGCAGCTGATTCCAGCTGTTGCCTTCGGCTGCCGTGTGGGTGTAGTATTCACTCAGAATCGTCGTGATCTCGTCCATTTCATCAATGCCTGCTTTTTCAATCAGGCTGTCGATGGCGAGTTCCAATACTTCGTCGGTTTCGAGCTCGACCTCAAACGAATACGGCAACCCCAGTTCGTCGGTGAAGGCCATTACGATCCGCTGCGTAAATGAGTCGATGGTTGTTACGCTAAAATCGGCGTAGCGGTGCAGGATGGTTTTGAATACCCGGTCGGCTTTTTGCCGCAGTTCCCGTTTGTCCCTTTCGAACGCATCGGTGCCGGGCTCCGATTCGTACAACTCCTCAACGAGCACGCTCATCAACGGAGGTTCCTGCTCTGAAGTGGCCAGCGCCATCAGGTTCTTCAGAATCCGATCCTTCATTTCATTAGCCGCTGCGTTCGTGAACGTAACGGCCAGAATATGCTTGAAGTAATCATTGCTCGCGCCGGGTCGGAGCGCCAGTTTCAGGTACTCTTTCGTCAGGGTATACGTCTTCCCCGACCCGGCCGATGAGCTGTAGATTTTGAACATGAGGAGGATGGAGGAAAGCAGGAAAGCAGTAAGGGAGGAAAGGAGGAGAATATATCACCCGGTTATTACGGGCTTAACAGTTTCCTTCATTCCTTCCTCCTCTACTCCTTTCCTCTCCTTCCTCCTTCTTTAGAAATTATACCGCAGTCCCAGCCCCGTGTTGAGGTTCAGGAAGAACGGAGCCTGGAGTAACTCGACGTAGGCTCCACCTTCCAGGAAGAACGAATAGGGTTTGTTTGCAGGAAAAAATTCTAGTCCGCCCACTCCCGAGGCTCCGATGGATAGAGAACTCTCATATTCACCGTTCAGGCGGGGTGGGTAATACCGGCGGGTGTTGATCTGCCCCCCCAATCCGTAATAACCCCGAATGCTTTCGCTGCTGGTTAGGGATTTGTGCGTGATGTAATGCCCCTGGATACTTAAGCCAACGGTCCGGTAATTCCCCGTCCGGTAGCTCCGGCGCGTGCCGTACAAACCACCATACGTACCAACGTTCAGGTCGAACGCATGATTACTACCAAAGTATTTCCGGACGTTAACGCCCGCCGGTTCGCCAATGCGAAAGCCAACCGACCAGTTGTTGTACTGGGCCTGCGCCCGATTCGGCAATGCCAGCCCACCCAGAGTAGCCAGCGTAAAAAGCAGAAGCAGTTTTCTCATACGTACTTTATTGGATAAACGATCAGGTGTTCGACACCAGCTCCGGCTTGGTGGCTACCTCGCCCGTTCCAAGCGGCAGATCGGTTGCGACCGGTGCGTTCAGCCGGTTTCGGAGCACGTCCATCAATCGATCATTCTCGGCCTGCGTACCCACCGAAACCCGCAGACATCCCTCACATAACGTAACTTTCGACCGGTCGCGTACAATTACCTGCTCTTGGATCAGGTGTTCAAACACGGCAAAAGCGTCGTCAAATTGAACGAGCAGGAAGTTGGCGTCGGAGGGGTGAATCACCTGCACCATCGGCAAAGAACGCAGATTTTCGGCCAAAATCGTCCGTTGTTCCAAAATCTTAGCAACCATCTCGTTCTTATCGACCTCATGCGCGAGGGCCTCCAGCGCCAGTTGCTGTGTAGGAGCCGAAATGTTGTAAGGTGGTTTGATCTTATTGAGCACCCGAATCAACTCCTCCGACGCGAAGCACATACCCAGTCGCAGCGCGGCCAGACCCCAGGCTTTTGAGAACGTTTGCATCACTAGCAGATTGGGGTAATTAGCCAGTTCGCTCGTCCACGATGGTGTATCGGCAAAATCGATGTATGCCTCGTCCACGATCACCAGCGACTGCGTAGCCGCCTGGAGTACCGTCCGGATTGCCTCCGTCGACAGCAAATTACCCGACGGATTATTGGGTGAGCAGAAAAAAATAAGTTTCGTTGTCTCGGTGATTCCCGCCAGGACGGCATCGGTATCCACCTGAAAGTCGGGCGTTAGCGGGACTTTCGTAATCGCTACGTCGTTCACCCCCGCCGACACTTCGTACATGCCGTACGTTGGTGGCATGATCAGAATAGAGTCAATACCTGGCCGACAGGTTGCCCGAATCAGCAGGTCGATCGCTTCGTCGGACCCGTTACCCAGAAAAATCTGCTCGGGCGCTACATGCTTGATGGGTGCCAGTTTCTGTTTGATTGCCCACTGGTAGGGATCGGGGTAACGGTTGTAGTTACCCGACTCCGTGACCGAGCCAAGTGGGTTTTCGTTAGCATCCAGAAACACACCCTCTTTGCCGGTATATTCATCCCGCGCGGACGAATACGGCTTAAGACTAAGAATGTGCGGGCGCAGGAGCGATTGAAGAGTAAAGGCTTTCATCAGTTTAATTTCTGAAAAAATCGAGGGTCGAACGTAATCGATTCGACCGAAACAAGTTGTACTTCGGCGAAAAACGCCTGTGCGGGATTCAGTAAATAATTGTATTCCGCCCGAACGATAACCGATGGTACTCGTAGCAGCAACGATTCCTGCGCAGCCAGCCATTGGCTACCAAGTTGTTGCGTATGCGCTTCGTTTTCTTTCCAGTCTTTGGGCAACTGGCGATCGACTACAACGGTTAAGGGTGCCGTATCCGGCACATAAACTACCATAATCCGGTAATCGGTGGGCGGTTGCGGCTTTTGCAGATGAACCAGCGTTTCCAAAATCGCCAGCGATCGGCTGCTGGCCGTGTAGAGCGCCGGGCGACCAGCCTCGTTCCACCGGCCGCCATACAAAGCCGCACCATTGCCTGATAGATCGTGAGCATACGTCTGCTTAACTATACGGTACAGCTCCATCAGGCAAAAATTCCGTGTTCAATCCGCCCCAGTTCCCGGTCAATGATACCGATACCCTTATGCGTTTTGAGAAATTCAACGGGTTGCCGATTGCCCAGTGCCAGGATCGATCTATGTAGCCAGTCGCGAAAATAATCTTTCCCTAATGCGACTTCGCCATGTTCGAATAGCTCAGCCAGAGCAACTAAATGATCCGATACGATCTCACTCAATCGATCCTCTTCCTGATAGCGTTGCAGGTTCCGTGAGGTAACTGGCAGATACTGCATCAGTTCTTTAGGCTCAATCCCTAAAGAATCGGCTAAATAGCGAATAGTTGCTTTGGGTATGCCCTGCTCAATGAGATGCATGAGATCGGCTTCGTTCCGAATCGACTCACCAAGTACTTTGGCTCCTCCGAGCCGTTTGGCAATGGCTGTTATTGTCATAATCAAGAACTATTTCCTCAAAAATAACGACATTTTTCCTAACTAGTTCCAATCAGAGCATTCTCTTTTATGCAGTCGGCGTTGGTCGCCAGCGGAACGCCTGGTTGTCCACGGCCCGCATTGTACACAGGATGCCGTTCAGGTGGTCGTATTCGTGTTGGATCAACTCAGACAAGCCCCAATCCGTTACGTTCCAGACCTGCAGGTGCCAGTGTTCGTCACGAAAAGAAAGTGTCAGATTCTGGTGCCGTCGGACGCGAACTAACAGATTCGGAAAACTCATGCAATCGTCCCACAGTTCGTCCATTTCTTCACTTGCTGCCGTCAGCTCCGGGTTGATAATGATCGCTGGCTGATCGACGTTGAGGTAAATAAGCCGTTTCATGATGCCTAGTTGCGGGGCCGCAATCCCCCGCCCAAACTGGTATTTTGCCCGAATCTCCTCCATAACGTTGTGCAAATCCGCTACCCAGCCTGGCACCAGAGGTAGTTCGACCTCCAGTACCGGATCGCAGACTTCGTACAAACGGGGATCTCCCAACAGGAGTAAATCAGCTAGGTGTTTCATGCGTTCATTACGTCGGTCAGACTAATCACTCGTAAGCCATCGATAGTCGAGAAGTCAGCTACGTTGTTGGTTAAAACTGGCAGATTGTACAATAAGGCCGTAGCTGCAATGATAGAGTCGCTTAGCGAGCGTCGACGCTGCTGCCGTAACTGGATAGCTTTATCTATGACTGAATTAGAAATAGGTAAAATAGACATATTACCCAGTAAACGTTCCAGATCTAGTCTGTTCACTATCGTCAACTGGTGATATCCCAGTACTTCAAGCTTTGAAATTAACGAAGCGAAAAGTTCTGTTTCCTGCTGCTCCAAGTACTCTCTAAGTCGTTCATAACCCGGATCAACGAAATAAATAAGAATATTACTATCTAGAATCACTCTTCCCGACCGTCAAGAACCCGATCCCAGCTACGAATTTCACGCTGCCACTCAGACGGATCGCCGAATGATTTTCCTATTTCTCCCCGCTCTGCTATCTCTCTAGCTATGTTTACCAATTTGCTGTTCGGTTTGGCGGATGGTAAGTTAGATTTCATCACAACCCGTGCGTTCAAACGGGAGAGCAACTGCAACAACAGGGCTTCGTCCTCCGGCGAATCGATTTCGATAAGTAGCTGGCTCATTGGTTCTCAGTTCTGTTCGTAGCAAGATAACAAACTCAGGCTGGATTTGCTTCGGCCAGGCTCGCCAGTCGCAGACTGACAGCGCGCTTGTGGGCATCCAGTGATTCCGCTTCGGCCATAGCTTCTACTATAGGGCCAACCTGCCGCAAGCCTTCGGGCGTAATATGCTGCATCGTAATTTTCTTCACGAAACTATCCAGCGATACGCCACTGTAGGCGCGGGCAAAACCGTTGGTCGGTAGCGTATGGTTCGTCCCAGACGCGTAATCACCCGCCGACTCTGGCGTGTAGTTGCCCAGAAAGATCGATCCGGCATTGGTAATCTGTTCGGCTACGGATTCAGCGTTCTCAACGCTAAGAATCAAGTGCTCAGCAGCGTAGGCGTTGAGCAGCTCGATAGCTTCGTCCTGACTGTCGACCAGGATGGCTTTGCTGTTTTGCAGGGCCTTGGCCGCCATGTCGCGACGGGATAGTTTTTCCAGTTGCGACACTAGCGCAATGTTCACCAGCTCGACCATCTTTTTGCTGGTCGACACCAGCAGCACCTGACTGTCGGGCCCGTGTTCCGCCTGCGATAACAGGTCCGCCGTTACGAAAGCGGGAATGGCGGAGTCATCAGCATAGACAGCCACCTCACTCGGTCCGGCGGGCATATCGATGGCTACGCCCTCCTTCGCCACCAGCATTTTGGCCGCCGTTACGTATTGATTGCCGGGACCAAAGATTTTATATACCTGCGGTACCGACTCCGTCCCATAAGCCATAGCCGCAATGGCCTGTGCCCCGCCGATCCGAAAGACTTTTGTTACGCCAACCAGACTGGCCGCGTAGTAAATAGCCGGGTGATCGCTGGGGGTGCACAACACCACTTCACGACAGCCTGCCAGTTGCGCCGGTATGCCCAGCATCAGCACGGTGCTGAACAGGGGTGCCGTACCTCCTGGAATGTACAAACCAACCTTTTCGATACCAACGCTTTTCCGCCAGCAGGTTACCCCCGGCATCGTTTCGATTTTCTCGATGGGCTGTTTCTGCTTCTCGTGAAAGAGCCGGATATTCTGGTACGCCTGCTGGATGGCTTTTTTTAACGTATCGTCAAGCTGCTCGCCAGCCGTTTTCCATTGCTCGTCAGGTACCAGCAGCCCCATTTCGGACAGATCGACTTTATCAAATTTCTTCGCTAATTCAATCAGAGCCGCATCGCCCTGCTCCCGCACCTGCGCCAGGATGGGAGCAACAATAGCTTCAATCTGCTGCGTCGACTGCACGGGTCGGGCCAGCAACGCCGGCCAGTCAGCGCGGGCCGGGAATGAGATGATGTTCATCTTTTTAAGGAGGAAGGAGGAAAGGGAGGAAGGAGGAAAGGATATCGCTACCAAGAACTTGTATAGCATTGGTGTACTTTCTCCTTTCCTCCTCTACTCCTCTCCTCCTTTTTTAATAAATCATTTTCTCAATAGGGATAACCAGAATTCCTTCGGCTCCGGCGGAGCGGATGGCTTCGATGTTTTCCCAGAACTCGTTTTCGTTAAGCACCGAATGCACCGAACTCCAGCCTTCCGTCGCGAGGGGCGTTACGGTTGGGCTTTTCATACCCGGCAATAACGCCGTAATTGTGTCGAGGGCTTCGTTAGGGGCGTTCAGCACAATGTATTTGTTGTTCTTAGCCGCCTGTACCGCCTTGATACGGAACAACAGCTTCTCAACCAGCGCCTGCTTGTCGGCCGACAGGCCGGGCTGAGCAATCAGGATGGCTTCGGAGCGAAAAATCGTTTCCACTTCCATCAGGCCATTGCTCAGCAGCGTACTGCCCGAGCTGACAATATCGCAGACGGCTTCAGCCAGCCCAATGCTGGGCGCAATTTCGACCGAGCCGCTAATTTCGTGAATGTTAGCCTGTACACCTTTCTGGGTCAGATAGCTACCCAGCAAATTGGGATACGACGTAGCGATATTCTTCCCGTTCAGTTGATGCAGTCCCTCCCACTCTGTCCCGCGTGATATGGCAATCGATAGGCGGCATTTGGAAAAGCCCAGCCGATGCACCGTTTCCACCGGACGTCCGGTTTCGACCGCTACGTTCTCGCCAACGATACCCAGATCAGCCACGCCATCTTCGACGTAGCCCGGAATGTCGTCATCGCGCAGGAACAGAAACTCGGCGGGAAAATTGGAGGAAATGGACCGGAGCTTACCAGTACCGTAATCGAAACGGATACCGCACTCCTTAAACAGTTGGTACGAGTCTTCGCTCAGCCGACCCGATTTTTGTAAGGCAATACGCAACACAGAAGCCATAATTCAGGAAAACAGACAAATCGTTCATAACCAGCGCAAGCGCTCGGCATCCGGATTTACTAAGTTGAGAGGGCAAAAATAAGGGAAATACAACGGTCCAACGGATTGGTCGCGCGGCTTAGCAGCCATGATGATGGCGACGATGTCGGAAGAAAGAAGCAGCGGCCCGTTGTGAAAGCATGGCGCAAAGGTAATAGGGCCCGGTTTATTGCACAAGTGAATTCCCGACCGATGTGGCTTAGCCCCCATAAATCAGTAATTGCATTTGGCTTATCACGATAGTTTCCAGGGCTATAGCGCTCACAAGCGAATTTGATAGACAGGTGAGTTAGGGCTACCAGAGGAAAGTATTAAATCGACATACTGGCCTTTTAGAAACTAGAGCCACGAAAAAGGCTAGTCAAACGTAATCAAACAGCAATGACCAGACGGGACGCAGTAACGCACGTAGCCTGGATACTAGGCGGAGTTTTCTCCGCACCGACCATTCAGGCTATGAATCAGTGGAAGGCACTGGACCCTACTTCAAGCCAGCAGAAAGGCGCTTTCCTGACCGAAACGCAGCATGAAATTATGGCGCGCGTTGCCGACCTCATCATTCCCCGCACCGACACGCCAGGCGCTATCGATGCGGGCGTACCCGACTTCATGGAAGTGATGTTACGTGACTGCTATAAAAAACCCGCGCAGGATACGTTTCTGTCGGGCGTTGATAATCTGGAAAAGAAAGGCTTTCTGACGTTATCGCCCGAGGATCAAACAGGACTATTGAAACAGATCGAAGCTGATGCGCCGAAAGACAGTAGTCCGTCCTTCTGGCTCATCACCAAAGAGTTGACGCTGCTGGGTTATTATACCTCGGAAGCCGGAATCAAAGCATCGTTCGATTACCAGCCCATTCCGGGCAAGTTCGAGGCCATCAAAATCAAGCCCGGCCAAAAAGATTTCATGTACGGTAATCAGGCCTGATACAGCCTCACACATCTACTCTTTCACCGACTGAACACCATGAATCTAAATATACACGCCGAAAAAGGGCAAACCTACGACGCCATTGTGGTTGGCTCGGGCATGACGGGGGGCTGGGCCGCTAAAGAACTCACGGAAAAAGGCCTTAAGGTGCTGATGCTTGAACGAGGCTACGAAGTCAAGCACGTGGAAGACTACAAAACCGCCTTTAAAGACCCCTGGGAGTTTGAGCACCGGGGCAAGATCAGCAACGTAGCTGCCGAAGAGCATTACGCGACGATGTATTTCTCGGCCAAGGAAGGATCGCAGTATATGTTCACTAACGATAAGGAGCACCCATACGTCCAGAAACGCCCCTTTAACTGGATTCGGGCGTACCATACCGGCGGCAAGTCGCTCGTGTGGGGTAAACACACCTATCGCTGGAATCAGGAAGATTTTTTGGCAAACGTCAAACAGGGCATCGGCATCGACTGGCCCATCCGCTACGAAGACCTGGTGCCCTGGTATTCGTACGTCGAAAAATTTGTGGGTATCAGTGGGCAGGCCGAAAAACTGGCCGTATTGCCGGATAGTCATTTCCAGCCGGGGATGGCCATGACCGCGCCCGAGGTTCACCTGAAACAATCTGTAGCGCAGAAACTGAACCGGCCCATTACCATCGGGCGGGTAGCGCACCTGACCAACCCGCAGCCGTGGCATACGGCACTGGGGCGGGCGAGCTGTCAGTTTCGTAACCGCTGTACACGAGGCTGTCCGTTTGGGGCTTATTTCAGTTCGCTGGCCGCTACACTGCCTGCCGCCCGCCAGACTAATCGCCTGACGGTTGTGCACAACGCGATTGTGCAGGAGATCATTCTCGATGACAAAGCGCAAAAAGCAAAAGGCGTACGAGTCATTGATCAGAATACGATGGAGGTGCGGGAGTTCTACGCGAAGGTGATTTTCCTGAACGCGGGCACCATTGGATCCACGTCGATTCTGATGAATTCCAAGTCGGCCCGATTCCCCAATGGGCTCGGCAACGACAGCGACCAGCTTGGCCGCAACCTGATGGACCACCACCTGGCGGTTGGTGCCCGGGCCGACATTGACGGTTTTGAGAACGATTATTATTTTGGTGCCCGGCCGGGGAGCCTGTACATTCCTCGCTTCCGCAATTGGGGCAGCGACAAACGGGATTACCTACGGGGGTTTGGCTACCAGGGCGGAGCATCCCGGACCGACTGGTCGCGGGGGGCTGCCGAAACGGGTTTTGGCGCCGATTTCAAAAAGCAGATGACGCAGCCGGGTCCCTGGAAAATTAACCTCAGCGGTTTTGGCGAGGTTCTACCCGATCCGAACAACCGGTTCTACCTCGACAATACCCAGCTCGATAAATGGGGACAACCGCAGGTCGTTTTTGACGCTGACTTCGGCGACAACGAGCGGGCCATGCGGAAAGACATCATGAACGACGGAGCCGAAATGCTCGAAGCGGCTGGTTTCAAAAACGTAGTCGCCTACGACAATCCGGTTGCCCATATGGGACTGGGTATTCACGAAATGGGCACGGCTCGTATGGGTAAAGACCCCAAGACCTCGGTATTGAACAAGTTTAACCAGGTACACGCCTGCAAGAACGTATTCGTAACGGACGGCTCGGGCATGACCTCAGCCTCGAACGTGAATCCATCGCTGACGTACATGGCGTTAACCGCCCGTTCCGCCGACCACGCCGTGGCTCAGCTCAAAGCACGAAATCTGTAACGTAACGTTTTCTCTTTTTTTTAGAAGCGTACTGTTTGTCATTCCATCAAAGACAAACAGTACGCTTCTGATTTACACCAGTTCGGCCATGCGCTCATCGAAGGCGGCCAGATAACTGCGCGAGACCGGAATCTCGCGGTCGGAGCCGCTAACCTGTAATTGATAGCCGCGCGCATTACCACTCGTGTGATTGATGGCTTTCAGATTCACGATAAACGCCCGGTGACAGCGCAGAAACTGCGAATGATCAGCCAGGGCGGCTTCCACCGTTTTGAGCGTACTGCGCAGGACCGTTTTCTGCGGGAACATGAAATTCAACCAGTACACCTCGACGTAATTGCCCACCGATTCGACGTAAAGCAGTTGGTTCGGCAGTATGCTCAGTCGTTCATTGCCGGTTTCGGAAACCAGCAGAATGGATTTGGGCAGCTCAGGCTCGACGGGCGCAGCGACCGGCTCATGTAGTTGGTCAAGTTGTGTGTTGAGTATCTGTACGTGAGCTAGATTCCGTTTCAGCCGTCGTTTTTCAGCAGTAAACACGCCCAGCATGATGGGAAAGAAACCAATAATTGTGACGTACAGGTACATCACGATAAAGCGAGGACGAATAGCGTCCAGGCCAGCCAGGATCAATTGATTACTTACGCTAATGACCAGCAGCACTAACAACGTGTGCAGCATATGCTTCCCAACGGTCCAGCGCTCTTCGTCATAGATTGCCGGTAGTAGCTTCGGCACGAGTACGTTCATCAGCAAAGCGCTGGCTAACACACCAGCCGCCAGCAGCGCGCTGGCAGTGAGCCGGTCGAGGTGGGAGAACGCGTTATTGAGGAGACAGACAAAAAGAAAGACGTAAACAGCTGCCTGTACGGACAGACTGAACTGCGATTTCAGGCTGAAATCTTCGGCCAGAGGACGATTGAGGAACTGACGAACGCGAGCAAGCATATGGGCAAAAATAGCCATTCCATTCAAGCTTGCGTATCTTTGCGTATGCTTTTGGAACAGAAACAACAAACGATCAGTACTGACTCATCATCCACCGCCCTGCCCGTCATGGAAGCGTTTTATACCCTGCAGGGCGAAGGAGCTCATTCGGGAAAGGCGGCTTATTTTATCCGGCTTGGTGGTTGTGACGTGGGCTGCCACTGGTGCGACGTAAAAGAATCCTGGGATGCCGACGCTCACCCTAAACTGTCTATTAACACGATCGTTGAGGGAGCTCTGCAGCACCCCGGCCGGATGGCTGTCATTACGGGAGGGGAACCGCTCATGCACGATTTGACGGAATTAACGACCGCTTTGCAGATCGCCGGTTTTCGGACTAATATTGAAACGTCTGGTGTCTGCCAGCAGGTGACGGGTTCCTGGGATTGGATCTGTTTTTCGCCCAAGAAATTCAAGAAGCCCAATCCAGCCATTTTCGAACGGGCCCACGAACTGAAAGTTATTATTTACAACCAGTCCGATTTCGCCTTTGCGGAGTCGTTCGTGCCCCTGTTACGTCCCGATTGCAAACTCTTTTTGCAAACAGAGTGGAGTCGTTCCAATGAAATGCTACCTCGCATCGTTGATTACGTCAAAGACCATCCACAATGGCAGATCTCGTTGCAGACGCACAAATACATGGATATTCCTTAGGGCAAGGTGGAAAGGGAGCGGTCCGCCGTCGCGGATGGAGGAAAGGGACGAAAGGAGTTTTTCTCAGGAGTCGATTTCTTCTCCTTCTTCTGGTTTCGTTTTCTTTGGTAGGATCTGCTTCTTTTGCGCAGACGAAAAAGGCGAAGGCGCTTTATGACCAGGCCAACAAACTGTTTGGGGAGCGGAAAGCGCGGGAAGCAATTCCGTACATGGAGCAGGCCACCAAAGAAGACCCGAGTTTTCTGGATGCCCACCTGAAACTGGGCCAATTGTACGAGTTTACGAAACAGTACGAGCCCTCCCTGACGGCATTCCGGCAGGTCATTCAGCTTCAGCCCGACAGCCCGTCATCGGGGGTGGCGTATCAGGCGTTGAGCGCTACGTTGCTGCGCCTGGGTCGGTACGCGGAAGCTCTCCCCTACCTCGAAAAATTTCAGGCAAAGTTTGCTCCGCAGTCGATGCAGGCGAAACGCATCGGTCGGCAGATCGAGACGGCTCGGTTTGGTCTGGATGCGATGGCCCATCCCAAAACCGTTGATCCCCGTCCCTTATCATCGGCATTACAAACGACCCTGTCGCAGTATTTTCCGGTCCTGACGGCCGATGAGCAAACATTAGTCTTTACGGCCCTCAAGCCCGAAGGTGACGAAGACCTGATGGTAACGACGTTCAACGGCGAAACCTGGACGCCCCCGACGTCGATCTCATCCGACATCAATACACCCGAAAACGAAGGCACGGCCACCCTCTCGGCCGATGGACGAACGTTGGTCTTTACGGCCTGTCAGGGTCGGAAGGGCTACGGTAGTTGTGATCTGTACGTTAGCCAGAAAACGGGCAGCGACTGGTCGACGCCCGAGAATCTTGGCCCAATCGTTAATACCCAGAGTTACGAATCCCAGCCGTCGCTCTCGGCCGACGGTCGCCGTTTGTACTTTGTATCGGACCGTCCGGGCGGTAAAGGCCGGCGGGATATCTGGCGTAGTGATTTGGGACTGGACGGCCAGTGGCGGGAGCCAGTCAATGTGGGCGAACCCATCAATACGCCCTTCAACGAAGCCTCGCCGTTTATTCATGCTAACGGTCAGAGTCTCTTTTTTGCGTCGGACGGTCATGTTGGGCTAGGCGGATATGACTTGTTTGTATCCGACAGCCTGACAACAACCAGTATTGCCGCCAGCGGCACCACAGCACAGGGAGCTCCAGTCGGTAAACAAACGCTCACTCAGTGGTCAGCCCCGACGAACCTGGGGTACCCCATCAATACGTCCGAAGATCAGGCATCGCTGTTTGTGTCGGCCAGTGGAAAACGGGCGTACTATTCGTTCGAGGAGCAGAAAGAAGGCGTGTCGCAACGGTCCCGACTTTATACGTTCGACCTGCCAGAATCGCTGCGTGAGCGGGTGAAACCAGTGAGTTACCTAAAGGGAACGATTGCCGACGCGAAGAGCAAAAAACCGCTGTCGGCAACGGTCGAACTCGTCGATCTAAGCACCCGACAGGTCATTTCGCGTGTCCAAGCGGATGCACAGACGGGTCAGTACACGGCCGTGCTGCCCAGTGGTGGCGAATACGCGCTTTACGTCAGCATACCGGGTTACCTTTTCAAAAGTCTATCGTTCGATTTCACTCAGAAATCGCAGGGCGAGGCTGTTAATCTGAGCGTTCCGCTGGAACCTGTTGCCGGCGGCAAAACAGCCAGTGAAACGCTGAGCAATCTGTTTTTCGAATACGGCCGCTACGATTTGGCCGATAAATCCCGAACGGAACTCGACCGACTAGCGGCTTTCCTGAAAGCAAACCCAACTGTTACCATTGAGGTATCCGGGCACACCGACGATACGGGCGATGCAGCCGCTAATCTGACGCTTTCGCAGAAGCGGGCGCAGTCCGTCGTTACGTACCTGGCCAGTACGGGCGGTATTGCTCCCGCCCGCATCAAGGCTATTGGTTACGGCAAAACCCGCCCGCTGGCTCCGAATACTACCGACGAAAATCGGCGATTGAATCGGCGGATCGAGTGGCGGGTTGTCTCCGCTGGTGCCTGATCTTGATTACAAACGGGCCGTTTGCAGGCGTAAGCTGTTACTCACGACCGACACCGAACTGAGTGCCATAGCCGCTCCGGCCAGCATGGGACTTAGCAGGAAACCGAAGGCAGGATACAATACGCCGGCCGCGATGGGAATACCAATCAGATTGTAGACAAACGCCCAGAATAGATTCTGGCGGATGGTTTGCACGGTGCGTCGGGAGAGGTACAGCGCCTGGGGTACACTCATTAGGTCGGAGGTAATCAGAGTCATTTTGGCCACGTCCATCGCGATGTCGGAGCCTCTCCCCATGGCAATACTTACGTCGGCCTGGGCGAGCGCCTGCGAGTCGTTGATACCGTCACCCACCATTGCCACGACTTTACCGTTACGTTGTAATTCCTGCACAAACTGCGCTTTGTCAGCGGGAAGTACGTCGGCGCGGTAATGTTGCAAACCAACCTGGCTGGCCACGGCGGCCGCCGTCTGGGCGTTGTCGCCGGTAAGCATATACACGGCAATACCTCGTTTCTGTAGCGTTTCGATGGCCTGCTTCGATGTCACTTTGACGGGGTCAGCAATGGCGATCAGCGCTAGTACCTGCTCACTATCAGCAAAGAACACAACCGTTTTGGTCTGTCCCTGCCAGCTGGCTGCCTGTTGCGATACATCTTCAGACAGCGTAACGCCCCGCTCAGCCAGTAAAGCCCGGTTACCGATGCTATACGTTTGATCACGGTACTGGGCCGTTACGCCCTTGCCCGTCACGCTGGCAAAATCGGTGAGCGTAGCGCCCGTTACGTTATGTCCAGCCAAATAGGTCGTCACAGCGGACGCCAGCGGGTGCTCCGACTGCGCTTCCAGCGCGTATAAGACCTGCGATAGGTCAGGCCGCAAATCGGTTGATATCGTCCACTGAATGTCTGTCACGACGGGGCGTCCTTCGGTCAGCGTACCGGTTTTGTCCAGCACGACGGCGTTAACTTTATAGCCCAGTTCCAGGCTTTCGGCGTCTTTGATCAGGATGTTGTTCTCGGCTCCTTTCCCCACCCCGACCATGATCGCCGTGGGCGTCGCCAGTCCCAGCGCGCAGGGGCAGGCAATGACCAGCACCGTAACAGATGTTAATAGGGCCGTCGTTAGGGCATTATCCCCCCCGATCAGCAGCCAGGTCACGAATGTCAGCAGCGCAATACCCAGCACCACCGGCACGAAAATTCCGGCGATTTTGTCGACCAGTTTTTGCACCGGCGCTTTGCTGCCCTGGGCTTCCTGCACCATCCGGATAATCTGTGCCAGCAACGTATCGCCACCCACCTGCTCGGCCCGGAAGCGGAAACTACCTTTCTGGTTGATCGTCCCGGCAAATACCTTTGCCCCCGCCTGCTTCTCGACCGGCACCGGTTCACCCGAAATCATACTCTCGTCTACATACGAACCGCCCGACTCAACCAGCCCATCGACCGGAATCCGTTCACCCGGCCGTACCACGAGCAGATTACCGACGCGCACCTCCGCTATTGGGATTTCGCGTTCGGTCGTCTCCTCGACAATACGTACTGTTTTGGGTTGTAGCCCCATCAGTTTCCGAATGGCTGACGAGGTGTTCGACTTCGCCCGTTCTTCGAGCAGTTTCCCCAGCAGAATGAACGTAACAACGACCGAGGCCGCTTCAAAATAGACGTGTGGCTCCAGCCCCCGACGAAGCCAGAATTCGGGATTAAGCAGATTAAACAGGCTAAACAGAAACGCGATGCCCGTACTGAGCGCGACCAACGTATCCATATTGGCCTTGCCATGTTGTGCTTGTTTCACTGCATTCCGGAAGAACGGTCCACCTAGCCAGAAGACGACCGGAGCCGAAAGCGCCAGCATAATCCAGTTACCCGGCGACCATCCCATGCCGAACATACCAATCAGCACGACGGGTATGGACAACGCGATGGCCCAGATCGTCCGGCGTTTTAGTTTTTCGTACTGCTGTTGCTGCGCTTGTTGCTGTACTTCCTGCGGGTTTTCGACGTCGATCACCAGATCGTACCCAGCGGCTCGAATGACGTTTTGCAGATCGGCGGACGTAACAGTTTTGGGATCGTACTGCACCCAGGCGTCCTGATTGGCGTAATTGACACCCGCGTCAACGACACCGGGCGTATTTTTCAGAACGGATTCGACACTGACGGCGCAGGCCGCACAGCTCATTTCCAGCACTGGATATGTTTTTTTCACAGCTATCGAAGTCGATTTCCTCGCCAAAGCCGTCTCATTCGTCGTCATAACGTAGTTTCCTTTCTTACCCAACAAAGTTCGATCGAAACAAAGTCCGGTACGTTACGGAATTGCGGGTGGCCTGTGTAGAATTTTACGGTTGCCCATACGGTTACTCAACTTTTAGTCTATTCGCGCCGGTTGTCCGGCCGGGGTTGTAAATTGTCCAATCAGTTTATAGGTCTCTTCGTTTTTTCAACCTTTACTTATGCCTGACGCCCTTACCCTGCTCAAACAGACTACGGACGCAATCACTCCACTCCCCCCAGACGAATGGCAGGCTTTCTCAGCCATCTGGAAGCCCTTTTCGGCGAAGCGAAAAGAGATGATTACGGCAACAGGAGAACAGGAGTCATACCTCTATTTTGTGGTCGAGGGTGTTCAGCGCGTCTATTACCTGGACGATCAGGATCGGGAAGCGACGCTGGTGTTTACGTACGCACCTTCCTTCGGCGGGGTGATTGATTCGCTGATGCTACAACAACCTTCCCGCTATTTCTACGAAACACTGACACCCTCTACGTTCCTGCGGGCATCTTTTCCGGAATTACAGGCGGGCATGCACAGTCGGCCAGCCATTGAGTCGATGGTTCGGTTGGGGATGACCCATACCCTGTCGGGCTTACTGGAGCGTCTGGTCGAATTGCAATGCTATTCGTCCGCCGAGAAGATGCAGAAGCTGCTGCAACGGAGCCCGCACCTGCTCCAGCTGATTCCGCACAAATACCTGGCGAACTACATCGGCGTTAACGCCACGAATTTCAGCAAGCTCATGAACAGCGTCCGCATTTGAAATCTTGGTAAATACCAACATTTGCCGAAGCACTACCCGCCACCTTTGCATCGCACTTTTTCATCCAATTCGATGCACTCACTAACTTTATTAACCCGAGTCGCACAGGGCTTTATCCTGCTTTCCGCCCTGGCTCTTTTGTCCGTCAGCGTCATGGCCTTCACCGATCCGCAATCCGTCATGAACCTCGTGAACGTCCAGCTCACCAACACCGATGCGTTCAGTTCCATCCGGGGTGCTTACGGTGGCGTTGGTCTCACTCTGTTTATCAGCCTGCTCTATCTAATGCTTCACGATATACGGAAAGGGCTCCTTTTTCTGACCCTGCTCTGGGGTTCGTATACCCTGTCACGTATCGTTACCATTTTTGCGGAAGGCAATCTGGGAGCGTTTGGTCAGCAGTGGCTGATAATCGAATCAATCCTCTGCCTGATTGGTGTCACGTTACTGATCACCAGCAAACGGTCGCTAGGCTCTAACCAGCAACGAGCATGAGTTTGACCAGCCGCGAGGAACTACTCACCTCGCTTGAACTGGCGGTGGAGCGGCATCTACAGGTAGCCATCCGGCAGTTTCAGAACCTGGACGATGCCTCGTTGCTGAAACCAGCGTCGGATGGCGGCTGGGGCATTGCCCAGTGTCTGGCGCACCTGAACAGCTACGGGAATTATTACCTGCCCCGTATTAAACAGGCGCTGGCAACGCAACCCCATGCCCCGGCCAGCAACTCCGTTAGCGGAACCTGGCTGGGGCGCTATTTCATCCGACTGATGGACCCGATGGCTAGCGGCAAGAAGTTCAAAGCAGCCCGGCAGCACCAGCCGGAGATCAACCTTTCGGGTCCTAAGGTTATCGCTGAATTTATTGAGCAGCAGGAGAAACTTCTGCTCTACCTGCGTCAGGCTCGACGGGTTAACCTGGATGCGATCCGTATTCCGGTGTCGGTAGCCCACTGGTTAAGGATGAATCTGGGCGATCTGCTCCAGTTTCTGATTGTCCACAACGAGCGTCATTTGTTGCAGGCCAGGCAGCATCTGCCTTAGTCATCAGCATTAACGAAAGTATTATACATAACACATACAAAATTTAACTATTCCAATAAATCAATCTTTAGACATTACACCAAGCTCGTTTCGGTGGTATCTTTAACAGAATCCTGATCGATGCGAATACTAAACCAACGACATAGCCCCGTTCTGTACAGACTGTTCTGTCTGCTGATGGCGCTGCATGTCCTCAATTTCAGCATCGACTCCCCCGACCGGTATACCCGATCAAATGCGCTGATTCAGGAACAGGAAGACCTTTCCATCAACGATATCGAAAGTATTGGCGAGCTATTGCTGGAAGAATGTTTTGGCTTGGTCAACGCCGTTCCTGAACACGACGAGCATGATGAGGAAGCTGGTCAGCTCCTCTCGCTGCAAGATTATATCTTCACGCAGACGTTTACGTTACGTCCCCCCGTCCGGTCAATTTATCTCCTGCTGACCGATGTGATTGCCTTCACGTCGACGCCCGTTTCCACCTACATCCCGGACATTACGTCTCCCCCGCCCCAAGGCGCTCGTTAATATAGCCCCCTACTGGGTTACCCGTTCTGGACTTTTCTGACTAACCACTCCTTCGGAGCTGATTAGCTACGTCCGTTCGGGTCAACCCCGTTGCGCTGTCGCGCCCAATCTTACTGCAACCAACCTGAAGCTGACCACATCGTCAGCGCTTTATTCAATTCGTTATGTTCACGAAACAAGTGCTGACCAGTTGTCTGGTCGGCCTGCTGGCCGTAGGCTGTGCCGACCGCAAAACCGACGCGGATCAATCGGCCGAAAAACTCACTTTGCCCGTCGTCGCCCTGAAGCGACAGAATACCGCCCTCCACCGCGAATATGTCAGTACGCTGGAAGCCGTCCAGAACGTTGAAATCCGTGCCCGCGTGTCCGGCTTTCTGGAGAAAATCCACGTTGATGAGGGGCAGCCGGTTCGGCAGGGGCAACTCCTCTTTACGTTGAATGCAGCCGAGTATCGCGCTGAAGCCGATAAGGCTAGAGCAGCGCATAAAAATGCCGTTGCCAATGCTAAAACGGCAGAGGTCGAAGTGGAGCGCGTCAAACTGCTGATCGCTAAAAACGTCGTATCCAAATCAGAACTCGACCTGGCGCAGGCCAAGCTGGAATCGGCTCGCGCCCAGATCGACGATGCTCGTTCGGCGCAGGCGATGGCCGCGCTGCGGGTGGCCCAGGCTAGCATCCGGGCTCCTTTTAACGGTATCATCAACCGGATTCCACTAAAGATGGGCAGCCTGGTCGAAGAAGGTGCCCTGCTGACAACGGTCTCCGACCTTGACGAAGTCTTCGCCTATTTTGACGTATCGGAACGGGAATACCTGGGCTTCATCAAAAATAACCGGAACCTGCTGGGCAAGGGCGCGAAGCCAGTCGATATGCTACTGGCCGACGAAAGTCTGTATCCGCACAAGGGTCGGATCGAAGTTATGGAAAGTGTCTTCGAAGACGGCGCCGGTACGATCGCGTTCCGCGCCCGTTTCCCCAATCCCAAACACCTGCTTAAACATGGCTCGTCAGGAAAAGTCCGGCTGGAGAACGTCATGGCTCAGGCTCTGCTGGTGCCGCAGCAGGCCACCTTCGAAGTGCAGGACAAGAATTACGTCTACGTAGTCGATCAGCATAACCGGGCTAAGTCGAGAAGTTTCGTACCGCAGGGGCGTAGTGGTTCATACTACCTGGTTCGGTCGGGGCTGGAACCCGGCGACCGCGTTGTGTACGAAGGTATCCAGAATATCCGGGATGGGGCTCAGATCGTTCCCCGTACGCTCTCAACTGACAGCCTGTACCTGGCCAGCGTTCCTCCGGCGCAGACAACCATGGCCCGTAACTAACCGCTCTTCGATCTATGTTTGATGTATTTATCAAACGCCCCCTGCTGTCAGCCGTAATTTCCGTGCTGATCACGCTGCTGGGCGTCCTGGCTCTGACGGGATTACCCGTCACCCAGTTTCCGGATATTGTTCCTCCCTCCGTCACCGTAACGGCCAAATACAACGGTGCCAACGCCGAAGTCTGCACTAAGGCTGTCGCAACGCCACTCGAACGGGCCATCAACGGGGTGCCGGGCATGACCTACATGAACTCCGTGTCGGGTAACGACGGCACGACGCTGATCCAGGTGTTTTTCCAGGTCGGTACGGATCCAGATCTGGCGGCCATGAACGTACAGAACCGGGTGACCTCCGTCCTCGATGAACTACCCGCCGAAGTAATCCGGGCGGGGGTTATCACCGAAAAAGAGGTAAACAGCATGCTGCTGTACCTCAACCTGGTGAGCGACGACCCGTCGGTGGATGAGAAATTCATTTACAATTTCGCCGACATCAATGTCCTGGCCGAGCTCAAACGGATCGATGGCGTAGGCCTGGCCGATATCATGGGTGCCCGCGAGTATTCGATGCGGGTCTGGCTCAAACCCGACCGCATGACGGCCTATACCATCTCGGCCGACGACGTGGTCGAAGCCATCCAGGCGCAGAACGTCGAAGCGGCACCGGGCAAAGCGGGCGAAAGCGCCGACCGCGCTCCGCAGGTACTGCAATATGTCCTTCGCTATACCGGTAAGTTTTTCGAGCCGGAGCAGTACGCCAACATCGTACTGCGAGCCAACCCTGACGGGTCGATTCTGCGCCTGAAGGACGTAGCGCAGGTGGAGTTTGGCTCCGCCGATTACAGCGTTATTTCCCGCAATGACGGGCGGCCCTCGGCAGCCATCATGCTCAAGCAACGGCCCGGCTCGAACGCCCGCGAGATCATTGCCAACGTTAAAGAGCGTATGGCCGAGCTGAAGGAAGAAACGTTCCCGCCGGGCATGACCTACAACTTCGCCTACGACGTATCACGCTTTCTGGACGCGTCGATTCACGAGGTCGTGCGTACCCTGCTGGAAGCCTTCGTGCTGGTGTTCCTGGTAGTCTTCCTGTTTTTGCAGGACTGGCGCTCCACGCTGATCTGCGCGCTGGTGGTACCGGTCGCGCTGGTGGGAGCCTTTGCGTTCATGAGCCTGATCGGGTTTTCCATCAACCTGCTTACCCTCTTCGCGCTGGTACTGGCGATCGGGATTGTGGTCGACGATGGCATTGTCGTCGTGGAGGCCGTGCACGCTAAGATGGCCGAAGGTTTGTCACCCCGGGCCGCTACGTTTGCCGCCATGCGTGAAATCAGCAGCGCCCTGATCGCCATTACGCTGGTTATGGCCGCGGTATTCATTCCCGTGGCTTTCCTGTCGGGCCCAGTTGGCGTTTTCTACCGACAGTTTTCCCTGACGCTGGCCGTGGCTATTCTGCTGTCGGGGCTGAACGCACTGACGCTGACGCCTGCTCTGTGCGCGCTCCTGTTACGCCCGCACCAGCATGAACTCCAGACGGGGTTACTAGCTCGTTTCTTTGCCGGGTTCAACAGGCTATTCGACCGGCTGACGGGCAAGTACCAGGGCCTGCTCTACCGGACCGTCAGTCGCCGGGTGATTACGGTGGGGTTCTTGTTGACCTTTGTCGCTGGTACCTGGGGCGTTAACCTGGTGCTGCCCGGCGGTTTTATCCCCACCGAAGACCAGGGCATGATCTACGTCAACGTAACGACACCCGCCGGGGCCACCGTACAGCGTACAGAGGACGTCATGGCGCAGATTCAACGGGTAGCCTCGAAGCTGGAGGCCGTTGAAAACGTATCGACGCTCTCCGGCTTCAGCCTGCTAACCGACGGGGCCGGAGCTTCCTACGGCATGGGCATGATCAACCTGAAGAACTGGGACGAACGCAAGCAGTCGGTAGACGACCTGATCAACGAGCTGGAGCAGAAAACCCAGCATATTCAGGGGGCCAGCATCCAGTACTTCTCCCCCCCGACGGTACCCGGTTTCGGGAACTCCAGCGGCTTTGAACTTCGGATGCTCGACAAAACCGGCAAGGGTGATCTCCAGAAAACCCAGCAGGTAGCGCTGGCCTTTATCGACTCGCTGAAGAAGCAGCCGGCCATTGCCGATGCTTTTACCAGCTTCGACCCCAGCTACCCGCAATACATGCTGCATGTCGACCAGGATAAAGCCGCCCAGAAGGGCGTGTCGATCGAGAACGCCATGGGCACGCTGCAAACCCTGATGGGCAGCTTTTACGCCACTAACTTTATCCGATTCGGGCAGATGTACCGCGTGTTTGTTCAGGCCGCCCCCGAATACCGGACCAAACCCGAGGACGTCCTGACGATGCGGGTAAAGAACAAAGACGGCGAGATGGTCCCCTACTCGAACTTCATCCGGCTGGAACGCGTCTACGGTCCCGAGCAGCTGACTCGTTACAACATGTACACCTCGGCGCTGATCAACGGATCGGCGGCACCGGGCTACAGCAGTGGTGATGCGCTGGCCGCCATCCAGGCCGTGGCGGAGAAAAACCTGCCGCGGGGGTATTCGTTCGAGTGGTCGGGTATGTCGCGGGAGGAGATTCTGTCCGGCAATCAGGCGGTGTACATCTTCCTCGTCTGCCTGGTATTTATCTACCTCCTGCTGGTGGCTCAGTATGAAAGTTTGTTTCTGCCCCTGCCCGTCCTGCTGGGATTACCCGCCGGCATCTTCGGCTCGTTCCTGTGTCTGCAACTGGCTGGTTTGCAGAACAACATCTACGCGCAGGTGGCGCTGGTCATGCTGATCGGTCTCCTGGGCAAAAACGCCATTCTGATTGTGGAGTTTGCCAACCAGCGCCGGAAGGAAGGGCTATCGATATGGGAGGCCGCCGTTAACGGAGCCGTTACCCGCCTACGCCCGATCCTGATGACCTCATTTGCGTTCATTGCCGGCCTGATTCCGCTTTGTATTGCGTCGGGTGCAGGTGCCCTCGGGAACCGCTCGATCGGTACCGCGGCAGCCGGGGGGATGCTGATCGGTACCATCTTCGGTTTGGTGCTCATTCCCGGCCTGTACGTCCTGTTTGCGTCGCTGGCCGAACGCATCAGTCCACCCAAGCCAGAGCCCGATGATGACGTTCATTCCATTTCCACTAAACCTGCGGTTAACAGTGTCGTTCACGAGTCATAAATTAGTTTTCTGTCTATTTCTGGGCGTATCGGCCGCGCTGAGCAGTTGCCAGGTGGCCAAAGTTCCGCCCTCGTCGCCCGCTATGTCCGTCCCGGATTCTTACGTAGAGCGGGTTAACGTTGATGGTCCTGATCCGGGTGTAGCAGATTCGCTGGGAATTGGCGATTTACCCTACCGAATGCTGTTCACTGACGCCAGACTGGTAGCGCTGATCGATACGGCGTTAGCGCGCAACCTCGACCTGAAAATTGCCTGGCAGCGTATCGCCGTGACGCAGGCAAATTTTCACATCAGCCGGGGTGCCCTGTTGCCCCAGGTCGACGCAGTAGCGACAACGGGAGTCGATCGGTTTGGGCGGTACACCCTCAACGGGGTGGGTAATTTCGACACCAACCTTTCTGACAACGTAACGGGCTCCAGTACGATCCCCAACCCAACGCCCGACTTTTTCGTCGGTTTCCGGAGTAACTGGGAGGTTGATATCTGGGGTAAACTCCAGAACCAGCGAAACGCGGCCTACAAGCGCGTAATGGCCTCTCAGGAAGGCCGTCACCTGCTGCTGACGACGCTTATCTCCGACGTATCGCGGCTGTATTACACCCTGCTGGCACTGGACGGCGAACTCGAAATCATCCGCGAAAATGTTGCGTTGCAACGACAGGCCGTGGAGTTGGTGGAAGTGCAGAAAGCCGCGGGCCGGGTTACGGAGCTGGCCGTGCAGCAGTTCCGGGCTCAATTGCTCAACACGCAGAGTCTCGAAGGTGGGGTTTTACAACGGATTGTGGACACCGAAAATCAGCTGAATATTTTGCTGGGGCGGTATCCGGGACCTATCCCAAGGGGTGTTTCCATCCGGGAGCAGCAGCTGCCACCAACCCTGCTGGCTGGCCTGCCCACGCAGCTACTGCAACGTCGGCCCGACATTCGGCAGGCTGAGCGGGAACTCGAAGCCGCCAATATCGACATAGCCGTGGCCAGAGCCGAGTTTCTGCCTTCCCTCAACTTGAGCCCGTACCTGGGTCTGAATGCGTTCCGGCCCGGTGTGCTGCTCAATCCGCAATCGGTGGCCGCGGGGATTCTGGGTGGTCTGGCCGCGCCGGTCTTTAACCGACGGCTGCTGAAAGGCAATCTGTGGATCTCACAGGCACAGAGCCAGGAAGCGTATTACACGTACCAGCGAACGGTACTGACGGGCGTCTCGGAAGTAAGGACCAGCCTGAAAGGACTGGAGAACTACCGCAACGTGGCCGATTTACAGACAAAAGAAGTGGCTGAACTCCGGTTAGCAGCAACCACCTCCGACGATCTGTTCGGAACCGGCTACGCAACATACCTGGAAGTCATTACGGCTCAGCGCTCAATCCTACAGGCAGAATTAAACCTGATGAATACCAAACGGGCTCAGTTTCTTTCGCTGGTGGATCTATACCGCGCGCTGGGGGGGGGCTGGAAATAACGGTAAAAAGCTCCGGTGGTCAGGTTGACCGCCGGAGCTTTTTAGTGTACCTCATCATTCTTTGCCTATGCCCGTCAATAAAAGCAGTTCTATTTTTCTCTCGCTGTTCGTTGACCTGCTCCTGCTGGTTCTTTACTTAAGTAACCCGCTGGACAAATCGCTTCCGCCGATTTTTGGGTGGAGGATTCTTCTTGTGCTCCTGCTAATTACCACGCTGGGGTTCTGGCTCAAACGGCTTTATTACGTGCTCTATTTGCTGGCGGGTCTGGGGTTCACCATCTATTATATCCTGAGGTAACAGATTTCCCTACTAATTCCAGAACATATACCCGCTAGCAGGTAGACTGTCCGGCCAGACGTAGCAGGCTCAGGGCACGCTGATTCCATTGTTGCAAAACGGCGACATGTTTTAGTAGCTTTTGGGGAAACAGGCCATCGTCGTGCTGGTTTATATCACCCAGCAGACCTTCCAGCTCCTTCGTCATGTCCATTTCCAGCAGAATAAGCTGAGTTGTTGAACATTGACTCACAAATCCCTCCTTTTCAGGCTCTTTTTCCCGACTGGCCAAGCGTTGCTTAATCAGGAAATTTACCTGGTTACGTACGGCGCAGAACTCATTACACGCCTGCATCCATTGCAGTAAAGGACGCCCCGGATCACGATTGGCGGCAGTACTGCCGCCAATCGTAGCATCTTTTTTTGTGTACATAAGTCAGACTTCGTCTACTATGAAAATATTAATTAGGTGTGCTTGTTTCAAAACTAACTCTACTTATATCATTGAACTATGATAGCAATCACAGTCTTCGTAAGATGATATGATCTTCGTCATGTATATGTATGATTATTGTCAACTAGTAGTAGCATATCTCAAATCTTGACTATAATTCTGGCGTTTTTATAACATAAATGTCAAACTTACATTTATACCTTTAGCGTAAAAATAAGCCCGCAACAGGATGGAACTCGTCTCCCAACCGCTTAACAATCAGGAACTGTTCCCAATTGACTGGCTTCTAACCGATGAGGTTCAAGCAATCATTCGGGTATCGCCACTAGGCATTTGCTTACTACAGGCCCTTCCACCTTCACCATCGAACGCAGCTGGTAAGCGAAGCAACAAAGATGTCATCAATGACTTCTGCTACCTGGCGGTCAATGATGTGTTACAGGCGATGCTGAATTTGCCGATCGAAGATATCATTCACCGCACGATGCGGTTTCTGTCCCACGATGCCAACATAACTGACGTTATCGGTCGATTGGCTCAGACAGTTTATACGGGGGAGCCGGATCAACACATCGAAACGTATCAACTAGATGGTGTAATCAGCACTTATCATCAAATTTACGTTGCATCAGGGGATGGCATTCTTCTGCTGGTTCAGGATGTTACGTATACGCCACTATCCGATCTGGAAGAAGCCGCCAACGAACGGCTCTTAGTCGCCGTCAGAAATAAAGTATCTGTCACGCATGCACGCACGTTGCTGCTCAGTCTTATCAGCGGCCAAATTTCTTAACGAGTCTATTTTACCGGCATGAACCTGGATACAAGTCAGTCAGTCCCAGCCTTTTTGCACGGGGACGGAAAAATGGCCCAGTCTACCCGGGAGTTTGACTGGTCGTCAACAACGCTTGGCCCACCGGCGCAGTGGCCCCTCAGTTTACAGACAACGGTCAGTATTTTACTGCAGTCGGACTTTCCCATGTTTTTATGGTGGGGAGATACGTTCATTCAATTTTATAACGACGCCTACAGCCCTAATTTGAGCCCCACTACTGACCAGTTACCTGCGCTGGCTCAACAAGGTGCCGCTTACTGGACACCTATCTGGCCTGCCCTACAGTACCACTTTGACCAGCTACTGGCAGGCAAAAAAAACACGTCAGCAGACCAGCAGCTAATTCCCGTTTCCGCCGATAATCAGGCCCGTCTGGTTCCCTGGCCCGGTAGCTACAGCTTGATTCGCGATGACTCCGGACAAGCTGCGGGTGTCTTGCTAATTTGCCAGGAAACAACTTTGCAATCCGTATTTCCCCAGAATCTGTTATCGCCTGCCCACCCAGAGGAAACCAATAAGGTTGGGTTGTGGGAGTTCAATCCGCATACCAGCATGGTGCACTGGGATGCCACGTGTGCATCTCTATTCGGTTTCTCCAACTGTCATGCTATTTCTTTACAAGAAGCGCTGAAACAAGTACATCCCGACGACGCCCTTAGGGCCATCGACGCAACCCAGTGGGGAATGAATGCGCGACGGAGTAACTATTTTGACCTGACCTATCGAACGATCGGCGCTGATGATCAGCAAATTCGATGGGTGCGCTTCACCGGACGGGCTTATTACACTCCGCTCGGTGATGTTCACCATTACGGTGGTGTAGCCCGTTCCATGACGCGGGAAATGGAAACTCAGCATCAGATCAAGCAGAGTGAGCACCGATTCCGGAGCCTGATCGAAAACTCGCCCGTGGCCATTGCCATCGTTCGAGGACCAGACTTTATTATTGAGCTGGTGAACCACCGGATGTGTGCTATTTATAATCGAACGCAGCAGGAACTACAGGGAAAGCCGATGTTTTCGGTTATCCCAGAGTCGGCGGGGCAGGGTTACGAAGAATTATTGACAGCCGTTATGCAAACGGGCAAATCCTTCACCGGCAACGAAATGCCGATTATGCTACGACGTAACGGCCAAACCAGACTACGCTATATCAACCTATCCTATGAATCGCTCCGTGACATTGACGGAGCGATCACCGGTGTTGCTATTGCTGGCATTGACGTTACCGATCAGGTACTGGCCCGGCAGCGGGCTGAAGACAGTGAAGCCCAGCTCCGGCGTATTTTTTACCACGCTCCCACGGCTATCGGCATTTTTAAAGGACCCGATTTTATTATTGAAATTGCGAATCCGCAACTGTGTGCATTGTGGGGACGGGAGGAAGATGAAGTAATCGGCAGACCACTTTTTGACGTCATACCTGAGACCAAAGGGCAAGGGTTTGAAGATCTGCTGGTGGGCGTTCTTACGACGGGTCGGTCGTTTGTCGGGAATGAACTACCAGTCTCGCTCAATCGGAAGGGACAGCTTGAAACTAGATACTTCGACTTCGTTTACGCGCCGTTTCCTGACACGAATAATCAGATGAATCGCATTATTCTTACCGCTTCGGAAGTCACAAAACGGCGGCAGGTTCGGCAGCAGGTTGAGCAGCTACTGGCCAGGGAACGCGAGTTGAATGAGATGAAATCGAACTTTGTTACGCTGGCCTCGCACGAGTTCCGCACCCCAATGGGAACGATCCTTTCCTCGGCGTCATTGATCAGCAGTTACAACGGTGTTCACGACTTTGACAAACGGGAACGCCACGTTCAGCGCATCAAATCGGCTATCGATAACCTGACGAATCTCCTCGCCAACTTCCTGTCCATCAGTCAGCTCGACAACGTAACGTTTTGCAGCACCTTACATCGACTGGACCTGTCGGCGTTTTGCCGAGATGTTATCGACGAGATGCGACCGGCCCTAAAACCTCAGCAGTACATTACGTACGAGCACCGGGAGGGGCCGACGACCATTGAGGTTGACGACCAGCTGGTAAAAAATATCCTGATCAACTTACTCACCAACGCCAGTAAATACTCGGCGGAGGGGAAGCCAATTGAGCTGACAACGGCTGTCCAGCCTGGTCAGCTACAGCTCTGGGTTCGGGACTGGGGCATTGGCATTCCGGACACAGACAAGGATAAACTATTCGTCAATTTTTTCCGGGCCCGCAACGCCATTCATGTCCAAGGCACGGGTCTGGGCCTTTACATCGTCAAACGGTACGTCGATCTGTTGGGCGGCACAATCTCATTCACCAGCCAACTTGGTACGGGTACCCTATTTTCCGTTCAGCTCCCCTTACAGCCTTCCGTTGCATGAAAACCATTCTGGTTGTTGAAGATACCCTCGAAATGCTGGAGAACATTACCGAAATTCTCCAGCTGGCCCAATACACCGTCGTACAGGCCAGCAATGGAAAGCAGGGCGTTGAGTTAGCGCGCCAAACCCGACCCAATCTGATTCTATGCGACGTCATGATGCCGGAGCTGGATGGGTATGGTGTTCTACATATCTTGAGTAAAGACCCGCTTACAGCTAATACTCCATTTATCTTCTTGTCGGCAAAGGCCGAAGCTGCCGACTTTCGGTTCGGCATGGGGCTGGGCGCCGACGATTACCTGATCAAACCTTTCGATAACGTAACGCTGCTGAATGCGGTCTCGATGCGCCTGAATAAAGATCGGAATGGGCAACAGCACGCTATCAGCGGCTTTGACACCCTTAAACAGGCCTTAACCGACAGCGAGGACGCCCGCCAGCGCATCAGCGACACGTACCCGATTACTCATTTTAAGAAGAAGCAAATTTTGTTCAAGGAAGGCGCACCGGCGTCGGCGCTTTATTTTGTCCGGCGAGGGCAGATGAAGTTGTTCATGAGCGACGCAAACGGGAACGCCTACATAACCAGCCTGGCTGGTCAGAACGATTTCGTGGGCTATCTGGCGTTATTGCGCGACGGTGTGTATACCGAATCGGCCGAATTTCTGGATGATTCGGAGGTATGTACAATTCCCAAGGGTGATTTCCTGACGCTGATTCATAACAGCCAGGAGGTCGCCAATCAATTCATCTCGCTGATGGCGGATGATCTAGCCGATTACCAGGACCGGCTTTGCAAACTGGCCTATCAGACAGTACGTAAACGAGTGGCCGAAGCGCTGATTCTTTTTTACCAAAAATTCTACGGTCGGCCCACGGCAGCGCCCGATGCACCAGTTATCGTATCGCCACCCATGACCTTGTCGCGCGAGAACTGGTCGCAACTCGTTGGCGCATCGACCGAAACCGTCATTCGTACCCTAAGCGATTTCCGTAATGAGGGACTGATCGATGTCAATGGAAGCCAGATTATGTTACTGGATATTCAGAAAATAGCCGCTTTTAAGCATTGACGGCTTTTCTAGTCCTTGCGCGTCAACATGAGTCGCCCGACTCCTCTTTATCGAGAAGCCGGGCGACTCATGTTGAATGAAACACGAATTTACTTGGCGACTTCGGCCTTGGCTCCATTCAAGACTTTTCGTACTTCCGGTGCCACTTTGGTACCGAATAGCTCAATGGCGTGCATGGCGTTGGTGTGCTCCTGCGTGTCGCTGCCGATCAGCTGGGCCAGATAACGAGTGTTGCCGAACAGTTCGTGGAAATACAGAATCTTGTCGATCACCTGCTGCGGACTACCTACCAGCAGTGGCCCGTACTCGCGCAGATACTCAAACTGATCCCGGCCCAGTGATGACCAGCCCCGCTCCTTGCCGACCCGGTTCATCATGGCTGCGTAGAAGGGGTAAAATTCATTGGCGGCCTTCTGCGAATCATCGGCGATGTAAAAATGGGAGTTGATTGCCAGTGGTAGCTGACTCACGTCGTGCCCTGCTTGCTGGGCCGACTGCCGGAACAGATTCACCAGCGGCACGAACCGGTCGGGTGTACCACCCAGCAGCGCTACCGTCATGGGTAGATTCAATGTTCCCGCCCGCACTGCCGACGCGGGTGTCCCGCCCACCGCCAGCCAGATAGGCAGCTTAGGTTGGATGGGGCGGGGATACACACCCAGTCCCGAAATAGACGCTCGTTGCTTACCCTGCCAGGTTACTATTTCCTGTTGATTGATCGCCAGCAGCAAGTCCAGCTTTTCGGTGAACAGTTCGTTATAATCATTCAGATCGTAGCCAAATAACGGAAACGATTCGATGAATGACCCCCGACCGGCCATGATTTCAGCCCGTCCGTTGGATACCAGATCCAGCGTGGCAAAGTTCTGAAATACCCGTACCGGATCAGCTGAACTTAGTACGGTTACCGAACTCGACAGGCGAATAGTTTTGGTTAGCGCTGCGGCTGCACTCAGGATGACTTCGGGAGCCGACACGACATAATCAGGCCGGTGATGTTCGCCCAAGGCAAACACATCCAGTCCCACCTGATCGGCCAGTTTAATCTCATCCAGTAGTTGCTGGACACGTTGGTGCGCATGAACGGCTTTGCCCGCTACCCCATCGGGTATGACTTCACCAAAGCTACTTATCCCTAATTCCATGATATCGACTCGATTACAGATTAACGTAACGCGCTGCTGGGTTGGTCTTCCGGGCAAGACGCAATTTTAACCGATCGCTACTTGCAAAGGCTTCGGCGATTGCGCTACTTTAAAACCGCAGCAGCGTTTATGCAGACAAGTTCAGCGGGTGGGCGATTGGTTCCCGTTACGCTTCGCACCTACTCAATCACGATTCCAACCCCTTAGTGATACCATGCAAAATGATTCAGGAAGACGGCAGTTTTTAACCGCCCTAACCAAAGCGGCAGGCATTTCACTGCTGATTGACACCCCAGTTCTAAGCCAGGGCGGATCAATTGGGAGTCCTCCGGCTCCAATGACCGTTGGCCAGGTGATGGAGCTGATTCTCAAAAAGATTCCTAACGCCCCCTTTCCCAAGACCGTAGATACGCTGAAGTCGGGCTCGGCTTCTCAGACCGTGACGGGCATCGTCACGACCATGTTTACGACCATGAACGTCATCGAAAAGGCCATTGCCGCCAAGGTCAACTTCATCATCGCCCACGAGCCCACGTTCTACAATCACGCCGACGAAACGGACTGGCTGAAAGACGACACTGTTTTTCAGAAAAAGCAGGCGTTGCTGGAGAAGCACAATATTGCCGTGTGGCGCTTCCATGATTACTGGCACGCGTATCAGCCCGACGGAATACGTACCGGTATGCTGTCGGCGCTGGGCTGGGAGAAGTACGTCGATAAAAACGAACCGAGACTGCTCATCATGCCCGCTGCGCCCCTGCACCAGATCATTACTCACGCCAAGCAGAAACTGGGCATCAAACAAGTCCGGATCGTGGGCGACCGAAATCAATCCTGCCAGCGGGTATTGCTGATGCCGGGAGCCTCGGGGGGGCGCAATCAGATTGCGGCTATTGAACGCACCAAACCAGATGTGATTCTGTGCGGGGAGGTCAGCGAGTGGGAAACGCCCGAATACGTCCGCGATGCCCGCCAACAGGGAGAAAAGTTGTCGCTGGTGGTGCTGGGCCATGTTCTGAGCGAAGCCGCCGGGATGGAGTGGCTCGTGTCCTGGCTCAAACCCCAACTGCCGGGAATGTCCATCGGTTACGTCGCGTCGGGGAATCCGTTTAGTTACGAGTGATTGACCTTTGTCTGATTTCACACAACTAGAGCGAGCCTTCGCAAAGGCTCGCTCTAGTTGTGGTTACAGTCTGCTAGAATTAAGGCTACTTCTGCCCGGCCTGTACTGTCTGCCCGTCGCGAATTTCTTCGGAGGCTGTCCGGACGATGGCGACACCCGGTTGCAGATCGCCAAAGACCTCGACCAGCGAATCGACAACGTTACCTTTCTGCACCGACACCCACTGGGCCCGGTTGTCGCGTACCCGAATCACAAATTGCTTCTCGCTCGAACTAACGACCGACGTTGTGGGCACGAACAGCGTTTTGGCCGAGCGCTCGACGGGCAACGTCACCTCGGCGTACATCCCGGCTTTGAGTTCATGGCTGGCATTATTTACGTCAAATTCCGCCATCATCGCACGGTTGGCTTCTACCAGACTCTCGGCCGAACGCGCCAGACGAGCGTTGAACCGACGCTCGGGCATGGCATTCACCGTGAACGCCACCGCGCTTTTGGTTTTCAGCTGGTTCGCAAAGCTTTCAGGAATGGCGACGGTCAACCGTAACGTCCGGTTGTCTTCCAGCACAAATAGTGGTTTGCCGCTATCGCCCGCCCCGACCAGGGCGCCAGGACTGATATTACGCTCAATTACGACGCCATCAAACGGGGCCG
Source organism: Spirosoma pomorum (assembly GCF_054776615.1). Taxonomy (NCBI): domain Bacteria; kingdom Pseudomonadati; phylum Bacteroidota; class Cytophagia; order Cytophagales; family Cytophagaceae; genus Spirosoma; species Spirosoma pomorum. The sequence goes on from NZ_BAAHBP010000002.1 coordinate 43,911, forward strand.
TGATCGTCAGGTATTGGCGCAATTCGCGCTTGGCCTGTAAGTTCGACTGGGCGGCCTGCACGCTACCCCGCGCCACGGCCACCATAGCACTGTCGGCCTGCATTCGGGCGTGGGCCTGGTCCAGTTCATTCAGCGACACGGCCCCTTCCATTTTGGCCGTTTGTACCATCCGCTGGTACGTCAGGCGGCTAGCCCGGGAACGGGTAGTTTGTTCGGTCAGAGTGGCTTCCTGAGCCTGGGCCTGCGCCTGGGCCTGGCTCAGCTCCGACAGAACTTCGGGCGCATCGAGCCGGGCCAATACCTGTCCTTTGCGGACGACAGTACCCCGGTCGACGGTAATCTCGCGCACGAAGCCTTTTACCTTGGCGTACATGTTTACCCGATTCCAGGGTTTCAGTTCACCCGGCAGCGTCACCTGTTTACTGGGCTGGAGCGACTGGACGGTTGCTATAGTTACCCGCTGCACCTCGGGTTCCTGCTTAGCGGGTTTATTATCGCTGCTGGCGGTTGAGCAGGCTGTTAGGATCACGGCGGCCGATGCTGCGGCTACCGATGCTGATCCGATAAATGTCAAAAGCGGTTTCATGATAATACAGGTTGGCTAAATGGCAGGCTACAGACTGTGGCTCAGCTTGGGTTGTTCCTGGTGATAGAATTTACTGTCGGGATCTTCCGGATCGAGTGATACGGACTGGGTCGTGGCTTTGGACTGGAGTTGCGTAAATACGCAGGGCAAAATCAGCAGCGACGCCAGCGTAGACATAATCAAGCCACCAATAACGGCCTGGCCCAGCGGAGCGATCTGATCCCCTCCCTCACCGAGACCCGAGGCCATCGGGATCATCCCGGCAATCATAGCGATACTGGTCATCAGAATTGGTCGAATCCGACTATTGGCGGCCATCACGGCGGCCCGGTGAGGCTCTCCAACTTCCAGGCGCAGATTTTCGGCGTTGGTGACCATCAGAATTGCGTTGGCAACGGATACCCCCACCGACATAATCAGGCCCATGTACGATTGCAGGTTCAGCGTTGCTCCGCAGGCCAGCAGCATCAGCAGCGCCCCGGCCACCACCGCCGGAATAGCCGCCAGAATGACCAGCGACAATTTGAATGACTGGTAATTGGCTGCCAGCAGCAGGAAAATAATAACGATGGCAACGAGTAATCCCGTTTGCAGACTACTCAGCGTCTCGGTCAGCAGGTTGGTTTGTCCGCCCAGCTCAACCAGTACCCCACGTGGCGGGTCGCCGGCTTCTTTGATGGCCAACTCCACCGCTTTTCGGGCCGAGCCCAGATCTTTCTTTTGCAGATTAGCCGTGATCGTCACCAGGCGGTTTGGCCCGGCGCGGTCGTACTCACCAGGAGCCGTTCCTTCCGAAAACGTCGCTACGTCCGACAGCAGCGGATGCATATCACCACTTTTCAATGGGATATTACCAATGTCGCTGGGACTGCTCATCTGGTACTCCGGAATCTGCACCTGCACCTGGTACGCCAGGCCTTTCGATTCATCGAGCCATAGGTTTTTGTCAGTAAAGCGGCTGGATGACGTAGCGGCTACCATTGAGCGGGCCACCTGCGTCGAGGTAACGCCCAGCTGACCAGCCCGTTCGCGGTTCATCGTTACGTTCAGCACCGGGTATGAGAGCGGCTGCGCAATCTGTACATCGCGCAGGAAGTCAATTTTCAGCATGCGCTCCCGAATCTTATTGGCAAACGTTCCCGCTTCGGCCAGGTCCTTGGCCGCTACCGTCACCTCAATGGGCGTTGACGCGCCCTGACTCATAATTTTCTCCGTCAACTCGATCGGTTCAAACGATATAGTGGCGTTGGGCAGGGCTTTAGCAATTTTCGTTCGAAGCTCCTCCTTCAAATCGTCCATTTTAACCGGGTACTCTTCGTTCAGCGACACCTGCAATACGGCTTCGTGAGGACCGCTGTTGAACACGAAGATGTTGGACGTACCGTAGCTGGAAGGTACCGTGCCGACGTATGCCGAGGAAATGTCTACGTTCTCTTTCCCCACGGTTTCCTTGATAATATCCAGCGTCTTCAGCGTTGCCACTTCGGTACGTTCTACCCGCGTTCCGTCGGGAATTCGCAGACGCATCTGAAACTGGTGACTATTCCCGTGAGGCAGAATATCGGTCCCAATCACCAGAAAACAGATCACGATAACAGCCAGGCTCCCGGCCAGATACCCACCAACGACCAGCCCCCGGCGGTTCAGGATTTTTTCGAGCGCGGCCGAGTAGCGCTGCTTGAACTTATCGAAGCCAGTTGGTTCAGCAACGGGTCGTTCGTCTTCAATCATGTGTCTCTCCCGCTCGTCGAGAGCCAGCGTCGGCGCTTCGTGAGCGGGATGGCTTTTTAGTAGCCAGTTGGCTAGTACCGGCACGAATGTCTGCGAGAGCAGAAAGGAAGCAATCATAGCGAATCCGACGGACAGCGACAGCGGCAGAAACATCGAACGGGGTACACCACTCATCACGAACGCGGGAGCGAACACCGCCAGAATGGCCAGCAGAATCAGGAATTCAGGGAAGACAATTTCCTTACAGGCATCCCAGATCGCGACGGCTTTCGGTTTTCCCATCTCCAGGTGCTGGTGAATATTTTCGATCGTCACCGTGGCCTGGTCGACCAGAATTCCGATGGCCAGCGCCAGCCCGGACAAGGTCATGATGTTGATCGTCTGCCCGCACAAATTCAACATAATCACCGCCGACAGAATCGAGATCGGAATGGTCACGACTACAATGATTACACTGCGCCAGTCGCGCAGAAAGAGCAATACCATCAACCCCGTCAAAATGGCCCCCAGAATCCCCTCTGTCACAAGGCTTTTCAACGCATTCGTTACGTAGACCGACTGGTCAAACTCATAGGAGATATTTACGTCTTCGGGTACGGCCGCCTTGAGCTCGGGCATGGCTTTGCGAATGTTATTGACCACGTCCAGCGTCGACGCATCCGATTTCTTGACGACCGGAATGTACACCGCCCGACGACCATTGACCAGCGCGTAACTTACCGTGACGTCAGCTCCATCTTCGACCGTACCCACGTCCCGCACGAAGACGGTCGGACCAGAGCCAACCCGAATCGGAATGTTAAGAAAATCCTCCGGTTTTTTCACCAGCGAGTTGACGGGCGTCATAAGCGTTTTATCACCGATACGGATATTCCCGGCGGGCGATGGCTGGTTGTTGGTCACGATGGCCTTAATCACCTCTTCGGGCGTGAGCTGGTAACTACGCACCCGTTGCGGATCGACTTTCACGATGACCGTCCGCTGGTTTCCGCCAAAGGGGGGCGGACTCGATACGCCTTCGATGCGGGAGAACATGGGCCGCACGCGCGACGACGCATAATCCTGAATTTCGTTCAGCGACCGGCTGGGGCTTTCAAACACCAGCTGGCCAACCGGCACCGAACTGGCGTCGAAGCGGACCACCTGGGGCGGCACGGTTCCTTCCGGCATGTACGCTTTCGCCCGCGATACGTTGTTGGCCACTTCGGCGGCCGCCTGCGCCATGTCGGTGCCGGGATAGAACGACAGCTTGATCAGCGACAATCCCTGAATCGTTTTCACGTCGATGTCGCGGATACCAGACACGTACAGGAAGTGATCCTGGTAGCGCGTGGCGATAAAGCCATCCATCTGGTCGGGTGCCATCCCACCATAGGGTTGCACCACGTAGATCGTCGGTAAGTCGAGGTTCGGGAAGATATCCACCGGAATCGTGAACAGCGACATCACCGAAAAGAAGAGAAGTCCCAGGACTGCGACCACCACCGAGATGGGTTTGCGCAGGGCGGAACGAATGATGTTATACATAGTTAGTTGGTTATTGTTGTGTAGAGACGCATATATGCGTCTCATTCGCGTCAGCAATATTTCGTATCTACCAAAACCATCCGGTCAGGAGACGCAATATGTTGCGTCTCTACGTCACTTGATCTGGTTCATAAACAGGGACAAATCGCCATCGGCGGCTGCTTTCAGGAGCAGATACCGCCATACATTGCTGACCGCGACATAGCCATCGACTTCCGCCCGGTTGAGCGTCAGGACGCTTTGTAATAGCGTCGGCAGATCCGTTAAGCCGTTTTGGTAGCGTGATTTAGCCTGGTTGTACGCCTGCCGGGCGGCCTGCAATTGTACCGGAGCCTGCCGGGCCTGCGCCAGCGCTACCTGATACTGCGTTTCGGCTTCCTGATACTGGCGATTGATTCGTAGTTCCTGTTCGTTGTACAGCTGACGGAACCGCTCGACCTGGAACAGATCACTTTTGTAAGTATGCCGCACCTGCAGCAGGTTTGTCAGATTCCAGCGCGCAACGATGCCCACGAGGTAATTTGACGTCTGGTAGCCCAGCCCGTTGATTGGATTATCTAAAAGGATCTCGCCCTGATTGGCAAAGCCGGAACCCCGCAACCAGCCGGTTCCCATTAGCGAGATAATAGGCAGTTTGGCCCGGTTCGTGGCTACGGAACGGGCCGTTGCCAGGTTGACCTGCGACTGGAAGAGACGTAACACAGGGTTCCTGGGCGAAATTGAATCGCCCGCTAACGTAACGGTTGGCAAGGCTGCGTAAAAACGCATGCTGTCGACCTGTAGATTCGTCCGGACAAGACCCGTTAGTTCCGATAAGCGAAGTCGCTGGACCTGCTCCTGCTGCTGGCTTTGCAGCAGCAACAAGCGGGCGCGGGCAGCCTCAGCCGTTGCCAATGAGCTATCGACGCCTGCCCGCATCCCTGACCGTACGCCGGAGTCGACCACGCGTTTGAACGTCTCGGCCCGGTCCAGGTTTGACTGCTGAATCTGGACGAGCTTCTGATTGATCAGCAGCAGCAGATAGGCATCAATCGTCCGGACCTGCTGCTGAAACAGTTCGTTTTCGTAGTCAACTTCACTGCGTTGCCGATCGGCGTCGGCTACCGCAATGCTGGCTTTGATACGCCCGAACGATATGGCTCGCCAGTCAATCGTGGCGCTGGTAAAGCTTCCGAAGCCACCTTGAAATACGTTCTGCGCCCGGACACCGCCGGATACCGATGCACCAATACCATCGTTGGGAAAGAAACCACCGTTGAGGCTGTTGCTGGTACCGTAGTTGTATTGATCCTGAACGGTAACAATAGGCAGTAACTCAACGCGACTAGCCTGCGCCCGTTGCTGAGCACTGCTGACCTCAGCCTGTTTAGCTCTAAGAAATGGATACTGGCGGGTGCTCTGCTCGACTACCTGGTTAAGATTCAGGGTCTGCCCCGACACCTGAACCGCCAGCAAGCCCGCCCCCAGTACCAGCAGACACCTCGTTAATTTTCGGGGAATGGTACGTCTTAATTGTGTTTGCTCCATCGACAACAACGTACCCGAGCCTATTCTGGCTCACGGATACGATGCAGGCAAAACACGAACCCAAATTTGGAAACATTTGGGAAACAGCCCCTTTTAGCAGTAGATACAGCCTATTTTTCGACGGAAGACAGCCTTTTTAATGGAATTTTTAAGCATTCTCTGTCCTGCTGACTACGTGAGGCACTTACCACTGGTTAGCAGGACAGGACAAAAATCTCCCAAAGTCTATGGTTTGGGGACCGTAATGCTGGAAGTCCAGGTCCAGTCGGGTGGGTTGACATTCAGCAGGTGTTTGACGAAGAAATCACGTCGTTTATGTTCGCCGTAGTCACCGCCCAGCGAATGCCCCATGCCTGGAACCATCAGGAAATCGAAATTCTTGTTCGCCTTGATCAGCGCATTGATAAACTGATACGTCGACGACGGATCGACGTTGTCATCCAGCTCACCCAGAATCAGCAGGAGCTTGCCCTGTAGTTTGGCCGCGTCCGTTGTATTGGACGATTCAGCATAGTGCGGGCCAATAGGGTAGCCCATCCACTGCTCGTTCCACCACATTTTGTCCATCCGGTTGTCGTGGCAACCCGAGGAGGAAACGGCAACTTTGTAGAAGTCCGGGTAGTGCAGCAAGGCTCCCGCCGAACTCTGACCACCCGCCGAGTTGCCCCAGATACCCACCCGGCTCAGATCCATGTATGGATAGCGTTTCGCAGCTGCGCGCATCCAGGCAATTCGGTCGGGGAAACCACTGTCCTTCAAATCTTTCCAACACACGTCATGGAACGCCTTCGACCGGTTCGAGGTCCCCATCCCGTCCATTTGCACAATGATGAATCCTAATTCGGCCATTTCGTGCAAGGAGCCCCGCGAGTCAGTAACGAAGCTTTTGGGTACAAACGAATCGTGCGGCCCGGCGTAGATATATTCGATGACAGGGTACGTTTTCTTTGGATCGAAGTTCGACGGGCGGATGATAATGCCCCAGATATCAGTTTTACCGTCGCGCCCTTTGGCCGTGAACACCTCTGTCTTTTGCCAGCCCGTCGCCAGCAATGGTTTGATGTTGGCCTTTTCTAATTCCATCAGCACTTTTCCCGTCGACGCCTGACGTAACACGGTCAAGGGGGGCTCGTCAACGCGTGAATAACTATCGACAACGTATTGATAATCGTCCGAAAAATACGTCCGATGGTTACCGTTCTCACGAGTTAGTGGCGTCAGGCCGGAACCATCGAAGTTGACGCGGTACAGCTGAATGAAATACGGGTCCTGCCCGGCTTCGCGCTCGCTGCCTTCAAACAGAATCGTACGGTTGGCTTCGTCTACGTGCACGACTCTCCGCACGACCCACTCCCCTTTCGTAATCTGATTTTTTAGTTTTCCGGTGCCGTCGTACAAATACAGGTGGTTCCAGCCGTCGCGCTCCGACGCCCAGACCAGTTCCTTTCCGTCGGCAACGTCATACCGGTAATTCTTGCCGCTGTAATTGATAAACGTCTTACTGGTTTCCTCGATCAGCGGCCTGACGGCTCCCGCAGTGTTCATCTCGAAAATACTGTACCGTTGGTGTCCGCGCTGGTTATACTCGAACGTAACGGCCCGGCTATCCTTGCGCCACTGGGGCGTGGTGAGGTTATACTGATTATCGATCAGCGCGGTTGGGGCGGTAAGTTGTTGCTTGCTGTCGATGAGAAACAGCGTCGGTGTCCGCTGCGGTAGCGCATCCCCTGGTTTGAGGTACGAGCGCGTCTGCAATTTAGGCTGTAGCTGATCGGTCGGCGACGATTCAATCAGGTAGATCAGGTGCGGTGTGTTCGCCCGGATTTTATTGACCACCAGCTTTTTTGAATCCGGCGACCACATCAGCCGACTCGAATAGTACTCCCCTTCCGACCCGTCGAAGCTCAGCGTCGTTTCCGGTGCCGACGAGCGCGTCGGGCGGATATACACGTTGTAATTTTTGACATAAGCAGTGTAGGCCCCGTCTGGCGAGGGCACTGGCCGCCCGTCACGTTCATCACTTTGCCCCCCCCAATAGCGTGAAGCCACTGGCTTCGTTACGTCCTTGAGTGTACACTGATATGTATCAAACGGGCAGGCAATCAGCGAATCGCCGATCTTAAACAACACCTCATCGGCCTTCAGCATAATGTCCGAGAAAGGCAGTTGGTAGGGCGAAACAGTTTTGCCCGTCAGTTGCCCCAGCGACTGTGCCAGCCGGGCCTGATCGAAGGCCGGTTCTTTTACCTGTCGCCCCGCATCGACCTTCATAAACTCCTTGCCCTTAGCCGTCGTCTGGACGTACCAGAACGTAGAACTATTTGGCAGCCACTGCACCCGCTCCGGCGCGTGGTAAACCTTGTTTTGAAAGGCCCCATTCAGGCGTTCGGCCCGCTGGTAATCAGCCAGCGTCCCCTGCCCCCGGCTCCCCAGCGGCAGTAAGGCCATCAACAATGCAGAATAGACGTAACGAAACGGTAGTGAAGTAGTAGACGTAAGCACGAGCAGTTGACCAGACGGTAATACGACCCTAAATATACGCGTAACTGCCGTTTGGTAAATACGGGGGGGGTGATGAGTTGGGCTATGGTAACGTATTGACTGTAATAGTTTAATATGCGTTTGGTTATAGGCGCAGAATGGGCGCTAAACCATTATCTACTGATAATCAATCAATAGTGATTTAGTGTGTTTGCGTACAATAGTATGTTGGGTGCGCCAGACAAGCATAAGAAGTTCGTGTGCCGGGTCGCGTGTGACAGGCTGCACGTCTCGACAAGGTAACTTTGGGGTTCGTTAGTGTGCTTTCGGTCGACACCAGAAACGCCCCGTTGGGCGGCTCTGGGCCTCCAGTTCGGGCTGGCTTGCGACAGAGGAAATGCCCCGGTTAGGCAACATTTAAGTTGTAAAGTAAATTTAGAACAAATTGTATCGATTATACTGAACACATTATATGGGTTTTTGGACAATAAAGCGTGAAATGGATTTTACTTCAATGAGGTCATTAGAAATCCACATGATAGATGATCTAGGTAATACAGAAACTTATAATTGGCAAGAAGCTATTCAAAAAGTCAAGCAATTAAATTTAGAAGATTATAAGGGATATTCTGATTGGAGGTTGCCAAATGGAGGTGAGTTATTTTGGATTTTTAATTCGAATAAGTCTCATAAGCTTTATTTGAGCAGCTTCGGATATTTCTGGAGTAATTATGAATTGCCATCTAACAGAGAATACGCAGAAGGCATAAACTTCCAGCGTTTAGAAACTTCAACTGTGTATGAAGTTAAATATGGCAGAGAATATTATAGAGAAGAGAAGGTACTTACAAAATTGTGTAAATCTGACAAACATCGAATGTTTATTATACGAACTGTTGTAAATAAAACAGTATATAAACCAAAGCAATATCACATTTTATCTGAAAGTCAGACAAAGAATCTCCATAACGATCAATCTTACAAAGGATTATATGCAGATAGAATATATAAAACTAAAGATGTCCGAACGCCTTATACAGTAGTATGGGTAGATGGTGCTAAACAGGGGTCAGCTTTCAGAGAAGTGAAAGTTTCTCATAGTTATGAAGATATATTTGAGATTATTGCCTTTCTAAATATTGACGAAAAAACAGAATTAGTAGAGTCTGTTAAGTTGAGAATTCCGGCAGATGAACTTTTTGGTAAAACGATGAAAGTTATTTATAAAAGGATTGAAGAAAGTGAAGCATATTTCAAATCTTACGATCCTGGTTTCTTTGAGAGTATAATTTCGAAGTTAGATGGGAGAGATCACAGCCTAAAACTAAGGGACGGAGTTGAGATTAAGATAAACGATTTCTTTTTCCCTAATACAAAAACAATATATTGGAAGACTAAAATCATACCTTTGGAGGAATATCAAACGCCTATCTATTATAACAATTATAATAACCTCATAAATAAATTACCGAAGAGAGCACAAGATTATTTGGATGATCGTGATATAAGAGAATGGTAATAGCAGTTATTTATATAGAAGGTGCTTTCGGCTTGACAAAAGCGGATGTAGTGCGTTGTTAGGCTTCGCGCTTCAGCGTAAAAAAGCGGAACGTGTGTTTTGTGCGCTCCGCGTTTGGGTAGCTCTCCGGCGACAGGGAGCTCGTCCCAAAAGGTAAAGTGTGGCAGCCCAACCAAACAGGGGTGTAAAGGTTGACGCTACGTTCGTTTTCTTGAGTGGTCTCCTCATCCATCAGCCCCTGTGGTCGTTGGGTGAAGCACACAAGATTAAACCATCCTAAAATGAATAGTAAATTAATAATTGGGGGGATTGGCGTCTTATTAGTCGCTGGCTCGTTTTGGGTGAATGGCGATTTTGTCATTCAACTCTATGCCACTTATTACGTCATTGGCTGGGGAGTAGTGCTGAAAGCAATTGGTCTCTCGTGCTGCTTAATTGGAGGGATTTATTTTTTGCGTAAGCGTCTAGTTCATCAGTAGTACTCCAGTTCTACCGTCCTTTTACAAGTTGCCAAATTATCTGTCCAGCCAGGCAATTCCCTTCACGAGACACGCAGTAACCAGATCACCTATAATCGACCCAAAAACTACTGAATAACAGTCATTTACCAGCAAAAAACCCTACTACCATGAACATAAAAATTCTTGTCTGGCTACGTAACCTAATCCTTATTCTCCTGCTGGTGCAAGTGGGCTACTTCCTTTTTGTAAAATACTATAAGGGTATAGCCGTTGAATGGAACTCATCTAGTTTTTTCATTACAGCTGCGGCTTTTGCTTTGCTGGGAATTGAAATCCGCAGGCGGACAGTAAAATCATAGTGTATTCCACTTTAAATGAGGTCCTTGTCAGAAGTAAAAAGCAGGTCAACCTCAACGACTTCTTTCTAATACGTAATATAACTCCGTCACGTAACCGTACCTAATGAAACCGAAAACGCTACAGGAACAGAGCACGGAAGCCCTTCTCAAACGGAAGAAAACGACCAAGTTCGTAACCGGGATGCTGGCGGGCATGCTAGCAGCCCTGGTGATTATGGCCATCTTGCTAGCGAACAAGAAAGGCATCAGTTTGGCCCTGCCTTTCTTCATTATCCCCCTCGGTTTGTTACCCATTGTCTTTATTTGTCTCAATGACGTGAAGGCAACCCAGAAAGAACTGCTGACCCGAAACGTGGTGCAATAGCTTATCGGAGCGCTGGTGTATATCAGCGCTCCTTTTGTTTACTCTAGATACATCGGGCCGGCCTGTTATGCGCCACCAAATTAATACAAACCGAACGCTCCTTCTCCAGATTTACGCTTACCCGAAAAGTAAAAACGGATAACCGCCCCCTTTCTCTACAAGCTTGCGTACTGAGCGGCAATGTATTGATTGTCAACAACCCAGATTTTACTTTTCTTTTAACCAACATTCGTTCATGAAAGCGTCAAGACGGAATTTTTTACAGTCACTGGGGGTCGGGGTGGCTGGCCTGGGTGTCTCTCAGCAATCCATTGCTTCAGCTCCTCGCCCGCCGAAAGCACCTAAACCGTCGGCCGATGAACAGGTCCTGTTCGTTGGCGATACCATCGCGATTGCCAACACAGAACACGGCAAGGTCAGGGGGTTTATTCTGCGCGGTGTTCATCAGTTTTTGGGCATTCCCTATGGAGCGGATACGTCGGGCAAGAACCGGTTCATGCCTCCGCAGAAGCCCACGCCCTGGACGGATGTTCGTCCAGCGCTCTGGTGGGGCAACACCGCTCCCCAGATCATGGACAAGCGTTACGCCAATCCCTACGCGTCCTTTGTCGATCACTGGAATTACGACGACGTGTCGGAAGACTGTTTGAAGCTGAACGTGTGGACACCAGCTCTGGATTCGCAGAAACGCCCAGTTGTCGTTTGGCTGCACGGCGGTGGCTTCGTCAACGGCAACGGCATTGAGCAGGACGGCTACCACGGCGAGAATCTATCGCGCCTAGGTAACCTGGTTTTTTGTTCGCTCAACCACCGGCTCGGATCACTGGGCTATACCCAGCTTCAGGCAGCTGGTGGCCATGCCGCATCCGGCAACGTCGGCAATCTGGATATGGTAGCGGCTCTGGAATGGGTCAAGAATAACATTGCCAATTTCGGTGGAGATCCCAACAACGTAACGATCATTGGGCAGTCGGGTGGCGGAGCCAAAGTGACCACGCTGATGAATATGCCCTCGGCGAAAGGACTGTTTCACAAAGCCGTTGCGCTGAGCGGCAGTTCGCTGGCTGGCGTTAACAACGAATACGCCAATAAACTGGGGCTGAAGGTAATGGAAGAAGCGGGGCTGAAGCCCGGCGAGATCGACAAGCTCCAGCAGATTCCGTGGCGGGAATACATCGACATTGCTAACCGGGCCGCGGAGAAAACAGCCGACGAGGCTAAACGACTCAATCTACAGCGGGGCGGTTTTTCGCCCGTAGCCGACGGAACGTACCTCAACGGCGGCCCCTTCTTCGCGGATGTCAACCACTTCTCGGCCGATATACCCTTGCTTGTCTGCTCGACCTTCCACGAGCAGAGCCCAAGCCGAACCGATGCTGCTCTGGAGAACATTTCGATGGCGGAGGTGAAAGAAAAGCTGAAGCCTCGTTTTGGCGAAAAAGCAGGCGAGATCGTAGACGCTTACGCCAAGAACTTTCCGAAAGCCCGGCCCATTGAGATATGGTCGCTAGTGATGTCCAATCGTAAGAACGCCATCGCTGCGGCCGACGCGAAAGCCGCGCAACAGAAAGCACCCGTTTACCTAGCCTGGTTCGGCTGGCAGCCACCGCTGTTTGACGGCCGGATGCGGGCTTTCCACTGCGACGATATCTGCTTTTGGTTTTACAATACCGATCTGATGCTCACCCACACGGGGGGCGGTAAACGCCCAAGAGCTCTGTCGGAGAAGATGGCGAACTCGTTTATCAGCTTCGTCAAAACCGGCAATCCGAACGGTGGCGGTTTACCCAATTGGAAACCCTACACCAGTCAAAACGGGGAAACGATGATCCTGGACGACAGCCCGATGCTGGTTAACGACCCAGACCGGGAAGCGCGTAAAGCACTGGCTTAACGCACGAGTTAGGTCAACTCACCAAACAAATTACGTAAGTTGTTTTATTTGGGGCTTACAGATTTAGATAGGCTCGACTACCTAAATCTGTAAGCCTTTACTAATTATAAGTGCGTGGGTAGCTCATTTTTCCGTTTGCCGTTGTGTATCAACCAGCTGTTGGAATGCTGTCGGGGCTATGGACTAACTTTTTACTAATGATTACCCTACAGCGTACAAACAATGACTATCTATGCCTTAACTTACGCCCCTGCCGTATTGACTTATTCCTCGCCGTCACATGGACATCCTTCACACCATAGCCCTGGCCGTAGTTGGGTTCATTGCCCTTCTTCACCTCTATATTCTTTGGCTGGAAATGTTCGCCTGGACCAGCCGAGGTCCGAACGTATTTAAAAGCTTGCCCACCGATCTGTTTCCGGCCACTAAAACGTTAGCCGCCAATCAGGGGTTGTACAATGGCTTTCTGGCGGCCGGGCTCATCTGGTCGCTCCTGATCAGCGATCCGGACTGGCAACGTAACGTCGCTTATTTCTTTCTGGGGTGTGTCGCCGTGGCAGGCCTGTACGGGGCTGCAACAGCGGGTCGGCGAATTCTTTTCGTACAGACGTTACCGGCACTTCTGGCGCTGGTGCTGCTGTTATTATCTCAGTAGTACTGGAAGCATTCCAGCGTTCATCTGATAAACTAACTCATGAAAATTAAGGCAATTATAACCGGCGCTACGGGCATGGTTGGCGAGGGTGTTTTACTCGAATGCCTCAATCATCCCGACGTCGAAAAAATACTGGTTATTAACCGAAAACCGGGCGGGCGATCGCACCCAAAGCTGCGCGAAATCATTCACGCCGATTTCTTCAACCTATCCCCCATTACCTCCGAACTTGTCGGCTACAACGCCTGCTTCTTTTGCCTGGGCGTTTCGTCAGTCGGGATGCGCGCGGAGGAGTACAAACGACTTACCTACGATCTCACGCTGAACGTAGCGCAACTCCTGGCGGCTCAGAATCCGGACATGACGTTCTGTTACGTAACGGGCGCGGGAACCGACAGCAGCGAACAGGGCCGGGTCGCCTGGGCGCGAGTCAAAGGCGCTACGGAGAATGCGTTACTGCGGCTCTTTAAAAACGCGTATATGTTTCGCCCCGCCTTTATGAAAGCCGTTCCGGGCCAGCGCAACCTGAAAAGCTACTACAAATATCTCACTTGGCTTTATCCCATCGGCCGGGCAATTTATCCAGCTGGCTTTTGCACGTTAGAGGAGGTTGGCCAGGCTATGATCAACGTAGCCAAGCAGGGAGCCGACAAGCGTATTCTGGAAGTCAAAGACATTGTTCAACTCGGAAAAGCCTAGTGCTTTTCCGAGTTGTTACGTATTGAGAACCCGCTCGTCAACGGGAAGTTGACGTCTGTCTTATTTTCATTCCTTACCGGGCTATTTGAGCCAACGTTCTGATTTTACCCGGACGGTTTGACGCTTTGCTTCAGTTCTTTTCGTACGTGTACGTAACCTGCCACTGCTCTCCCGGAGCCAATTTGGGGTCGGCTCGGAGTGTAGCGAGCAACCCATCGGAATACGTCATCTCGCATCCGTCGTAAACAACGTTGTTTTTGTTGAACACCTCAACGGTTGGCGTTGTCATGAGTAATCCGTACATCGGATTCGGCGACGTATCGTGGCGGTAAGTGATAGTTTCATTGCTTTGCCCAACTGGAGAGCTGACCAGCCGTTCCGATTTAATGATGTTGCCTTGATCGTAGGTATACTTCGTTGTCTCCGTACGACTGCCGCTTGTGACGACAGTCTGAACAGGCAGTTTATCGGCGTTGTACGTAAAGCCAATTGTTTGCGTCAGCAGATATTGCCCGTCTCGGTTCACGTCCTCATGGCTGCTGATTTTGCTAAGCTGACCGTTGCTATCGTACTCATACGTCAGTCGCGCGTTTGTGAACGAGTTGGCAGCCAGCCGCTCGGCGGTACTGATCCGCCCCTGTTGATCATACGTAACGCGGGTTGTCTGGCTGGGGGCAGTTGTTTCTTTTCCAGCCCGCAACGTATAGCTGGTCAACTGCCCGGCGGTGTTATACGCGTAGCTGTATTCGTTGTAAAAGTTGGTGCCGCTACGAATCATCGTTTTGAGTCGAGCCTTCGCAGCTACTGGTGCAGTGACCGTTGGGTCTATCATAGGACCTGGCTCCGTGGGCTGCTGACAAGCGTTCAGGGTCGCTAGCAGCGCTAAAACGGACACCCATTTACGTGTAGTATTGAATTGCATAGGGAAAGGATAGAGATAAGTGTAAACAGAAAAATTCTGGAGCGTAGCTTGCTTTCCTGTAAGACACCAGTCAGGCAAAAAGCGTTGCAGACGCTCTTACAACAGATAAACAAAGAGTAACTTCTTTTGGCGGATAAACTCTATTACTGGATTAAAATACTCATTCGACGTAGCAACGGTTCGTTATCTAGTAAATAGCTAGTCTATCAACGATTTAAATAAAATTATTTTGTTCGTATTTTGTGGCAAATTTCCTGTCCAGTATGCCTCTACTTTACTTACTTCTTGCCGTACTTGTTTTAGCTTTTCTTTGGGTCGTGATGGCAGTTGTCCGGCTGCGCCCCGTTTTCGAACGACGCTGTCCCAACTGCCGGGCTGAGCGGGGACTTGTGCGGGAGGCAAGACCCGCTTTTATTAAGCGATTCCTTCCCTTCTTACCGATCAAGGCGTATCACTGCCGTTCGTGCATGCAGAACTTTATACTAATTAAGTCAGACAAGTCAGCAACGCCAACCGTCTGATTAGCTACTACGTAATTACCTTCCCAAAACGGTATTGATCAATTCCATAAAAGGGGTTTTGATTCGTACCCAGACTCTACTTAGTTTCTCAACTCGGTCCAAACTACTATCGAAGCTACCGCTGGGATCAGCTTCGATAGTATCGCCAACTCTGCCGCTTACTCGAATGAGCCAGGCGATCAGCTGGATAATGAAATCACCGACGAAGGCAATGGCTGCGTAAACACTTTCTGGTCGCTTCAACAATCCGATTCCTCCGGCAGCTACTACGTCAGGCGAAAACAAGCAGGCTAGCAAAAAGCCCGTTAACCAACCGGTCAAACTGGATCGCAAAGGCAGTTGCGGTCGCGCGAACCGGATAACAAACGCCCCCACGGCGGCCGCCAGCCAGTTACCGGCGTTCTGAGCCGGCTGAAAATACATCGTCAACCAATCGGTTATTTCCACCAGGCCAACCAAACAATCTTGACTACACTGGAATACGGCCATATCCACGCTCCTTTCTGCTCTATCTGACGTTCATTATCAACAACAAAGCGTACTTTAATTAGTTCAAATGAACCAATTAAAACTTTTTTGAACTATATTTGTTGTCATAGCTAACCAAGTGACTACCATTGTGAATGATAAAGCAGCCAGACTGATTCAGGTACGCGAGTTTTTCGGCCTAAATCCAAAGCAGTTCGCGGATAAACTGGGCGAGAACTCATCGAACTATTACCAGATGGAGTCAGGCAACCGCCGGATTGGCAAGCATAAGTCAAGTGAACTAATCGCCCGATTAAATCTGAACCCTGTCTGGTGGGAAACGGGACAGGGAGATATGTTTATGCCGTCGGGCATCGTTGAAGTAAGAGCAGTCAACGATGAGTTGTACGAAGGCGTAGCGCTGCCCTATTACCCGGTACCGGTGCAGGGAAGTTTTAACGAAATGCCAGATCCAGAGTCGAACTATGGTGCGGCTGAGCAGATTAGAGTGATTGTCAGACGAGGAGAGAATATCGACCGTAACGTCGTGTTTGAGGTGGATGGAGACAGTATGGCCCCTAAGTACTCACGTGGTACAAAAATTCGGTGTAAGCTGGTTAACCCTGGTGACTGGGAGTATTTATCCTCAGGCGTATACGCCATTAGTTACGGCGACTCATTCGTCGTCAAACGGATTAAGGACAACGATTTATCGACAAAGGGGGTTTTAGTGTTGCATTCTGATAATCCGCTCGTAGGCGGCAGCAATCCTGTTCCCGCCGATCAGATCCGGCATATATGGAAGGTGTTACGTATTATCGACTCTCCCGCTGACTAATATTTTTTTCGTTCCGAAAGGCTGCTTTCCGTCCTCTTTGTCACCAATAGGCTACTTCATCGAATTTGTGTGGGATTTCTTTATTAGTGAAGCACATACATATGAATATAGTATTTTTACTTCAGAAATATTGGCACTAAAATTGTCAAAATAATTCGGTAAAAGTACAATAAGATGAGAACCTTAATATGCAGGCTTTTTCACCGTGATTGGTGGAGTTTGAACTTGACGGCTATCTCTAGTATAGGGCCTCGGCTTTATCGCTGCCGAAAATGCGGAACGACTCATAAGGCCTAAATCCATCGCCCATCAGGCAGGGTATTCCTGCCTGATGAGCGCTTTTTTGCTTATTACTTATACGTTCGTAGTGTAACGTTAACAGCCCGCTGAATCAGCAGAAACGGGAATAAATACTCAACGGGTCTGTTCAATAAAACCCGGACAAATGGCTTGCTCGTTATCTCTGCAATCCTGCTTATACAGGCGGCTGAATAACCGAAACGCTCAGTCGTTCGATACCCACGCTCAGCAAAACGACTTAAAGGAAAAGAATCAAGTAAAGGTCTCCCCTATCTTCAAGCTCCTTGTTTCGTCCATTCCAATAAATTAGAATTGACGTACTTTTTCCTTTTCTGTACGTGTACAAATTTGCCTGATGCTTAAACTCAACAACGTTTCTTCCCTGTCAGGGCTTTCGCTGGCCTGCTGTTTATTAATAAGCTGTCTGCTCTCGGCATGTGCCAGTCAACAAACCTCTCTTTATACGACTGAGCTGGCAGCGCTGAAGCGTACGGCAACGACTAAGTTGTCTGCTCACGTGGATGAGTTTAACGGGTACAAAAACCGGCCGGAATCAGACGGGCCATTCAATGCAACCAACAACAAACAGTTTTTGCGGGACAATGTGCCCCTATTTATCAGTTCCGATAGTACGATCACGAAGGTGTACAATTACCGCTGGTGGATGATCAGCAAGCACTTGAAGGAATATAATGATCCCGAAGATGCTAAGCGGTACTGGGTGGTAACCGAGTTTTTCGGGGTGAAGCCCTGGGCTTCATTGAGTGGTGCCATTACCTGCCCGGCCGGCCATCAGTTCTATGATGTTCGGTGGCTGCGTGACGACAAATTCTTAAAATCGTACGCTGATTACTTCATGCGTGGGTCAGCCTCCCGGCTCCCCCAGCGGGAGAATGGCAACTTTCTGACGTATTTGAGCCGCCCCGAAAGCCATCATTTTTCGAGCTGGATGATCGATGGCATCGAAGCTTTTCTGAAAATCCACCCCGATAAGTCGTGGTTGCATACGATGCTTCCGGCGATGGAAAAGCACCAGCAGGTTTGGGATAGCCTGTTCACGGTCAAAGCCCCCGGTGCCAGAACTAATGGCATGTATAAAATTCTGGATCTGTACGATGGGATGGAATTTAGCCTATCGGCCGTATTAGGCCTGATCGAAAGTAAGGGCGCCTATAGTCTGTATACGAAAGATACTTGGCGAGACTATTATCTGGGTTGGGGCACAACGGTCAACGCTGAACGCTCCGAGCAGGCGCGTCAATATCCCACCGCTTTTCGGAAAGGGTACCCTGATTTTTATCTGGTTCGCCCATCGGTTAATAGCTATGCCTACGGCAATTTGCGGGCGCTGGCTAATCTGTATTCGTTAGACGAGACCACTAGCCGATCTAACAAAGCAGCTTATTACGCAAACCGAGCCGCTGCTATTCAACAACAGGTCTTGAACGTTTTATGGAGTAACGAGGATCAATTTTTTAATACTTACAGTGCAGGTGACAATACGTATGGGATTCGCGATTATCAGGCCAGGGTGCGGGAATCGGTTGGGTACACCTCCTGGTATTTTAACCTGATTCCGGTCCAGCGCTACAGCAACTACAGTAAATCCTGGGACATGTTTTCGTCACGTAACGGCTTTTATAACATAGCGGGGATGACCACGGCCGAGCAGCAGCATCCTTACTATAATGAACAGGCCTACGCCTGGAACGGGCGCGGCTGGCCTTTCGAAAACTCGGTAGTTTACAAAGGGTATGCAAACTACTTACGTAATTATAAACGAGTCAGCACGCCCGCCGAGCAGCAGTTACTTTATGATTACATCGACAAACTAGCCCGAATGCATGGCACGCAACAGCTAAACATCGGGGAATGGTACATCCCAAGTAATGGAAAGACCTTTGGTGGCGAGTCTGACTACTTTCACTCTACCTTCCCCGACATCATCATTGAAGATCTTATCGGTTTCAAGTCGTCTCAGGAAGATAGCTTTTCAATTGCTGCGCTCCTTCCGGAAGGCAAGTGGGACCATTTTTACCTAGGTAACATCCGCTATCACGGCCACGATGTCGACATCGTCTGGAAGCAGGATTGGTTTCCTGATAGCCCCGGCAACCAAAGTCGCCTATGCGTCTGGGTTGATAACAAACTAATGGCAAGCAGTGAATTATTACATAAAGAACTCATCGTTCGCTTACCCTAGCTGATAGACGAGAAGGCAGTAGCCTCAAGTTATCGCACATAACTGGGTGATCGATTCAGTCACAGGCGCATGAACAAGACGTCGTAGCAAAACCAGTCGGTTCTCCTTCCTGATGATCAAAACTGCTAGTTGATCTTTATGACATATTGCGGGCAGTTCCATACCGGCGCCCGATGCTTACTGACAGGGGTATAATCAGTTAATCAACCATCGCTCTTTGAGTTGAAGCACGACCTGGGCGTATTGTTTAGCCGTTGCAGGTTTAGTAATAAAGTCGTTAGCTTCCAGAGCCGCAGCCTGTTCTTTATCGTCTTCCTGATCCGAAGTTGTCATGATCACCACGGGGAGATCAGCCTGGCTGTAATTCTGTCGGAGCCGTTTGAGCACTTCCAGCCCATTCATCAGGGGCATATTCAAATCCAGTACGATCAGTCTGGGTAGCAACGTTACCTGGTCAAGCGTTTTCAGTAGATCAGCCCCGCTAGCCAGCGGAGTAACATGACAAGCAGGACCATAATGCGTGAGCGCCTGGCTCACCAGAAACCGGTCGTCTTCATCGTCATCGACCAAGAACACCCGTGCTTGGGTTAGCGGATTCATAAGTGGAGCAATTTATCGGAATTCACTTGACACACGTATGTCAACCGGTATGCGATGAACGCAGACAAATATACGTTTTTACTGTAAACTCTACCCATTCAGTTGGTTTTTTCGGACAATCTGGTGATTAGGATGAATACAGCGTCTCCAGTAGTTGAGTACAGCTTCTAACTGTTCTCGCAACTGCTCAATCCGAGCGTCTCGTTCGAAAAGGCCCTGAATCGTTGTTGAGTACGCTTCTTCAATGAGTCGATCGTTGACCGTTTCCGCAAAAAAGACAAATGGAATCGAACGCCGGCGAAGTTTTTCGTCAGAATCAACAGCTCGCCGGAACTCAACCCCGCTCATACCGGGCATAAACACCTCACAGAAAATAATAAACGGTTGCTCATCCTCTAGTTTATTCAACTGCTCCAATGCATCTTCTGCTCTGTCAAAAAAGATGGCAGGGTGATCTGGCGCCAGTTCCCGGAGGAGTTTCTCCCAGAGTACTTTGTCGTCATCGTCGTCATCAATGACGACAATCGCATTATCAAGTTTCATAGTACGTACAGGTTCTATCCACCTATAAACTCAATACAAATAAGAATTGATCTAATTTTTTGTAAACAAACCGACAGAGCCCGCTTTCATCTGGGCAATAACTCGTTGACGATACAGCATTAAATCAAACAAGACCCTACCAAAGCCTCTGACGAGCCTGGTTATTTTGAGACCATCATTGTTTCATTGTCCGTCAGAACTGTATATTTCACCACTTGGAAACATGTAGCTTCCTTTTCCAAAATAGACCCGAAAACGCCAAGGCCGCTTCCGCTCCCTGTACCCGAATTCAAGACAAGAGAAACAACTTATCCAGCCAAGTATGACTACCTATCAGGTAACCGCTTCTTCATCGAAAACCTTTCTCCTCACCCGCAATGAGCAAACGGTGGGCAATTTGACTTACGAAACATGGTTTTCCTCAAAAGCCACCATCGACCTCGAAGACAGTCTGCCCATTACTATTCAACCGAAAGGAATCTGGGAAACTAGTCTCGAAGTGAAGCAGGCAGAAACGATCCTGTTTGACCTCGAACTGAAATGGAACGGTCAGCTCGTTCTCGATCGACGCGGGGCTGACTCAGTCGAGGCCTTTACGTTTAAACAAAAAAGCCTCACCGATTTCACGTTTGTGCTATTAAGTCCGGACGCGGAGGAACTACTGTCCATTAAGCCCAGCATCAAGTGGAACCGTGTAACCACTGACTACCAGCTTTTCGCGTCGGATTCGCTGGAGCATCTTCCGGATAAAGACGTGCTACTTCTTTTGGCCGTTCACTGCGCTAATTATTACCTCACCACAATATGGACGACCACGTTACAGGTAGCCTCGTAATTGCATCACGGCCTGATTCTTTGGCAACTATTCAGAATCAGCTTTTTCGATGCGAACCGTAGCGGACGTAGCCAATGGATTGGCCTTTCCTACTTGAATGGGAGAAATGGCAACCATAGAACGTGGCTCTATCTGCTGTGCGAGTGTCTGGCAATCAGTCCCGATCCGTTTGTATTGGGCATCGTAATAGTCAAAGCAGACTCGTATCTGTCGATAGCTGTGCTGGCCAGAGGTGTTAGTGATCGAAAACTTATGTTCGTTGGTTAGTGCGCCCGCTTGTTGAGCTACGGCTTTGGGTTTCCAGACGAATCGGTCAACCATCAAATCACGCACAGCATCCGGTTTAGTGTGGGTAGTTGACTGCGCCCGGTCGCAGGCCAAAGTGAGAAGAAGCAAAAACAGACAGCTTATTAATCGGGCTTGCATAAGTAATTTTCTTTAAAAATTGGCCCCAAGATAGCCAACTTCGTGGGATGCGCATACAGCGTCTTTCTATGCCGTTGTGGGTTGATTCGTATACTTTATCAGATCAATAGTCAATAGCAACCTGTCGTACTGTCTAGCAATGACTTACACGCTAACAACTTACCAATAGACAGATTATTGAAAATGCGTATGCTCAATAGCCACAAATTAAGAAGTAGTTACCGACAAACGAGATAAGTTGTCGGTAACTACTTCTTTGTTCACTATAATTGAGCGACCGTATTATCTTCTTGCGTTATGAGAAAAGCTTTTTTCAACCTCCTCCTGGTATTCTGCTTCACGAGTTCATTTGGCCAAAGCATTAACGGTGTCTCACTAAAAGACATCAATGCCCAATACGTTCAGATCGTGGCAACAACGAAATACGCGGAACAAACGGCGCTCGAGGACATAAAAATTGATTTTGGTCAGGCGTTGAAGGTTGCCAAAAAGAAAATGGAAATCAGGGATGAGAGAGGGCGACTGCTTCAATTCACGTCCATGATTGACGCTTTAAACTTTATGACAGCCAACGGCTACGAGTTCATTCAGGCGTATTCGGTCACCAACCGCATTAATAGCAGTTATAACTCGAACGTTCACTACTACATTCTCAGAAGAAAATCCAGGTAGACTCTTTCGTAGAAGCGATTTTATCTGGTCAGTAGCGTATGTCGAAATCAGCCCGTTACGTAAGAGGTTGACCCAGAAAGGGTTAAAGGTTGGTTGAGCTATGTACTTTATGCACTACCCGGCACTTACCGAAATGAGTAATCCCGTTGTTGCCCGGCCGTGATTTGGAACACAAAAGGTACGTTCACTCCGGTGAAGACGATAATGTACGTACCAGGGTTGAGGTCCTCCAGCGTAACTCGGTACGCATTCGGGCCTGACGACGTGCTGTTGGAGCGCGTTATGGTGCTGTTCCTCAGAGACGGAGCTCGACCATAGGTTCCTTCTGTGTAAAGAAAATAACCATCAACCGCCAGATTAGAGGTGTAGGTGATGTTGGCACTGCCCGTTGGCACAACCTCTTCCTTCTTACATCCCCACATCAGCCAAGAAACTACGAGAAAAAGAAAGACTTTTACGTTCATCAGGTAAACGTTTTTAGGTTGATTATGCATAGATAAATACAGCTAAATAAGCGCAAATAAGTTACGAGCTACTGATGCAATTAACGTAGGTTAGTCAAAATTTAGCATCTACCAGATGGCTAAGAGATTGACGCGCACGAAGTGATAAGAACGCTTTTATCAGCGCTGGACCATAGCCTTCCCGATAATTATCTTCCGTATACTCAACCCGTTTTTTCACCGCTAGATCGTTGGTAAAACCGTCGATCTAGCTGCCGGTAGTGAGGACTGCTAAAATGAGTACGTTTGAGCATGGAAAACAAAACGTTTTTTCTACTGCTGAGCTGGGCCATCTGCACGGCTGGAGCGCTCAACATTGGCTTTTCGTTGCTAAATCGGGCTGACACACTACTCAACGTATTAGGAGTCATCTTGCTCGCTGTTTTTTTGTTTATCTCTGTCCTAACCAAGTGTTTTACCAAAAACCCCTTCAATCAATGACCAAAGTTTCTATTGGTATTTGGACCGCCATTTTGCTGCTGGTTGGTCTTTTTGTTGTTAACTCCTGCACGACAGTCGATGCCTCGCACGAAGGTATTAAAGTCAGTAAAATTGGTTCGGACCGGGGAGCCAACGACATCGAGAACGTAACGGGCTGGATCTTCTATAATCCGTTTACGTCCTTCATTGAACAATACCCAACCTTTACGCAGACGAAGGACTTCGATCCCTTCACCGTTAGTGCCAGGGGCGGGACACTGTTTAAAATCGACCCGACTCTCAACTATCACCTAGTTAAAGGGCAGGGGGCAAACGTGTACCGCAAGTATCGGAAAGAGCTACCGGATATCGAGAATAACATCCTTCGTACCATCGTCTATAATTCGTACAGGGACGTAGCGAACATGTTTACGCCGGATTCGCTGGTTAACAACCGGGTCGGTTTCGAAGAGCAGGTAGAAGCCAAACTACGTAAAGCCCTGAGCGACGATGGGTTTTCGTTTGAGAACATCACCTCGAATCTGACCCCGCCCGAGTCACTCCAGGCGATGATCGACGCCAAAAATACGGCCGTTCAAAACGCGCTACGTTTAAATAACCAGGTGGCCGCCGAGAAAGCGAGCGCCGAGATTGCCGTCACCAAAGCCAGTGGTATTGCCCGCGCCCGAATCATTGAAGCTGAGGCCGAAGCGAGGGCTAACGAACTAAAACAAAAGACGCTGACGCCGATGCTGATTCAGCAGCAGTGGATTGCGAAGTGGAATGGCCAGCTACCGGCTACTCAGCTTGGCAGCAGCGGCACCATGGTTCAACTGCCCATCAAATAAGGCAATAGTGCTACTGATTTAAACGCTCAAACGCCCGACTACTGTGAAAAGTAGTCGGGCGTTTGAGTAGTGAAATACTCGTTCTTATTTCCGTTCGAGGAGTTGTTTCACCAGTTTTTTCAGCTCGTCGATTTCTTTCTGCTGCTGAATGCTGTACAGTGTTAGCTCCTCAATTTTTTGCAACAATTTGGCGTCCATCTTCGCTACGTCAATTCCTTTCTCTACTACCTCACTAGCCGACGGTACACCCGGCAAGTGGCCTTTTTGCTGGATATGCTGCTCAACTTCAGCCAGCGGAGCCAGTGGGTAGTCCTTCGCAAAGACGTAATCACTCCAGTCGCTGGTGTTCTTGACGGCGACCTTTACCTTCTCGGTCAAGATACCGTCCTGCACGTAAAGCCGGTAGCCAGCCGGGGTTTTGTCGATTTCCTCGCCAATCACCACGCCGTTGCCGGATACGTTTTGCAGATAATTTCCTTTCTGTTGCCACAACTCAGCGCCTAACCGTCCACCGCTGGTGGTGCTGCCCAGCACAACGTTACCCGAGCCATCGACAGTGAGAAACTTGGTTTGCCCGGTTACGCTGGCCGGTGAGTTGCTAGTCAGGTTCTCTAACCGTAGGCCTGACTGATTGGCGGTTCCTGTCACCAAGTGTAGTTTAGCCGAAGGCGTTGAGGTGCCGATTCCGACATTGGCGCCGTTGCCCAGCACCAGGCTGTTGCTGGCGGATACTACAGCGTTGTTGCCGATGGCCGTGGCGTTGACTAGTCCCGCATTACCCGCGTCGGCTCGGAATCCGACAAAGGTGTTATTGAAACCGCCGTTGTTGCCCCGCCCAGCTTCGAAGCCCAGCGCCATATTATTATTGCCGTTGACGCCAGGTCCGTTGCCCGAATTGGCCCCGATGTAGATGTTGAACCCGCCTGAGGTGTTGAACTGACCGGAGTTGTCCCCCAGGAAGTAGTTGCCCGATCCGCTGACGTTACCGGCTCCCGAATTGGTACCGAAAAAGTAATTACTGTTGCCGGTCGTGTTGTTGATACCAGCCTGCACCCCGATAAATGAATTAAACGTGCCCGTGGTATTCGATCGACCCGCAGAAGCCCCAATGAAAGTGTTGGCGGATGCATTGGTATTTTGACCAGCCTCGCTACCAAGAAAGGTATTTTGACTACCAGTCGTGTTACTCAAGCCCGCTAAAAATCCAGCGAACAGATTTCGGGATCCCTCCGTATTCTGATTGCCCGCGCTAGAACCAAGAAAGGTATTCTGGTTGCCACCTACGTTACTTTGTCCGGCTAAACCGCCCACGAACACATTCCCCGCACCGGTATTAAGTCTCCCCGCCGAGGCTCCAATAAACACGACGTAGCTACCCGTCGTGTTAGCTCGGCCAGCGAAATTACCCAGGTATATGTTTCCTATTCCAGTCGTGTTGCTGTAACCAGCTTCATTACCCATGAATACGTTTCCCACGCCGGTTGTGTTACTTCGGCCAGCCGTATAGCCAGAGAAGACATTTCCTCCACCTGTAGTGTTGTCGACTCCGGCACTATAACCCATGAAGACGTTGTTACCACCCGTTGTGTTTTTGAATCCTGCGTAACCGCCTACGAAGATATTGGAGCTACCTGTTGTATTAGCTTGTCCAGTGGATGTCCCAACAAACGTGTTGAATGTTCCAGTGGTATTATAAAGCCCAGCGGCATTACCTACAAATGTATTTGCGTTACCGTTTGTATTTGCGTTGCCACTATTCTGCCCGAGAAATGTATTGAAAAAGCCGGTTGTGTTGGCCGTTCCGGCATCCGATCCTACAAATGTGTTTTGGTAGCCATCCGTGTTACTATATCCTGCCCGATACCCAATGAAAGTCCCTCGCGCACTCGCTGTATTACTGTACCCTGCCGCGTCGCCAATAAACGTATTAGCACCTGCGGTGGTGTTCGAGTAGCCCGCCTGTCTGCCAACAAAGGTATTGTTCGATGCGCTGGAAGTTGTTTTCAAGCCAGCTTGAAGGCCAATATGAGTATTATTAACACCTGGGGTATCCGAGGATGGCCCTGTTATAACAAGGTTGCTTGGCGTCTGTGCCAATGATAAAAAGCTACTTACTGCAACAACAGCAGCACTAAGAAAGCTACGGTAGAATAGATTCATAAAAAGAGGGTTGAACAAAAAAACAAGCAAAAAATATCACGAAACTACATAGCAGTGAGCACTTAAACAATCATCTCCAGCAAGCTTATTGACACTCACCGTTTGATGAATAATCGCTCCTCGTCGGGGCATTACGACCCATCCAGGTTTGGCAACATCCTGGCCCCAATACCTGCTTTTCATGTACAGGTTAGCAATCAAACGGCTTGCCAGCAATAGTGATATGAATAGTAAACCCTTGTTGATAGACATAAAAAAGCCCCTGCCACTTCGATACGTGGCAGGGGCTTTTGGTTGCGGTGCATGGACGGGCTAAGTCGTCATCGTATACCGTTCATAGACGCTGGTGATTTTGACTTCTTTTACGCCTTCCCGGGTGTACAGTCGCTTTTTTGTTACGACTTCAAGCTGGCCATTGTTTTTTACCGTGACGGACTCGGGCCGGACCCAGCGGTAAGCATCTTCTGGCTCGCTAGGTTTCACGGTCATCTGTTTCAAATCCGTCGAGAACGAAAAGCTGCGGGCCCCTCCCTGAAAGTCGTAGCCCACCACATAGTTGGGGTTATAGCTGATTAGTTCACCGCCGTCCCATACTTTACCAGGACCGGTTCTGATAAATTGCTCGGGCCACCACTGCAAAAACAAGAAGCCAGCAGTGGGTACCTGTGCTGTAGGCGCGTAGATTCGTACATCAACGTGATATTGCTTTCCCTCATTAAAGGCTAGATCGGCGATCTCCTCCCGCAAGTTTGTTGTCGCTTTACCATCCAGATTAACGTCAACCGGCTGATTGCTTTCCGAACTGATGAGTTTGTATTTACCATGAAACTGCTGGGCAAGAGCAAGCACGTTGTCGCTGGGCGTCGTCGGTTGCGGAGAAACGGGGGGAATACCAACCGTTACGGTAGAATTGCCGGGGGAACAGCCCATGCTGGCCATTCCACAGACTAGGCTAACTAGGAAATACGTCTTCATATTCGTTTTGATGTAGAGTACGACTACAAATAGGAGGTTAATCCAGAGAAATACCTTCGTTTGGTATTATCTTTTTGTTAAGTCTAGCAAACCGCCAGAACGGGTAGATTCTCTTACATGAAATTGACCAAATGACCATTGGATAAGCCTCACTACTTCCCTTCTCATCCGATCCCCCACTTATTTCGCCTTCAGCCGCTCGGCACCAGCAATCAGTCGATTACTTTTTACGTAACGTTGCCTGTTTGATCCCCCGATTTAGGCCCTGCCAGATCATTTCGGACTGGCCATCCTGAATCGACAAATAGAAATTATCGCCGATCAGGCCAATGTTTTGCAGATAGGACTCTTCCGGCTCCGTCGGGTGGGATGAACCGCTGGGGAAATCATACTGAAGCGAAAAAAATGCTTGTGGTCCCGTGTTTTGAGTAAGACGCTCCGGATGAGTAATCAGATAGAAGTAGATCGGGTACGTCTTGTTTTTATACTGGATCGTACCGTCAAATTCAGGATATCTGGCCTGGACAGCTATATTACGGGGATTTGCCGCCGGCCTAATCACCAGTTTGGCTATGTTCTGTAAGATTGTATCCTTAGTAATCTTAGCTTCCCAAAGCCCGTAACGACTAGCAGGCGTCACGCTAATCTGCGTTTCCGTTATCATCCATTCCCCGACAAGCTGCGGGGATAGCTTCGTCATCAATATTTCCTGTTTTTTATCGTAATCGACAGGCGGTGGAGTTGGTGGAGTGCATTGGCTGAAAGCAATGACGAGGGCAGCAAAGAGAAAGGAAACAGTTTTCATAGCGTAGTTTTTTATACTGACCCGAAGGCAGCACGTAGGGTTGGAACCAAACGAACAACAGCATCTTAGGTCGATTACGACGTTAAAGGGACCAGACTACGTAACAACCAAGCATCCGCAGTGACATGAACTACTCCTCTATCCTGCATTTTTCTTTATTTACCTGAGAGCCAGCCAAACACCTAGTAGATTCTAGTAGCCCTATCTTTTGCGAATAACCACACCACTACTTAATTGCTTGTGCCCATGAAAACGCTCCAGTTATTTTGGTTTTCGTTCGGTTGTTGGCTGCTGATTGCTAGTCAGACAAAATCCCCGACCTATGGCCGAATCACTATTCATGCCCCGAGTGCCAATGGGCAATCCGTCAAGCTGACCACGCCCAATCTGTTTACGCTGTCGCCGACGTCACTCGCTGACGCTACGTTTGATGCAACGGGTACCGCCACGCTGCAAGTACCCTTAACTGGTCCTCTTTTTACGGATGTGGAAATTGGGCAAAAAAGGTATGGCTTGCTCATTAGTCCCGGTGATGATCTAGCGATTACGTTACCTGATCAACCAACGTCTCCGGTTCGTTTTGCCGGCAAAGGCGCGCAGGCGGCTAACTACCTAACGGGTATGACTGCGATCTGGCAGCAGTATTAAACAAAAGGAGGAAAACACCTCGTTCAGCTCGATCCAGTTGGGTTTCGAAATCGGATCGACACTATCCAGCGGGCTTATGCTGACTTTGGCCGAAGCTTCACTAAAAGTACCACCATTGACAAAGCCCAGCGACAGTTGATCGACCAGAAAAGCGCGGTGCAATTGCTGTCTTACCAGCTCAATTACGCCATGGGCCACTATAACCCTGCCGACACCAGCGCCCAGGCCTCATCGGCGATGGATCATGTTGTTCGCCAGGTACCGCTCGATGTAGAATTGCTGCAGGCAAACGCATATGATTATGGTTTTTTGCTATCCATGTACCTACAGGCTGGCCTGTATGCACCACTGACCAGGAACAAGTCACAGGCGGAGGTAGCCTCCCTTCTGCCCCAACTTCCTTTACTGGCCGATCGGATCGGCAGATCAATCAGACCAAGTTTCCCCGGCTATTCGCCTGTTTCTGCGCGCCAAAAATCTATCCGAATCACTGCATCAGGGGATCACTCCCGCCACGGATTCGCTACTAGCCTCCCTCAGGAAGGAAGACGGCTATGCACGCTACGAACCGACGATCAGTCAGCAATATGCCAAATGGCAAGCTCTGCTGCCCGGCCAGGCCGCACCTAACTTCTCCGGGCTTACGCCCACAGGCGAGGTACTGTCGTTGACGGACTTGAAAGGAAAAGTTGTTTACGTCGACGTCTGGGCAACCTGGTGCGTACCCTGCCGCGAGGAGTTTCCGCAGGCTAAGCAGTTACAAAAGCGATTTGCTAATTCCGAGCAGGTGGCCTTTTTGTACGTATCCATTGACCGTGATGCGGCAGCCTGGCGCAAGTTTTTGGAGGCCGATGCAGCGTTTAAAGGAGTCCACATAAACCAGCCGTCCGGCAAACATTTTGACTCACTGTGGGGAGCCTATCAACTAAGCAGCATCCCCCGCTACATGTTGATTGATCAGGCAGGCAAAATCGTCGACGTGAACGCAGCTCGCCCTTCATCGGGTTCGATAGCCAGCGACATTGAACGACTCCTTCACTAATAACTGTCAATTGGAACCCCGCATTGCTGACTCAATCAGCAATGTCAATTGAGTGGTGCTTGCTTTATGCAAATCTGCCCTTACATCCGGTGAGGATTTTATAACCTTGTTCTCGT
This sequence comes from Spirosoma pomorum, assembly GCF_054776615.1. Lineage (NCBI taxonomy): Bacteria > Pseudomonadati > Bacteroidota > Cytophagia > Cytophagales > Cytophagaceae > Spirosoma > Spirosoma pomorum. Next base: position 73,559 of record NZ_BAAHBP010000002.1, read on the forward strand.
TCCGTTAGTTTTGTTAGCAGCAATCAAACAAAACCACAACAGTTATGAAAATGCTCAAATATTACTCGCCAGATGGCGACGCCGATCAAGGAGGAAATCTAAAAACGAATCAAGAGTCTGCCTCGCAGCAGGGCGGAACTCACGAACCCGGCAATACGCCCTTAGATGACCAGGAGGAACTACCCGGCGGCTTTATCCACGGCCACGTCGATCAGGACGAGGACGATAAGTAAGGACGTCAACCACATTAGCCCAAGATTATTAGTGGAGGAACAAGGGTTCTGTCTACTAATAATCTTGGGCTAACTCGTTTTTCAACTTTCGATTAATTTTTCGTTAAGCCTATTTTTTGTCGAAGCAAAGCCACAGGAGATGACCAGCTGATGTTTTATCGTGATATTGGCTTTACGGCACGTACAGTATTAACGTGTACTGGCTAATTCGGATCGGGGCCGATGCGCCCCTTTATATATTTCTTTGTTTATTGAGCCAGCCCCGTGTTAAAGCTGATTACTGGCTGGGGCTTTATGTAGAGCTGGATAAAATCTGCTGCCACTGCTGCCGTAAATCCGCCACGGCTTCGACTATGGAACTACCGTCAAACGCTTCCACAGGTAGTAACAATGGGGGTGAGCCTTCAATTAACACCTCTATGCGCTGCAACGTACCGCCAGCTCGAACTAACTGAGCTGCCTCTTCTAAGCTATCTTCCAGTGAATAGCCGCCGACTCCACAGCTGTACGACTCGCCAAAGGAATCAATTCCCGTAAAAAAAACCATCAACATCTACCCACCTTACTGTTAGCCAGCAATAAGCCCCCGTTTTTGACTTGTTACTAGTTTTTCCAAGCTAACGGGCTATAACTGATCCTAGGAACCTTATTGCCTTATTTATGGCAGTAGAAGTGACAGTATTGATATATATTTTTCGTGTATGTACACGTAAACCAATTATGTTATGTAATCAATCATAAACACCAATTCTTGTACGGTGCAGATAGAAGCGGAGGTAGATCATGATAAACAGCAGCCATATTGGAGATTTCGGTCATAGTGACCGTGCCACGGCGGCCACTTGATTCCGTAATGGGTGTACTAGGCATTTCGGACAAAACTGACCGCGCCACGGTGGCCATCTTAATCCCCTTTCTATCGCACCGGCGCCCCGGCAGATATTTGACTCAGTGTCTAGTAGCAGAGTCCTCTGGTCTAGCTGCTACAGAATCGAGTGATCTGCACCTCCAAAATCTCCAGTTGTGAAGAAGATGTAAGGATCAAATGCAATAACTGCTCAACACTTATCTGTTTGGTGAACGGCAAAAAGTTTACCCCCAAAGCAACGGGCTGGAAACAGTCCGTTTTCAAAGCGGCAATTTACGATGGTAAGGAGCTATCAATCGGCGCCAATAATTTAGAGACGCGGGAATTTATTGGTCTTTCTTTACAATCAACGGATTCGCTACGCGTGGGAACGTATCAGTTGACCAGGCCACTTGGCGCAGGCGCGTACAGCAATAATTCAACTGATTACGTAACCGATTCGAGTAACATGGAAGCGCTTACGATTACTAGACTAGCCTCTAAACCACCACGCGTTGTCGAAGGAACTTTTCATTTTCAGGACGTTAGTAAAAAAAGTGAGGAACGCGTTTCAGTTACCAAAAGGAGCTTTAGAGCGTCCTTTTAAAGATTCGCTTACCCCCTCAAGCTTGGAGCGGTAGACTCGAAGGGCCGGTGGCATCACCAAGCCCTAATCCAGGCCAGTTAAAGGGATACAAAATATAAGTGTCAATAGTATAGCTGCAAGGATCACCTCCAAGAAGTATAAGCTTACTTTCGCTCGAAGACATAATCACTACCGTCAAGACCTGTATCACCTACTATCAGATTCTGGTCGCCCACTCGAAAGTCACCTTGTAAGTCCATGTAAAATTTAGGGCTACCGATCTGGTTAACAACTGAATAGCGGATACCTAACCCAACCTGTTTTAGTTGATATGTATAACGGAAAACTTCTTTGCCTTCTTCATAATAAATAGCTTGTAACTGATCATCAATTACCAGATCAATGTTTTGAAATGGTAAATGATTTTGACCAGTCCAAACAGAATAGGTGGATACTAACTGCCAGTGTCCTACAGCCTTCTTCTTGGCTATTGTTAAAACTGAAGCCGTTTCTGGAACTGTTGGCCAAAGGTCTGGAAACGTTAACGTCATTACTGGCTTAATCTCATCTTTGGGGTTGCTACAGCTAGTCAGCAGATTAGCTGAAATGACCAGCATTAGAGTAGCTAATGAATAATTCATACTGGTAGAGTTTGATTTCATCAACGACTTGGCAACAGATATCGGGTTTATCAAGACGATTTTGTTGTTGTACAAGTGACCTTGTATTAAGCGAATAGTGAACACGGCTTATTTTTTACGCACAGCAGTAAGCTCTAAATTGCTTGGTAGCGCAATTAGCGTTTCTCCCGTATAACAATTCGGGCGGGCCCGGCCACTCAAAATAAGGGTGTCACCATCGGCGGCCTTGCCCGCAATGAAGTCTGGGTTACAACTTAGCAAATAGGAACCATCCATCTGGCCAGTTCGGTCATTAACAGTACTTACGTATCCCCTATTATAAACGCCTATTTTTTCGGTAAGCAACGAATAGCTTGTTGATTGACAGTCGCAATCGGCTATTGGTTGTCGTGGGTGACAAGCTAATGCACTAGTGGCAAGGACGAGTAGGATTAGAAAGGTTTTCATAATCGTGTCTTTTCATCAAGGATCCAGTAACTGTGCTCTAGGTTGTAATTAGTGTTGTCTAATCAAGCGTACGTAAAACAAGTTATAAAAAAAGCCCTTCGGTTCGTGAGGGGCTTTTTTGTGGATCACGTCAACCTACGTAAGGGCTGGGGGGCTGCTGAGCCGGTTAGCCGCGGGGCCGGTATTGTCTCCTTTTTGCTTCTCGGAGTCTTTTGCAATTTTCTTTAGAATCTTACTAATCCCGATACCATCAAACAGCCAGAACAGCCACCGGGCAATCACTTCGAGAACTTCCATTGGTTAATAGGATTTTGGTGAACGTATCTACTAGGGGAAAGAACGCCGGATCGGTTGTTTACTCACCAGTCCACTGACTGGCAGGAAAGTACAGCTTCATTCGTAACCTGGTTTAGCGCGGAAAAAAAATAGCGACAGGCCTCGCCTGTTTTCGGACCAGCTTACCGCTACCAAGCACTACCGCATAAAGGGTAAACCCAAAGCAACCAACCGCTTACGACAAGTAGGCCCTTGTAAGCCGCAAAAATGGGCGGTAGCTTGGCTAGGTTTAACGTGAATCAGTAGCTTTACCCTCACCACCACGTTCCACGCCAGCTATGACAATCAACTTACAGCCCACTCCCTGGGTTCGCTGTTGTCCTGGTCAGCCGACTCCCGGTAGTATTCTTCCGTCGTTTTAAAGCTACTGTGGCCCATCATCAGCTGGGTATCATAGACGGTGAGCGTCTTGTCCTGCTGCTGCATTATCTGGTGGGCCAGGCAAAGCTGTGGCGAGCCGTGTACATGCGTCAGGGCGTTTTCAGCCCCACTTCCTCCTCGATCAGCGACAGGCACTCGTTGATCTGATCGTCCCGGCAGGAAATTGTGCAGCCGGCGAAATAGTTGTTGATGGTAGATCCTTTGAGCTTATTGCCGTAGCGGGGTTTGGTTTTGCGCAGGTGATCCTGAAAGCGATGAATGTAGCCGGGTGTAACGGCGGGGAGAACCAGACTCGGTGAAGCGAATTCCTTGAATTGATTGACGACCGACAGCTTGCTCAGATAGGTGGAGTAGGCTTGTTCCTTCACATCTTCCATAACCAGGTCGACCAGGGCAAAATAGCTGTCTCCAACGTTGCCCTCCCGAAAGCGGTTAACCAGCATAGCCGGGGTCAGCATCTCCCCCTCCGACAGCTCAGATAGCCACTTCTTACACCGCTCGGTAATGCGGTTATAATCGTTTAAAATATTTTGGTTGATGGTATCGGCATCAGGGTATGCTTTTATCCATTTCCCCCACTTATTTAGCTGCCAGTGTTTGGGGGCGTTTGCTATCTTTACCGATGTGGTCACGCGCCCTGGTTTCTGATCTTTCAGATGTACTCGGATCATGGCCGGCCAACGACCGGTCTGGTCTGGCTTGGTGGCCAGTTCAACGTTATAGGTAAAGGAAGGCATGGGGAGTTAAGGGGATATCATTTTAGGAACCCCTGTACACAAATATAAAATCTGGTAGAAACAAGGTGTAATATAGGTGTAACATAGGTGTACTATTCTTTGGGTTTTAGGTTAAATTGCCCCGAAACAAACCGAAGAAAAGGGAAGTTCTAGGATTCAAAACCGGCGATAATTAGCACAAACAACCCATATCAGTAATATTTAACCGATAAATTAACTTCATGCCAACATTCACTCTAGGTATCGAGGAGGAATTTCAAACAATTGACCCAGCGAACGGAGAACTACGATCGCACATGTCGAAAATTGTGGATGGTGGGCGAATTGTGCTTCAGGAACGCGTAAAGGCCGAAATGCATCAGGCTGTTGTCGAAGTAGGAACCAACATCTGCAACACCATTCACGACGCCCGGCAGGAGGTCACTTACCTGCGAAAAATGATTATCGAGCTGGCCGAGCAACAGGATCTGAAGATTGCCGCGGCTGGTACGCACCCCTTCTCCGACTGGCAGGATCAGCTTATTACGCCCAACGCCCGCTATGATCAGCTAATCGATGAGCTGCGGGATGTCGCTCGGTCTAACCTGATTTTTGGCCTGCACGTCCACGTCGGTATTGAGAATCGAAACGAAGGCATCAAAATCATGAATGCGGTACGCTATTTCCTACCGCATATCTACGCTCTTTCTACGAACTCGCCCTTCTGGCGGGGGCGGAACACGGGCTTTAAATCGTACCGGTCGAAGGTGTTCGACAAGTTTCCACGCACGGGGATTCCAGATTATTTCTCGTCGGCAGCCGAGTACGATGAGTACATTGAGTTGCTGGTGAGAACCAACTGCATCGACAATGGTAAAAAGATCTGGTGGGATATTCGACTGCATCCCTTCTTTGATACCATCGAATTTCGGATCTGCGACGTACCAATGCGGGTTGATGAAACTATCTGTCTAGCGGCTATCATGCAGGCGCTGGTAGCTAAAATCTACAAGCTCCACAAACAGAACCTTAATTTCCAGCCTTACCGACGGATTCTGATCAACGAAAACAAGTGGCGGGCGGCTCGGTATGGCATCGAAGGAAAGCTGATCGATTTTGGCAAGCAGGAAGAGGTGCCGACGCATAACCTAATCCACGAACTACTCGATTTTATCGACGATGTCATGGATGACCTGGATAACCGGGCCGAGTGCGAGTACGCCCTGAAAATCCTGGAAATGGGTACTGGCGCTGATCGCCAGTTAGCCGTTTACCAGAAAACCGAGAGCCTGAAAGCCGTCGTCGATTACATTGTTGAGGAAACTTCTTTAGGAATCAGGTAGTTATTTTCTAAGCTATTATCCGTAACACACTGGTAAAGAATCATTATGAGCTTAGTCAAAATTGCAGTCCTTGACATGAACGACAACCATGCCAACGAAGGCATGCGTTGTATTCTACAAATTATCCGAAACGTCCAGGGGAATGATCACGTTGAATTAGCCTTCGACGTATTCAATGTCCGGGCCAATAACGAAATCCCCAGTCTCGATTACGACGTTTACGTTTCTTCTGGCGGACCGGGTAGTCCGCTTCCTTCGGACGAAGCCTGGGAACAGCCCTATTTCGACCTGATGGATCAGATTTTCGATTGGAATCGCTGGAACGAACGTAAAAAATTCCTGTTTCTGATCTGCCATTCCTACCAGCTGGTGGTGCGCCATCTGGGGCTGGGTACGGTGAGCGAGCGCCGGTCTACGTCGTTCGGTATTTTTCCCATGCACAAACTGGATGCAGGGCTGGATGAGCCGCTGTTCAAACAACTACCAGATCCATTCTACGCGGTTGATTCCCGTAACTTCCAGATTACGCAACCCGACGAAGATCGCCTTCAGGAATTTGGTGCCCAGGCACTATGCCTTGAGAAAGACCGGCCCAATGTTCCGCTGGAACGGGCTGTTATGGCCATTCGCTTTTCCGACGAAGTATTTGGTACGCAGTTCCACCCCGAAGCCGACGACGAGGGCATGTTACGCCACTTCCTGACCGATATTAAACGCAATCAGATTATTGAGAATTTTGGTCGGGAGAAGTACGATGCTATGGTGGCTTATTTGCAGGACCCCGACAAAATTGCCCTGACCGGTTCGGTTATCCTGCCAACCTTCCTGCGCAACGCCATCAAGGCGCTGCAACAGGAGCCAGCACTGGTTCGATAAGTCGACAACCAATTTCTTTGCTGACCCACTATGATTCAGTCCGCCCGCCAGGCTTTTAACCAGTCATTCAGCCCCGATACGTACCGGGCCATGCTGAATGACATCGAAACCGATTTACCCGGCCAGTTGGATTTCCGGGTTGCCGAAACGCCCGTTTTTGTACCGAAGGTACTGACGGACAAGATTCTGAAGGCCTGTTCGGACATTACGGACGTTATCGTACGTTCAGATTTCAAGGCGCTGACCGATAACGCGATTCCGACCGATCAGCGGGTACCGAACGAAGACGATCACACGCAGTTTCTGGTCATGGACTTTGCGGTATGTAAAGATGAGGACGGCGGTCCGTCGCACGGCGAACTAACCCCCCGGCTTATTGAACTGCAGGGCTTCCCGTCGTTGTCTTTTTTTCAGCCTTACTTGGCCGATCAGCTTCGGAAACACTATCCGATTCCAGAAAATCTAAGCAACTTATTTACGGTTGATACTGACGAGGAATACGTTACCAGGCTTCGTCAATTAATCGTTGGTGACTGTAATCCGGAAGAAGTCATCCTGTTGGAAATCTATCCGGAGCAACAGAAGACCCGGATCGACTTTATCCTGACCGAGCGAGCACTGGGTATCTCGACGGTTGGGCTGACGGATATTAAGAAGGAAGGCCGAGCACTATTTTATGAGAAAGACGGGCGTAAACTACCGATCAAACGTATTTACAATCGGTTGATCTTCGACGATCTACGCAACTTTCCCGGTTTACAGACTGAATTCAGCCTGACCGATGACGTTGATGTAGAATGGGTAGGGCATCCGAACTGGTTTTTCCGCATCAGCAAATACACGCTGCCGTTCCTGAAAAGCGAATTTGTGCCGGACAGCCATTTTCTCTCTGATCTGAGCGAGTACCCCGCTGACCTGGAAAATTACGTCCTGAAACCCCTGTTCTCCTTTGCGGGCAGCGGTGTTCAGTTACACATCAACGCGGCAGATCTCGACGCGATTCCAGCCGAACAGCGCAGCGGGTACCTGCTGCAAAGGAAAGTAAAATACGAGCCAGTTATCCAGTCGCCCGACGGGCTGGTTAAGTGTGAAATCCGGATGTTATTCTTCTGGCCCAAAAATGACGCCCGGCCAACGCTGCTCACCAACCTCAGCCGACTGAGCCGGGGTGAAATGATCGGTGTTAACTTCAACAAGAACAAAGACTGGGTTGGTGGAACGGTCTGCTTTTTCGAGCAGTAACACCATGTTGCTCCGGTTATTCTTAGTGATGTGCTTCTGCTGAGCTTTCGCTGGTGATCACCAGCAACGAAAGTCAGCGAAGGCGCCCCCACCAAAGCCCGAATCCTGCGGAAACGCGGTGTTCGGGCTTTGTTTTTTCTAACTGACCGGTTTCTACGTAGTCCCGCTTTCGCCGATTTGAATCGTGAACTGGTCTGGGATGACCATTACGTCGGTCCGCACTCGGACCAGCATTTGCTGTACTGCGCCTAGACGAACCGAGCCATTTATCGCTACCGAGCCAATCACCCTACCGGTTTGAATGGGTTTATCCTGCTGATGCACATCGGCACAGCTCCCACCCGCACAGATAAGCTTCATAGCCAGCTTGACAAGCTCATTGACGTATTACGTAAAGAATCATACATCTTTCACTCGAAAGCGAATTATAAATTACCGTTTATATATTCAACAGAATATAATACTTCATTTCTTATAATAAACTTCATCATTCACATATTCATTCATATATTGCTCCCAGCAACGGTTTACGAAATCAACTAGTCTAAACACATAATCATCTTTTTTCTATGAAGCAACTCTCTACGCTACTCCTTAGTCTGGCGTGTGTGTCGGTGGGGTACGCCCAGCGGTCCTATTATGATACCGATGAACGCTGGCCCGAGCAGGATACCGCCCGGAAAGCATACATCGTGAAAGGCCAGCGGCATGGTATTAGTTACTTCAAGAAACATCAGTTCAAAGACGTTCAATACAAGCCCGGCAACGCACTCACCTTTGATACCTATCATTCGCCGGACGTCATGTATAGCTGGTGCCGCAAGTGGGCCGAGCAGTACCCTAACCTGGTCGATCTGTACGAGGTCGCCAAGAGCTACGAAGGGCGACCTATTCTGCAATTGACGCTTACCAACAAAAAGACCGGCAAACATACCGATAAGCCCGCGGCTTATTTTGAAGGCGGGCGGCACAGTGGTGAGGTAACCAGTAGTGAAGCGGTACTGTGGCTGACCAAACATTTACTGGATAACTACGGTAAAGACCCTGCCATCACCAAACTGCTGGACACGAAAACGATCTATCTCCGTCCGCAGAACAACCCCGACGGGGCCACGATGTACCTGTTTACCGCCCAGCGTAACCGCAGTACGTTACGTCCCCGCGACGACGACCGCGACGGCCTGATGGACGAAGATGCGGAAGACGATCTCGACGGCGATGGGGTCATTTACCAGATCCGGAAAAAAGCCGTAACGAAAGAAGAGCGTGAGAAAGCTGACTATATCCTCGACAAGCGCGATAAATCAGGTCGGCTGATGCAGCGCGTCCAGGAAGGAAAGGGCGAGTGGTTAGTATACACCGAAGGTATCGATAACGACGGCGACGGTAAATACAACGAAGACGGTATCGGCGGACTGGATAACCACCGCAATTACCCCGAAAACTGGCGCCCCGATCAGGGGGGGGACTTTACGGGTCGGGGTTATAGCCAGAGCGGAGCCAGCGACTACCCATTAAGTGAAATTGAGACCCGTGCTACATACCTCTGGCTAATGGGCCACCCGAATATTTCGGTGGTTAACTCAATGGATACGCGCGTTCCTATGCACCTGCGCCCACCGTCCACTTCATCCAGCGCCGAGAGTATGTTTCCACCTGACCTGGCGATCTATACCCACATGGATAGTCTGGGACTCTCGTTCACGAGCTACCCCTGGGCGGGCGACGTATACGAAACCTACAACACCCGAAACAAAATCAACCGGTTGACGGGTGACCCATCCAAACCAACCCCCCTTTTCGGTCACGGTCCTGACTTTGGCTACTTTCAGTACGGATCAGTCTGGTACGGCGACGAACTCTGGAACGGGGGAGCGATGAAAGACTACGACGGTGACGGCGACTACGACGAATACGATGGGCTGATGTGGGACGATGAAGCCAACAAGAAGCAGGGCTTCAAAGCCTGGACTAAGTTCACGCACCCCCAACTAGGCGAGGTTGAAATTGGCGGTTTTCACCCAAAGTTTTTCGCGCAGAACGGCCCGGCCTGGCAACTAGAGAACTGGATTTCAAAGCAGTCACGGTTTAACCTGGCCATGGCGATGGAATTGCCCCAAATCGACCTGACCGACGTAACAGTAAAACCGCTGGCGAATAACGAGTACGAAATCAAAGCTACCTGGACCAACTCCGGCAAGCTGCCGGTTGCGCTGGAGCAGGCCAAGCGGGTGAAAATGGTTCAGGAAGACCGCGTCATGCTCGACTTCGACAAAGCTTTGCTAAAAGGTTTCGACGCAGCCAAAGTGATTATTACTCAGCCCGCCCTCTTCGATAAGACCGTTTACGCGGGTTACACCAACGTAAACGAGAAGAAAGAAGCGACCTTCCGGGTCAAGCTCAACCAGTCGGGGCCAGTGAAGGCCAAAGTCAAACTGCTCTCGACGCGGGGTGGCTACAAAGAGAAAGAGATCACCATTGGAAAGTAATACTGACTGACCAACCTGCGCTCTATCACAACTTTCTTCCACCGCGTATGTTATTCAAACAGGAGCTCATTTGGGTTCCTGTTTGTTTTTATATCCGATTTCACCCTACAGAGTTATCTGATGACTCCACCTGATTCTCGCGAAGTCTGGCTACGTGGTCCGTTACCCGACGTTCCTCCCCTGCTGCAACCCGTCGCCCATGCACTGCTGCAAGTGCGCGAAGAACTGCACAGTCATCTACGGGATTTCCCGGATGCGCTCCTTTGGGAACGGCCGGCTGATGTAGCGTCGGTTGGCTTTCATCTTCAGCACCTGACGGGCGTTCTGGACCGGACGTTTACATATGCTCGTAGCGAATCTCTGTCAACAGCACAATTCAACGCCTTATCAGCCGAAGGAAAGCCAGATGCAGCATTAACCACCGCCAGCCTCGTCGCCCAATTCAGCGAACAGGTTGACAAGGCCTTTGACCAACTGCGTATAACCGATGAATCCATCCTGACAACATTCAGAGGGGTCGGACGGGATCGGTTACCATCGACCGTTATCGGGTTACTCGTCCATGCCGCCGAGCACACCACGCGCCATTTAGGTCAATTATTGGTTACGGCGCGATTCGTGCAACGAACCTAGTTACAGTCGATTCAGTCGGCCACCGTCTACCACAAGCGTAGTAGCATTGACGAACCGAGCTTCATCCGACGCCAGAAAACAAATGGCTGCGGCAATGTCTTCGGGCTTACCAACAGCTCCTTCAACGGTCTCCTTACCGCTTTTTACGTTCGGGTTATCCCACAGCATGGGTGTGTCGACTGCCCCCGGCGCGACGCAGTTCACACGCACTTTGTCGAGATCATTTTCAATGGCCAGCCCCCGCGTGAAAGCCTCCATAGCGCCTTTACTGGCCGCGTAAGGAACCACGTTTGCCGTGGTCTGATGGGCATGTACCGAACTGACGTTGACAATAGCCCCCCCGTTGATATGTGGTAGACTATATTTACAGAATAGAAACACCGAGCGCATATTGACAGCCTGTACCTGCTCCCAATCCTCTAGAGATAGATCAACAACCGGCGTGAACGTCATCATGGCCGCATCGTTAATTAATACGTCAATTTTGCCCCAGGTATCGACGGCTTGTTTGACAGTTGCTTCAATTGCCTTTGGTTCTGAAACATCGATGTCGGCAAACGCGGCCTCACCACCCTGTTTCTTAATATAGTTGACTACTTCCTGCCCTCGTTCGTTGTCCCGGCCTACAATCAGCACTTTGCCACCTTCTGCCCCCATGCGTTCAGCCGTTGCCCGGCCAATGCCGGAGGTTGCGCCGGTAACAATGCATACTTTATTCGTAAATCTCATTTTTCAGGTTGTTTTCCAGAGCTAACCTACTGTTTGTATGAACTGTTTTGATGCGTATACTCCGTCAATTGCTTCCATAAAAAAAGCGCAGGTCGTACGGCCTGCGCTGATCAAGATAGTCTCTTATTCTACTGAACTGAAATGACTTTAAATTCGGTTCGGCGGTTCTTCTGGTGCTCGCTCTCAGTGCACTGCACACCGTCTACGCAACCGTTCAGAATTTCATTTTCGCCGTAGCCCTGTGCGGCAATTCGTTCAGCATCAATGCCACGCGACACCAGATAATCTTTAGCGGCCCGCGCCCGGTTTTCCGATAAACGCATGTTATAAGCATCTGTAGCACGCGCGTCTGTATGCGATCTCATTTCGATTTTCATCGTCGGGTATTCTTTCAGCACCGCCAGCACCCGATCCAGTTCTTTGGCCGCATCAGGCCGAATGAAGAACCGATTTAAATCGTAATAAATGTTTTTCAGTTGAAATACGTCTCCTACCCCATACAAGCCCAGCGAATCTGTGACAACCTTGGTTTTGGGTTTGCTCTTGGCGATTTGTGCTTTCTTGGTGGCGTATTGGTTTTTCTCGGCGGTGATGGTGTACGGTGCGTTCGGTTTCACATCGAACTCATACCCGCCGTCCGGACCGGTCGTAATGGTCTGCTCAGATTTGTCCTTGTCGTTACGTAGCGTCACCTTCACGCCCGAAGCGGGTTGCTGATTCACCTCGGTCTTGACTACACCCTTAACAAGGGTGTTCTCCGAACGTTGCAGGTAGATGGAGACATTCAGAACAGGCCGGGGCGACTGCGTTAGCGTCGAGAACCGAACGCTGTTCATGGCAAATCCTTCTTTAATGGCCTTGAACTCGTACTCCATGTTTGGCTCCAGACACAGATCCATCCGCCCTTTTACGTCGGTCAGTCGCAACTCCTGGTTAGTGGTGTTCCGAATAACGCGTACGTCCGCATTTTCGAGTGGTGTACCGGTTTTGGCGTCGTATACGAAGATGTTCAACTGTTTGCAGGTCCGACGGAAAGAGTAGATATCATCATCGCTCACGCCCTTGGTCCGGTTGCTGCTGAAATAACCACTCGTCCGATTGCGGTCGGTGATAAAGCCAAAGTCATCCTTTTCCGAATTGATGGGCGCCCCCACGTTTTGTACTCCCTTATAGGCAATACCTTCTTTTAGTTCAGCCAGAAATACGTCGAGGCCACCCAAGCCTTCGTGTCCGTCGGACGAGAAGTACAAATAACCGTTGTCGTCAACGAACGGAAACATTTCGTTGCCTTCCGTATTGATCTCTTTGCCCATGTTAACCGGAGTACCCCATTTGCCGTTGACGTATTCGACTACGTAAATATCCGTACCACCGTAACCACCGGGCATGTCAGAGACAAAGTACATTCGGGCATTATCAGGCGAAAAAGCCGGGTGTCCAACGGAATATTCATTGCTGTTGAACGGCAGCTCCTGAATGTCCTCCCACTTGCCGTTTTTATTAACTGATGAATAGAGCTTCAGCTTTTTGATCCCATCCGAGCTTTTGCCGGATTTGCCTTTACTGGTGTTGTTACGGGTATATACAATAAAGTTCTGATCCTTCGAAAAGGTCATTGGCCCTTCGTGGTACTTGGTATTCAACGTCCGGCTGAAAATCTCCGCTTTCGTCAATGGCTGTTGGTCAGCGGCCGAATCAGGCTTGGCCATTTTCGTTACGTCCCCACCACCAATCACGGCGGCCCGGGCAGGTTGCGCGTTTGCTGGAACGTGCAGCTGATTTGTATCCGGGTGAAAGTAAAGATCAAGAAATGGCGTCTGATTCCAGGCAAAAACGCGCTTCACCGGCCCCGACTCATCGCGAGCTGACACGAACACAATCCCGTTTTTGTAATACATCGGGCTGAAGTCAGCCTGACGAGAGTTGATGGGCAGGTTACGAAGCTGATACGACGCAGAATCCTGGTAGTAGCGGCTCATGTCCATGTACGACACGGTGAACCGTTTTCCGCGCAGGTCCTGCCCCTGCTTCTCGCCGTACTTGCTGTACATCTTCTGCGAGTCGCGGTATTTGCTGTTGGCAGCCAGCGACTGCGCATAATATAAATAGATTTCACTATCCAGGTCCGGATAGGTTTTGACCAGCTTTTCGTAAATGCGTTCGGCGTTACGTGTATCCTGTAGCTTGCGGTAACTATACCCTAATTTAACCAGCGCTTCCTTCGTTTCGGCGGCTTCTTTCTTCTTGTCCGTAGTCAAAAAATCCTCGTACGACCGTACGGCGTTAACGTAGCTGAGATCCTCAAACTGCTTGTTGGCTGCTCGTAACTTCGCACTCTGTGCCTGCGCTGCCAGCCCCCATACCATGAGACTGACCACCAGCACACCCCGTACATATTGCTTCATAAAAATCATTCTGTTAGTATCAATGGGCCTGCCGCAAACCTTGAACAAATAAAATGCCAGAGTCAAAAAGCAGGCTGTCTAGCTGGATTGGCTGGTTAAAAGTACAACTTTTGTAATCCAAAAAGATTGCGAACAACAAGTTATCCAAAGTGTCTTTTGTAAGAAATTACTCCTTTTAAAAAGTAATCAACTTTATCGAAGTAGCCTACTTAACTGATCCTTACCTGTCATTTGATGGCTTAATCCGTAATCTAATTTTTTTCGTAGTAGCGTCAGTAATACGAAAATTATGCGCAATCCGGTAACCCATCACCCAGACGATTTCACCTGCTGATAGCATCACCAGACATTGTTCCCGTTCTCGCTGACTCACTTTCAGATCGTTCAGCAGGTTACTTACCAGTTTACTTCCTTTTAGATTCAACGGTCGGAAACGGTCACCTTGCTGCCAGGTCCGGATGGTCAGCGGAAAGCAAACTTTGTCGGCATCCAGCCAGGCCACGTTCGCATCAGCAGTGGGCATAAACTCCTGCTCCTTTTCGGACAACTCACTTTCTAACTGATACATATCGGATAGTCTTAGAGTATCTACTGGCCAGTCGGTCAATATCAATAAAATGGGAGTCGTCGACCGTAACGGTTCCAGTACCAGTGTATTTCGTTCGTGCGTTAACTGATGAGTTCCTGACCGAAACACCTGCCCCGCCGGACTCGATAGTGCCCTGACCATATTAGCGACCTGATCAGTGGTAAAACCAAAGGGCTTTAGCCATTCGCCCAGTCGAAAGGCTGGCTCGGGCAACGAAGTAAGCCGTTCAATGGATACCAGGGTCTGTTGGTCTTTTTGGTAGGTAATTGACTGCCAGGATTGGTCCAGTTCACGCTGCACCAGCGCGTCGGCCGCCCGGAAACGTTCAACAGTACGCGCAAAAGTTGGCCAGAAACCAGCGTTCAGCGCCGTCAGCACGGGCGTAACCTGGTGCCGGATGCGATTACGCGCATACTTATCCTCCGCATTCGATTGATCTTCCCGGTATGGTAATTGCTCTTTCGTTACGTAGTCGACCAGTTGCTGGCGCGTAGCAAACAGCAACGGCCGAATGATACCAGGCTGTTTGGGCAGAATGCCGTGCAGCCCGGCCAGGCCGGTTCCGCGAGTCAGGTTGAGCAGTACAGTTTCCAGAACATCGTTCTGGTGGTGGGCGGTAGCCACAGTGGAATAATTATATTGCTGGCATACGGCTGCAAACCAGTTGTAACGCAGTTCACGGGCGGCCATCTGAATCGAAATACCCCGATTATTCGCTTCAGCCTGCGTATCGAATCGTATAAGATGAAAAGGAACCCCGTACTGTTCCGCTTTGTTTTGTACAAAAACGGCATCAATATCCGATTCATCACCGCGCAGGCCAAAATTGACGTGCGCAACCGCAAATGAGCACTTCGTTCGATAGAATAGTTCAGCCATGGCTACCGAATCCAGTCCACCGCTAACGGCTAATAAGGTTCGTTCACTAAAATTAAGGAGCTGATTGTCGTTAATAAATCCTAAAAAAGCCTGTTCAATCATTTGGTCTTCTTTCAAAGCCGTAGTTTTGTGCCCATGTTTCGTCTGCTTTTTCACGTATTCGTCATTACCATCCTGCTCAGCCCGGCCCTCTTTCCGTCCGAAGCGCTGGCGCAGACGGGTAATCCAACGGATAAAGTCGAACTGCTTCCTCCCGGCGCTGACAGCTTAGTGTTCGAAAATAAGCCTGGACAAGTCATCCGTCGATTGTACAATAACGTCAGATTCCGCCATAAAGGGGTACTCATGTACTGCGATCTTGCTGTACAGAACGTAACAACGAACGTTATTGAGGCCTATGGCAATGTTCGCATTGTACAAGGGGACACTATAAACCTGCGGGGGGATACCATGTACTATTATGGTGCTACCCGGCAGGCCAATATGCGCGGCCACGTGATTATGCGCGACCGGAAAATGACGCTGACCACCGCGCAATTGGACTACGACATGGCTTCCGGCATAGCGCACTACCCGACGCCGGGCCGAATCGTCGACAAAGAAAACGTCCTAACAAGCCGCGAAGGTTTCTACGATACGCGCACCAAGCTATTTACGTTCCGCCAGAACGTTCGGCTGGTCAACCCCAAAGGTACGCTGACGGCGGATTCTCTGCTGTATAATTCCAACTCCCGAATTGCCACGTTTCAGGGGCCAACCCGCATTGTTAACAAAGACGGTATCCTGACCGCTATTGCTGGGCAATACAATACGACAACGGGGGTTTCCAACTTTCAGCGTCGGGCTACCGTCGAGACGCCCAAATACCGTATCACGGGCGATTCGCTGTATTACGACAATGTGGCCGATCTGGGCATTGCCGATGGCAACGTCATTATGGTAGCCAAAGATAAAAAGGCGGTCATCACAGGTGATCACGTTCGTTATAATGGGAAGATAGGCATTTCGCGCGTTGTTGGTCACCCTGTAGCAAAAACGGTGGCCAGCCAGCAGGACACGCTTTACCTGCGCGCTGACACGCTGTTTTCGTACGACAATAAGCTGACCAACACCCGCCGACTGCTGGGTCAGAAAAACGTCTTTGTCTACAAGTCTGATTTACAGAGCAAATGTGACTCACTCATTTACGACACGGCGGACTCGACCATCTATTTTTACAAAAAGCCCATCGTCTGGAGCCAGAACAAATACCAGCTGGAGGCCGATTCAATGCGGGCACTGCTCAAGAACAATCGAATTCACACGATGTTCCTGAAAACCCGATCATTCGTCGTGTCACTCGATACCTTACAGAATTTCAACCAGGTAAAAGGCCGGGTCATTACCGCTTATTTTGGTACGAAGACTACACCCGTTACGGATTCCACAGCAAGTGGTAAGCCGATTTCAGGAAAAAGTCAATCGACCACTGCAACGAACGGGACGGCCAATGGCGTATTGACTACTAACACAGCATCCCCGAAATCGACGACCACCGTTCAACAGGAAACGGCCCTCGAACGGGTCATTGTGGAAGGAAATGGACAGAGCATTTATTACGCACTGGACGATAAAAATAAGATGATTGGTCTGAACCACGTTGAGTGCAGTAAGATGAATCTGGAATTTGCAAATAATAAAGTAGGTCAGATCCGCTTTTACGGACGGCCTGATGCCCAGTTGATTCCGCCCAAAGAGTTCACTGAAGACAGCCAGCAACTGGACGGATTTCGGTGGCGAGACACGGAAAAACCAAATCGGGCACAAGTTTTGTGGCAGGAAATACTACCAGCAGGTAAACCAGCGATAAAAAAACCGGCAAAAAGTAAGGTTCCGATTAAACCTTTGGGCGTCAACCCGGTTCAAATAAATGCTCGTTAGGATTTTTTAACAATTTTTTAAATTTTTCATCGTTGACTTTCTCTTTTGCTGAGCATAGGTTTGTGGTGAATAGATGCGTACCCGAAATAGATTTACATGAAACAACTTATACTTATTGGTGTACTCACGGGTTTGCTCGCGGCAACAATCCCACTTCAGGCGCAGGTGACGCCCCGGGATTCCGACGCAGCGCGTGGTAGCCGACTTGAACTGGGCCGCACAGGCAGCACGTCGAAAAAGACGGTGCCGACGCTGTCATCCCAGCGCTTCTCCATCGTACCTAATCCGGCGACGGTCCACTCTGACCGGCCGGTCAATATTCACAAAAACGCGCCTATCAACGAACACTACCGCTCGCTGATGGTCGCTCGTTCATCGTCAAAAACCGCGCCCCGCACTGCGACGACAGAAAGCAGCTCAGCTACTGCAACGGAATCCCGTTTGGTGAGTAATCAGGAACGGACAGCGGAAGAACGGATGTTTCTCAATGAACACATCAGAGTGTCCAATGCGTATCCAAATCCTGCTGATAACATTGCAGAAGTCGATTATCAGTTGACGGGTCCAGTCAGTGAAGCCAAAATGGTGTTACTGAACCTGCTTGGCTCTCCAGTGGCTGAATACAACATGGAACCCGGCGATCATACACTACGGATGCAGACACGTGACCTGGCTACTGGTTATTACCTGTATCAGCTTACCGTTGATGGCAAGAAGGTCGCCACCAAACGACTGATCGTTCGCCATCAGTAATCCTCTGTTAAATTAGGTTAATCAAGACCGGTTTTCGGCACTATACAGGCTACCTCGTCGTTAGAACGGTGTAGCCTGTACTTTTTTCCGTATCTTTGTATCGTATGCAAAACCGTTTTGTCGTTAATATTCTTCTGGGGCTCTGCTTTGCCGTGCTCGTGAGCGCCTGCGGGTCGTTTAACAAACTGCAGAAGAGTGGAACCGATGCCGAAAAATATAAAGCCGCCACGGAGTATTATCAGAAAAAAGACTGGTACCACGCTGGCCTGCTGTTCGAAGAATTGATTCCGGTTCTGAAAGGAAGTACGGAGTCCGAAATGGCGCAGTTCTACTACGCTTATACGCAGTACAATCAGCAACAGTATCTGCTGAGTGCTACGTTGTTTAAAAAATTCTATGAAACCTTTGCCCGGAGTGATCACGCCCAGGAGGCTATGTATCTCTATGCGAAGTCGCTCTACAAAGACACTCCCCAGTACAACCTGGATCAGTCGAACACACTGACTGCGACTTCGGCTTTGCAGGATTTCCTGAATGCTTACCCAGACAGTGAATACAAGCCTGAAGCAACCCAGTACATCATGGACCTTCGCAAGAAGCTGGAGCGAAAGTCTTACGAGAAAGCGAAGTTGTATTTCAAAACCAGTGGTTTCAACATTGCTTCCTACAAGTCTGCGGTCATTGCCATTAATAACTTCCAGAAGGAATTCCCGGATTCAGAATACAACGAAGAACTGGCTTTTCTGAAAGTCGACGCTGAATTCAGTCTGGCGCAGAATAGCCTGGAGACGAAGCAGAAGGAACGTTATCAGGAAGCTATGAGTTTTCATCAGGAATTCGTGGACAAGTATCCGCAGAGCAGTTATGTGAAGCAGACGGAGAAAATGTACGAAACCAGCCAGAAAGAAATTGAGCGGTTGAACAAACTGGAGCAGGAGCGCGAACAGGAAAAGCAACGCGAGCAGGAGAAACGTAAGGCAACCGATCCAAGCCGCCCGGCTAAAGTTACTACCGCATCAAATTAATCATTTGTCTATCACCCGTGGTCTGCCTGGCAGTCACGTTTACATAGTCTATTACAACATGGCAACGAACCAATCCATCATTACCCGCGACAACGATAAGATTGCCGTTTTCACCGGCAACCTGTACGAGTCAGTATCGATCATCTCGAAACGCGCCCGGCAGATTTCGACGAAGAACAAAGAAGAGCTCAGCAACAAATTGTCGGAGTTCGTTTCGGCGGTTGACAACCTTGAAGAAGTGTTCGAAAACCGGGAACAAATTGAAATTTCGAAATTCTACGAGCGGATGCCGAAACCTACTTCGACGGCTACCGACGAGTTTCTGGAAGGCAAAGTATACTGGCGCTACAACGACGAAGAGCTTTAATCAGCTGCCCGGCCGCTGCCGATACATGACCGCACGGTATTGCTGCCGTGCGGTTTTTTATTGAATCAGGTGTAGTAGGCCATGCATATCATTGTTACGTATGAACTTCACACAACTTCGGGGAAAACGACTGCTACTTGGCGTGACAGGAAGTATTTCCGCGTATAAGTCAGCCCTATTGGTTCGGTTGCTGATTAAAGCTGGCGCTGACGTGCAGGTTGTTATGACGCAGGCTGCCCAGACGTTTATTACGCCCCTCACGCTGGCAACGTTGTCGAAGCGCCCAGTTCTGTCCACGTTTGTTCGCGGAGATGACGGAAGTTGGAATAACCACGTTGACCTGGGGCTGTGGGCTGATGCGCTTATCGTTGCCCCTGCATCGGCTCATACGCTGGCCCGCTGCGCGCAGGGTCTCTGCGATGACCTGTTGTCGGCGGTTTATTTATCGGCGCGTTGCCCGGTCTTCTTCGCCCCTGCTATGGATCTAGATATGTACCAGCATCCGGCGACCGTAGCGAATCTGCACCGACTTATTTCGTTTGGTAATCATATTATCAAAGCTGAACATGGCGAACTGGCCAGTGGTCTGGTTGGTGAAGGACGCCTTGCGGAACCCGAAACGATCTGTCAGGTACTTGATACGTTCTTTGCGCAGCAGCTAGCAACGGGTCCGTTGGTCGGCAAGCACGTATTGATTACGGCCGGCCCGACCCAGGAACCTATCGATCCGGTACGTTACGTCAGCAACCACTCGACGGGTAAGATGGGGTATGCTATCGCTGGCGCTTTCGCCCGTGCTGGTGCCTCGGTGACGCTCGTTAGCGGTCCTACAGCGCTACCCCTCCCCGACTCACGGGTTACCCGGATCGACGTACGAACGGCACGGGAAATGCTGGATGCTTCCCTGACTGCATTTTCACGTGCGGACGTAACGGTGTTGAGTGCAGCCGTGGCCGATTATACACCCGCGCATCCGGCCGATCAGAAGTTGAAAAAGAAAGAATCGGTCTTTGCGCTGGAGATGGCGCGTACCGTCGACATTGCCGCTACGTTGGGGGCCCAAAAGCGACCCGATCAGTGGCTGATGGGGTTTGCGCTGGAAACAAACAATGAACTGGATAACGCCCTTGGCAAGCTCAAATCAAAGAATTTGGATTGGATTGTCCTCAATTCGTTACGCGACGCGGGGGCAGGCTTCGGACACGATACGAATAAGATTACCGTTATTGATAAAGACGAACAAACCCGCGAATTTGCGCTCAAATCGAAGGATGACGTAGCGCAGGATTTGGTTGGTCTGGTTGTGGCCAAGCTGCAGGAAAAGCAGCCGTCACTGCTTCCTCAATGATCAACTCAACTGTCATTCGCAGTCGCTTAGATTAGCTTATTTTTGCGTTACCTCCATTTTATACCGGTATGAATGTAGTCAAATTACTCCTCGCCTTTTTTGTAGTTGGTCTGGTACGGGCCAATGCGCAGGAGTTAAACTGCCAGGTGACAATCAATACGGATCAGTTATTTGCGCAGCAGAAAATTGACGTGTCCTACGTCAATCAACTGAAGGGGCTCATTACCGAGCTAATGAACAACCGGCGCTGGAGCAACGACCAGTTTTCTCCTTCCGAACGCATCAACTGCTCGCTCAACATAAACCTGGTTAAATCGCTGCAACTGGGAGCTTTCGAAGCAACAGCTCAGATCATTGCCACCCGGCCGGTTTATGGTACCAATTACGAGACGACGATTCTCAACTACGTTGATCGCTCATTTAACTTCGTTTACCTGCCTACGACACCGGTCTATTACCGGGAAAATCAGTTTTCCGACGACTTGACATCCATGCTGGCGTTTTACGCCAACGTCATTCTGGCGATGGACTACGATACGTTCAGCAAGCAGGGGGGTGGTATTTTCGTGCAGCAGGCGTTTACGATCATGACGCTGGCTCAGCAGGGGTCGGTCAATGGAGCGTGGCAGACAGGGGGCGACCGCCGGAGCCGGTACTGGCTGATCGAGAATTTGCAGAACCAACAGTTGTTACCCTTTCGCGACGGCCTGTACACCTATCATCGGCTAGGCCTGGACGTATTTGCGACCAATCCCGTTCAGGTTCGGAAACAGACGCTTGACCTGCTGAATACAATTCGCACGATAGGCCTGCAACTACCTAACTCTGTGCTCATTAACTCGTTCTTCGACGCCAAAGGGCAGGAATTATACAACATTCTGTACGAGGGTACACCCACTGAGCGAAAGCGAGCCTTCGATCTGCTCTCCTACCTGGACCCCGCCAAGACGGAACTTTACCGAAAATTAACGCTTTAGACACGGGAATTCAGCTGACTGAAGCTGAACCGGGTAACAGCCTGCATTGTTAGTTAAGTAAGGAGCTTCACTTATGCTATCGCACTTATTAATAAAGAATTACGCGCTGATTGACGAACTCGAACTGGTTCCCGACCGTGAGCTGAATATCATCACGGGGGAGACGGGAGCTGGTAAATCGATTATGCTGGGTGCCATTGGGTTACTCATGGGCAATCGGGCAGACACGCGGGTTTTGTTCAATCCCGAGAAAAAATGCGTGATCGAAGGATCATTCGGGGTGTCGGGTTACCAGATCGAGCGCATTTTTGACGAAGAAGAATTAGATTACACCGATACCTGCATTGTCCGCCGGGAAATCAGCATCAGTGGTAAATCACGGGCGTTCGTGAACGATACTCCCGTTAACCTGGAAACGCTCCGGCGCATTACAAGCCAGTTGATGGATGTTCATTCCCAGCACGATTCCGTCTTGCTGGGCTCGAACGAGTACCAGCTTGAAATTGTAGATACCTACGCGCAGGACGATGATCTGCTCAAAAAATATCGCTCGGATTATCAGTCGTACCGCGGTTATAAATCCGTATACGATCAGTTGGTAGCCGAAGCATCGGCCATGCGTAAAGAGTTCGATTACAACAATTTCTTGTACGAAGAACTCGCTAAAGCTCAGTTGCAGGCCAACGAACAGGAAACCCTGGAGCAGGAGCTAACCATTCTGGAAAACGCCGAGGAGATCAAAGAGCGCCTACAGCTGGCGTACGAATACCTCGATAATACGGAACAATCGGTTATTGATTTTCTGAAGAGTGCCGTTAGTAACCTCGCTTCGGTCAGTAAGATTTCCGACCAGTACGAGCAGTTGCAGCAGCGGGCGCAAAGCAGTCTGATCGAACTTCGCGACCTAGCCGACGAGATCAGTACCGAACAGGAACGGGTTGATATCGACGATACCCGAGCTGAGACCATCCGCGAGCGGTTGAACCTGCTGTATCAACTACAAACCAAACATCAGGTAAAGAACGTGGCCGAGTTGATCAACTTGCGTGATGAACTGGAGCAGAAGGTAAGTAAAGTACTGAATCTGGACGATAATCTGGCAGCAGCGAAAGCCCAGGCTGAAACTGCCCGGACCCAGTTGCAGGTTAGCGCAGATACGCTTTCCTCGGCCCGCCAGGCAGTCCTGACTCCCATCGAAGAGGAAATCAGCAGCCTGTTGCATGACCTTGGGATGCCAAACGCATCACTGGAGATCAAGTCAGAAATCAGCAAGCCAAGCTCTACGGGCATCGACACCATTACGTTCCTGTTTAGCGCGAACAAGGGCGTTAAACCACAGCAACTTAAGAACGTAGCATCGGGGGGAGAATTCTCCCGGTTGATGCTGGCGATAAAATACATCCTGGCCAGCAAACGCTCGCTCCCAACGATTGTCTTCGATGAGATTGACACGGGGGTCTCGGGTGAAATTGCTATCAAGATGGGGAACATGATGCGAGATATGGCGCACAGTCACCAGATCATTGCCATCACGCACCTGCATCAGATTGCCGGGCAGGGAACGGCGCATTACTTCGTGTACAAAGATCACTCGGCGGATAAAACCGTTAGCCGTATCCGCAAGCTGACATTCGACGAGCGAGTAAACGAAATTGCGCAGATGATTGGCGGCAAAACACCAACTCCAAGCGCGGTCAAGAGTGCCCGCGAGATATTGAAACAACGTACATCAGCTTTGGTGAAGTAAGCCTCCACTAAAACTAGCCATTACAAAATTTACCCCCTTCGAATGAGAATACCAGTCTTAATGGCAATGCTGCTGATTATTGGCAATGGCGTCATCAGTTCCTGTCAATCAGACAATGAAACGGTTAGTAATGCCGAAAATGAGGTTTTTGCTATTCATGATGACGTAATGCCCAAGCTGGATGACCTATTTCGGTTACGTAAAGAGTTGAACCAGCGGATTGCTACTCTAGATAGTCTGAAAGCAAGTGGTTCTGCTGCTGCCACAATTCGTACTGACGAGGAGCGAACCCAGGCTGCCCGACTGATGCAGGACCTGACTGTTGCCGACACCCTGATGACGAATTGGATGGCCCGGTACAACAACGATACCCTGGCCAAAATTTCCACCGACGATGCGCTGCGGTATCTGGCCGCGCAGAAAGATCAGATTACCGATGTTAAAACAAAAGTTAATACCAGTATTGAGCAAGCCCAGCAGTTTCTGGAGAAGCAGTAACCTATCAGCCCTGGCCACCGGCCTGATGCTGGCAGCAGTTGCCTGTAGTACCTCGCCTGACAAGTTACCAATCCTTGGCCAGCGGGAAGCCGTCACAAAAACAGTGGATGGAAAAACCGTCACCGACACCGCTTACCAGGCCATTCCTGATTTCGCCTTTGTCAGCCAATACGGTGACACGATAACGCAGAAAGCGCTCAACGACAAAGTGTACGTAGCGGATTTTTTCTTTACCACCTGCCCTACCATCTGTCCAAAAATGAAAGTGCAGCTGAAGCGGGTGTATGAGAAGTTCAAGGGTAACCCGGACGTGATGCTGCTCTCGCACACGATTGATCCGGCCCACGATTCGGTAGCCGTACTGAAAGAGTTTTCCGACAATTTGGGCGTAACAGGCCGGCAGTGGCTGTTCGTTACGGGTGACCGGGACAAGATTTACGATATAGGTCAGAACAGCTACATGGTAACCGCGCAGGAAGACAAGTCGGCTCCCGGTGGGGTTGTTCACAGTGGCGCCTTTATCCTGGTCGACAAGGAGAAACACATCCGTGGCATCTACGACGGAACGACGGAAGCGGGCGTCGACAAACTTATGCAGGATATTGACCGGCTTCTGGCTGAATACAAATCATGAAGCAACGTATCGCCCTACTGGCACTCGGTGGCCTGCTAACCATTCAGATCGGTTGCCAGAGTGAGCAGGAAATCAAACGGCAGAAATACATTACCGAAGGAATTCTGATTTACAAAAACAACTGCGCCAATTGCCATCAGAACAAAGGTGAGGGCCTGGCAGCCCTTTATCCGCCCCTGGCCGGTTCGGATTATCTACAGCACAAAGACAGTGTCATCTGCCTGATCCGGAACGGAATGCAGGGACCAGTCACCGTAAACGGTAAGGTATATAATCGCCCGATGCCTGCTCAGCCGCAACTCAGCGACCTCGAAATCGCGGAGTTAACAACGTATATCTACAACGAATGGGGTAATGAAAACACCCTGACCGACGTCAAGAAAGTAACGGCGGTACTGGAGGCCTGTAAGAAATAAGCTATAACGTAAAATCTCGGCTGCTTAACAGAAAGGGGATCGCTAACCAGCGATCCCCTTTCTGTTAAGCAGCCTCAAGGCGTAGTTGAAATATTGAAAATCCCCGTCGTTTTTCGGATGGAGTACCGAGAAAAGTCCTGGGGGGCATCCAAACCAATTCCCTGCAATCGTTCGCCTGTTTCGGGACTTAGAATAGTAACGGGAAGGTCCGTATATATTTTCTTCGTCACCGGACTCCAGTTCAACAAATCGGTCAGCATTTTTTGCCGATTTTGTAGTTTAGTCACGACCACGTGTCCCATGACCGTGTACAGATCCTTATTCTTATCATATTTCCCCGAATCAGACTGAAGCTTGGTTTCTTCCTTCCCGTTCTGATCGTAAAAGATGATATTAACCTGCTTAGGATATTTCCGATTATCGTTAGCGTACCGAAGTTGTTTAGCGGTCGTTAGCTTTACCTTCATCGTGGCAGCTTCACTGTAAAGCAGGCGCACGTCGTTGATTTCCTCAATGGGACCAGTATACGGATCAACCTTTTTTGTCTCTTTCGGACTTTCGCAACTAACTAGGCCGAAGCACAGCCACGGCAAAAGAAAAGCGGGCAGCAGGTGCCGATGGGATTGACTCATTGATTTCTTCGTGGATACTTACCAGAGAAACGCTCACGGTTGTCAATTGGTTTTTCGACCTTAATCGACAACCTGCTTGCGGAACCAACGATCATTAAGCGAGAAACCTAACGCCATCCGGACGTACTGTTCCCGAATCTGAGTACCTATCAGCGCCCCACGCTGACCACCGACCACCGACAGCGTAATATAGTTTACCCGGAAGGCGCCCACGGGTAGTGAAACACCGGCGCTGCCATTAATGTCATTAATCTGAACACCACCGACCTGATACGGCAACTGGTTGTACTGGAAACCAAGGCGATACGTAACAACATCCCAATAGCGCGTCGAGCTGACCTTTGGCGTATATTCTAATCCGGCAGCAACCGTCATGGCGTCCAGCAGATTACCCGTCTGATTCCGAACCGTTCGGAATTCGCTCCATTTCTGTAAACCGACGTCGACCCCTACCAGTAACGTATTATTTTTTTCGATACTCACCCCAAAGTGCATTTGCTGGGGCAGCGTTGCCCGGCCTGAGGTGTTCAGACGCAGGGTATCGGCAGCGGAGATGGCTTCACCCGTCGAGACGGACTGCTGGTAGATATTCGTTTCGCGGCCGTTGATTTGGGTTTGTGGGTCGTAGGTAGCGCCCAGGTTCAGCGTCCAGTTTTCACTGAGTTTTGGCCGCCAGGCAGCACCCACTTTCCAGACGATATCACTGTAATTTACCCGGTCAAGGCGGTTTACCTGCGTGGAACCCAGGCTGGTTGTAGCATTAGCGCCGGCAATCACCCGCGAGGCCGACGTATTGGTAATGTTTCCGAACGTAAAGGAAGCCTCTCCCCCAACGAAGATATTTTTGGTAAGCCGGAATCCATTAGCGAACGTAGCCTTGTTCAACCCACCCCGTCCCGTATAGCTGTATTCGGCCTGGTAGGTGGTGCCGGGAATAACCCGGTACTGTTGACTCGTATAATCAACGTAGGTGTACGGTTTCAGGCTTAGCGACATATTCCAGCGGGAATTGATCGGAAATGCCAGGGCCAGATATCCCAGGTTGGCACCGAAATCACGTTGATTCTGCGTACTCCCGTTGTAATTCTGGCTGATTGATTTATTCTGTCCCTGCAGGCCTACTTCAAACACCGTCAGGAATGACCGACGGGCCAGCAGCGCGGGATTCTGTAAATTGAGGTGAAACAAGCTGGCATTACTGATGCCAACATTGCCCATGCCCATATTGGTGACATTTCCCTGGTTGTAGAGTTCGCCAATACCCAGTGATGAGTAGGGAGCGTTTCCCAATCCCTGCGCCAGGACAACCGGCGACGTAGCGGCAAGCGCCAGTATGCTATGCGTTAACGTCTGGCGTATCCGCTTGTAAATTCTCAACATTATACTGTAATATTCGATTCAATCCAGTAAGCACCAATTCGGGCATTGCAAATATCGGGGGTTTCAGACGACTTTCAAAGACAGATGCGTCGCCCCCACACAGCACGACAACCAATTCCGGCCGATCGTGGCGATACTGATCAATGAGTCCGTTCATTTCAAGCAGCAGTCCGTTCAGTACACCACTCAACATAGCCTCCCTCGTATTTTTAGCCGTCGGCGATGGCCAGGCCAATAGCTCATTGGCCTTCCAGTCAATCAGCGGCAGTCGCGCGGTCTGCTCGTGCATAGCCCGGAACCGCATCCGTAAGCCCGGTGAGATAAGCCCACCCTGAAATGTCCCCTCCCGGTCAACCAAGTCGGCGGTCAGGCAGGTTCCCAGATCCAGAATCAGGCAATCCCGTCTTGGAAACAGCGCGGCTGCTCCCACCGCAGCCGCTACCCGATCGGCCCCCAGCGTCTGCGGAGTACCATACGCGTTACGTATAGGTAATGGTGTTTGTCCGCTCAACACGAACGTCTTGTAACCAAATTTTGCCAGCCCCTTCCCAATAACCTCCGCCGATTGAGCGGTTGAGGACACGAGTAGGTGCGGGTTAATCGGTTGTATCGCTTGCCGCGCGGTGATGTCTTTTATCAATTCATCGATTGACTCGTATCGGCTTACGTCAGTCAGCTGACCAGCGCGAAACCAGCCAGCTTTTAATCGGGTGTTCCCCCAGTCGATAACCAGATTTATCATAGTTCATTGCCGGTGGCTTCCAGCAAGACCCCTCCCGAATGCGTAACGTTGTAACGCCCACCCGGAAAAGAAACCGTATCACCACTCTGTTTTTTTAAGCTTTTTTAACGCCCCTTGCCAACATTTGCCCACTTTCCGTCAGGCATCCAGACACCTGGTATCGTTACCTGACAACCAATGGGATCTTTTTCGGAAATTTCCCGTTAAATAAGGGCAGCGCTGGAGAATTGAAAAACATTTTCAGTTGGCACTACGTTGTATTGACAAAGGTGGTTCGACCTACTATATTTGCTCCCATCATTTCGATAGTGGCAATCAGGCTTTTCCAACAAAAGCGCAACGGTAGTCTACAGCGAACCGGCCATTTTCTCAAAAATTTTGATAAAACACCCCATCCGGCTCCTCCGGATCTTCGTGTTTGAATCGGGATACTCACCCCAACGTGCATTTTGACCTGTTTTCATTACGTAACTCTTTGAACCTGGAAGTCTAGTTTAGGCTATTGGTAACAGCGTGTCATGCAGCGCCAGCCGAGCCTTGATCTTACCCATCATTCATTATAGCGTAGTCCAGCACCTCTCATTTCTCATTCACCGCCCAGACGGCTCTCTTAAGGTTTACTGCTAACCTGCACTGTATGTACAACATTGAAGAACTGAATACGAAGCTTTTATCCGAGCTTCGGCCGATTGCCGAGAAATTCGGAATCAGCGACCCTACCAAATTCCAGAAAAAAGACCTGATTTATAAGATTCTGAGTCAGCAGGCCGAACAACCGGAGTCGGCAGCTCCAGCCGAAGCGGAATCAGCTGCCGACGCCACCCCAAAACGGGCGCGTCGGAAAACTCCCCCGGCCGCCGTTGAAACGGATAGTACAGCCACCGCTAAACCAGCTCGGAAAGCGACTACGTCCGCGGCAGCTGTCGACGGTCCTGATAGCAATCGCACCCGTCAGCGTGTCCGTCGGGATGCTGATGCTGCCGATCTGCCTGCGCCAACCCCCGAGGATGGAATGACGACCACGGCCGAAACGGAAAGCGTTGAGACAAAACCGGGCACGTTTCCCAGCGACGCTCAAATTGAGACGACACAACAGGCTGAAACGCCACAGGTTACAACTGCCCCATCGGAAGCAGCTACTGAGCCGACCGAAGCGCCAGAACATTCAGTACGCCCCCGGGCGAACAACGGCTTTAGCGGTCGTACGAACGAGCCACGCGAGAATCGTGAAAGCCGCTTTTCCAATACGAACCGGTCGGATCAGAATCGTACCCGGCCATCACGGCCAGACGGCACTTCTGATAACCAGCGGGAGCAACGGGACAATAACAATAACCGGTCCCGTCTTGATAACAACCGGGAAAACAGCTCGAATCGACGCGACGGGCAACGTCCACGTACTCACCGGCAACCCGTTGAAGATACGACTGCTAGCTACCAGGGACCATCAGAAGATGAATTCCTGACACCAACGGTTGTATCCAACGACAACGCAGCCAACATGCAATCGGCTAACGAGGAGGCCACATCGGAGGTCACTACGCCAACCGAATCCCCGACCGAATCGCAGCATCAGCAACCTGCTACGCAACAACAACCACAGTTGCAGCAGATCCCACGGGAAGCCCAGGAATACCAAAACCGCATTCGTCGGCAGTATAATCAGCATATTCGTGAGTTTGATGGCATCATCGACAACGAAGGTGTGCTGGAAATTATGCAGGACGGTGGGTACGGCTTTCTGCGGTCGGCTGACTATAACTACCTCGCCAGCCCCGACGATATTTACGTATCGCCCTCACAGATCAAGTTATTTGGCCTGAAAACCGGTGATACGGTACGGGGCGCCATCCGGCCACCGAAAGAAGGTGAAAAATATTTCGCGCTCCTACGGGTATCGACGGTCAACGGCAAGACGACCGAGGAGATCCGCGACCGGATTCCGTTCGAATACCTGACGCCTTTATTTCCCGACGAGCAACTTCATTTGAGCAACCGTCCGGAAAATTACTCGTCGCGAGTACTGGACCTGTTTGCTCCTATTGGTAAAGGCCAGCGGGGCATGATCGTCGCCCAGCCAAAAACGGGTAAGACGGTATTGCTGAAGGAGATTGCCAACGCGATTACTAAGAACCACCCAGAGGTGTACCTCATCGTTCTCCTGATTGACGAACGTCCGGAGGAGGTGACGGATATGGCCCGCAGCGTCAACGCCGAAGTTATTTCGTCCACGTTTGATGAACAGGCGGATCGCCACGTAAAAGTGTCGAGTATGGTCCTGGAAAAAGCCAAGCGCATGGTTGAGTGTGGACACGACGTAGTGATTCTGCTGGACTCAATTACCCGTCTGGCGCGGGCCTATAATACGGTTGTTCCGTCATCCGGTAAAATTCTGTCGGGTGGTGTGGATGCGAATGCCCTCCACCGGCCGAAACGCTTCTTCGGGGCGGCTCGGAACGTAGAGAACGGTGGTTCGCTGACTATCATTGCTACGGCTCTGATCGACACTGGTTCGAAAATGGACGAAGTTATCTTCGAGGAATTCAAAGGAACTGGTAACATGGAGCTTCAGCTCGACCGGAAACTGGCCAATAAGCGTGTTTACCCTGCCGTCGACGTCATGGCGTCGGGTACGCGCCGGGAAGACCTGTTGCTGGATAAGGAGACGCTGCAACGCGTCTGGATTTTACGCAAGCACATGGCCGACATGAATCCTATGGAAACCATGGATTTCCTGCTCGAACGGATGAAAGGTACCCGCAGCAATGAAGAGTTCCTGATTTCGATGAACCGATAAGCAGTCATCTGCTATCACACGAGAATCGTCCGGTTACGCACTGTAGCCGGACGATTCTCGTTTTTAACGTAACGGTAACCAATGCCTTTCCCTTCCGACCCTGGTCTATGTTTTAATGGATGGCTGTGCCACCTTATCAAAGAGCCGCTGCGAACGCCAAATCTAAGCTTTGGCGTTCGCAGCGGCTCTTGACAGATACTTTCAGGAATTGCTTTCAAATGGCTCACCGACCTCAATCTAATAGAAACAATTACAGCGCTTTCGCTCGCTTAATCTCATACGTACCTGAAGTAAGCTTGAATGTTGTGTAGGTTGCTTTCAGCCATTTCTTCTCCACATCGAGCTGACTGCCTTCCAAAACCTTGTTGTTCACGTATAGGGTTGAGCCCTCGGGAAGCCGTACGATTGCAGTCGTTTCTTTGGGAACGGTTACAGTCAATGTAAAGCCACTGGTGTCGTTTTTGAACGAAGAGCCCACTATTCCCCGTACCGTCGGAACGTTGAGCGTCCCAGAGGTGAGTGAGGCCGGATTGGGCTCGATCAAGAATGTTTTATATCCTGCTTCCAGCGGTTTAATGCCAAATAGATATTGAGCAATAACGATCTGGGCTCCTCCGCTCCAGGCATGGTTGGTTGTCCCACCACCAAATCCTTTTTCGCCAATACCCCAGCCTTCAAACAAGGTGGTGTACTCAGGCGTATTTACCATGTCGGCAAACCGTTTTTTCGTTCTTTCCAGCGCATAGTCCCCATTTCCCATAACAAATAAGGCTTCCATTACGTATTTTTCCATGTAAGGGCTAGCATGAAACTGCGTCTTCAATAGCGAAAGAATAGGGTCATATTTTGCGGAGTCGGCTATTCCGGAAATAACCGCCAAAGCCTGTGCGCGGTCGTCAGATTGGCCATGATAAGCTGGATGACGGTAGGCATAGCCGTTCCAACATTTATTGTACCCCGCTTTTACCTGCTCCATAACCTGACGATAAGCAACCGCATCGTCATTGTACCCAAGCAGATCTGCCATGTTTGCCGCTCCTTCCAGCGCCAAATAATGCCATCCAGCCATGATCAGCCTCAAATCCTTGTTATCGCCCCAATCGCCCCAAAGCCAGTCCCCCTTACGTAATACCGTGAGCCCTGTCTCATCGGTTTTCCACAACCCCAGGTATCGTTTCACTCCGGAATAACTCTTCTCAATAACCTCACGATCGTTGGTATTCAAGTAGTAGTTCCAAAAGCCATAACGTCCAATACTGGTCAGCATTTGATCCGGCAGCTCTGTATTGAAATTACCGGGGATCGGGGAAAATAACTCCCCTCCCTTTCGCTGCCACGCCGTCAGTTCCAGGATTGCTTTACGCATCAAAGCATGAGTGAATGTAGAATAGGTGCACAAGCTTTCCCCCATGAGCAGTACAACATCCCCCCACCATTGGGCACGTTCTCTGTCAGGACAATCAAAATAATTGTCTCGCATATTGACGTATAACGTACGCTGCGCTTTCTTCCAGTACTGATTGTAAAATTCATCACTGACGACAAAACTGCCGGCGGGTTCTGCATTATAGCCCGTCTCGCGATACTTAACCGCCAGGACTTTAACGCTAGGAGGCACCGTAATCAGTAGCTTCTCTCCATTCATCCAGCCATACGACTCGTATTCCTGGAGGCCTTTTCTTGTGATATACTCAGCTCGAACATTGTTGGTCCCTCCCGCTTTACTGTGATCGGTTGCAATCCCGACTAGATGCTCTCCTACGCTATCGCTTATCACGATCGTCGGTGTCATCTGCATGTTGTAAGGCAACCGGGCAATGATTGTATCCCTGGTGCTGCCAAGATGATGCTCAGGTAACGCGTCTTTCAATCCAAAATCTTTCCACTGTGGAATAGGGCGTTTTACCAGGGCGTGCCAGGGAGCATCGCCAGGGCGACCGATCTCTTTCGCAGCGTTGAAGCCGGAAAGACCGTTGACTGGCGCTGTTTGCCAACCAGCAATATCGTTACGTGCATCAAAACGAATGTTGGATTCGGGAAGGCGAAAATTGGGTGATGGTTCATCGGTTGTGCCGTAAGCGGGATGAACACGACACAGCCAGTTCTTGTCAGTGTACAAGAGCTCTCCTCCCGTTTCCATCGTGAGCAGGAGCCCGGCACGTCCGCTGTTCACATGCGAGAAACCATCTTTTCCAAAATGCCAGAGTAATACGGCAATGCGGTTCTCCCCTTTTTTAAGGTAAGGTTCAAGATTCACCTGGTCATAGTAGGTATCCTTGGGTGTAGGTCCGCGTTTAAGGCCGCCTTCAAACACAACAAGGTTACCGTTAATCCAGAGCCAGTATTTCGTATCCGCAGCAATGGTCGTAATTGCCTGCTTTGGTTTTCTTTTTAAGACGAAATCCCGCCGAAATGCGATCCAGGTGTTCGGTTTGTCAACGCCCACCTGAGCGGAAGAAATCCAAAAGCCTGGTAGCCCCTGTTGTTGAGCAAAGAGGGGCTTTGAGGACAAAAGCCAGACAACAAGAAGCAGCCATATGGCTGCCGGGCCGCCAGTTTTCTGCGGGATTGTATTCAGCTTTGTGTTTGTCGTTCTCACTCGTAACGTATGTTTCGGGTAGGATGAAAGAGCGAATCGGTCGAGTCTCGGTATCGTCAGATGATTACCAGCAGGCCACAGTCTTCCAGGAGTTAACCGATTCCCACCGGTCAGCCAGCGCTGTGGCAACTTATCGAAAAAACGTTAGAGACCAAACCTCAGGCATTGACATTCGCGGCACCCGATCCTCAACGTAATTCTGTGACTCAGTGAGACGGGTATACGAGGTGTTAACCGGCTCAACGGGGTCAGGTCATTTGCTCCGGCAAACCGTTTAGACTCATACCCGTCAGTTAAGAATGTACAACAAGTACTGGACAGCACAGGAAGGGTGGAGTTGATTGGTCGCGGAGCAAAGTTCCTCGACTGGTATTGGACGTTCGGAGGCCATGCGATGGCATTGCTTTACCCTGATCCAGGCAAGCTGGACAGCTAAGTAATGACCCGAAAACGACTGATAGAAGGAATCTTAAGCTCCATAACGAGAAGTTTTACGATTCCTCCTATCAGAACACACCTTGGTTAGAATGATAAAAAGTAGAGATTAAGCGCTATCCCCTACTCAACATCCTCGGTTTTACGTTTGTCCGCCACAATTCGATTCCACTCGGGATGCCGTTTCAGGTAGGTCGATACAAATGGACACAACGACACGATTTTCATGTTGTGCTGCTCGACATACTCAAATACGCCTTTGGTGAGCTGTGATCCGATGCCTTTCCCTTCCAGCTCGGGATCGACTTCGGTATGCACCAGCGCTAGGGTTTGGTCGTCGACACGCTGGTATTCTGAGATTGACAGCTTGCCATCAATTTCTAGCTCAAACCGGTTTTTAGCCTCATTATTCCGCACGGTCGCGTTTTTCTCGTCCATATCCTGTAGGTTCTTATTGGTAATAAAGTACCTACACAGGAACCAATCAAATTGTTCTTCCTGGTTCCCTACGGTAATCAGATAGTCACCGAGTAACCTACTAACCTGGTATAACAATCGTTAAAACATCAGGTTACATGTAGAATGAACTCCCTGAGTTTTCGCGATTTCAATCAACCTACGTTATGAATCAATCATTCTTTTCGCGCCGGACATTTATTCATCAGTTAGGCACGGCGGCCCTGGCGGCTCCCGCCATTGCCACATTTGGCTTACAAAGCTGCAGCAGTAAGTCCGGCGAATCAACAGCCGACTCGGCCAGTTCAACGACGACAACTTCGGGGACCAGTCGCAAACTCGGTATTGCGCTCGTTGGGCTCGGGAAATACAGTACCGAAGAACTGGCCCCCGCACTGGAAAAAACGACGAACTGCCGCTTAGCAGGTATCGTGACGGGTACGCCCTCGAAAGCCGAAGAGTGGAAAAAGAAATACAACATTCCGGATAAGAATATTTACGACTACAAAACGTTCGATCAGATCGCTGACAATCCGGATATCGACATCGTTTACGTCGTACTGCCGAACTCGTTACACGCCGAATATACCGTCCGGGCAGCTAAAGCGGGAAAGCACGTTATCTGCGAGAAGCCCATGGCGATGAATCCGGAAGAATGCCAGCAGATGATCGACGCCTGTAAAAAGGCGGGGAAACAACTGTCAATTGGTTACCGGCTTCACTTCGAACCCCACAACCGCGAAATGATGCGCCTGGGGCAGAAGCAGGTCTATGGTAAAGTAAATCACATTATTGCCGAGGACGCCCAGGTTCAGGACACCACGAATCTGTGGCGAATGGGCAAAGGCATCGGGGGCGGTGGTCCAATGCGCGATGTGGGTATTTACTGTTTGCAGGGTGCTATCTATACGAAGGGCGAAATTCCCATTGCTGTATCGGCCAAATTCCACCCGGTAACCAAGCCAGAGGTCTTCGACAAGATTGAAGAAGGCATGGATTTCAAACTGTATTTCGCGGACGGTACGGTGGCCGACTGCAAAACCAGCTTTAACGATAAATACAACAAGCTACGGGCCGAAGCCGCCAAAGGTTGGTTTGAACTCGATCCCGCTTATGGGTATGATGGCTTATCGGGGAAAACCAGCGAAGGAAAAATGGACATCGAAAACGTACCACAACAGGCACGTCAGATGGACGCCTTTGCCGATTGCGTTCTGAACGATAAACCCACCACCGTACCGGGCGAACTGGGTATGCGTGATGTTCAATTGATCGCAGCTATTTTTAAAGCTGCCCAGACGGGCCAGAAAGTCCCGACCAAGGACGTAATTCAGTACATGGATAAATCAGCCGTTTCGTAGAGAAAGTCCTAGCAATCTTTTTATTTACCATTGGCCGGACACCCTGTCCGGCCATTTTCTTTTCGCCAACTATGGCCAATATCTACTGGCGCATTGGTGGACCGTTGGGAGTAGAATTTTACTGGATTCGCTTCTCTATCATTGATACGTCCTCTGCCCGATCAATGAGCCACCGCCCTGTCTTTTCCTTCCTGTCTGCAAGCTGTAGACGTTTACCAACCCGTTGGTACACCTTGCTCCTCTGCTTAATTACATCGACCACGGTATTAGCCGCTAAGCCAGGTGCGCCAAAGCTTCCCAGTAAGAAAGAGATTCTGGCCACGATGACCCGAACGAACGACTATTTCATGCAGCTATGGCCCGATCCGGGTAAGGAGATCGTAACCAATAAAGTTCGCCCCAGTCATATCTGGACCCGGGCGGTATATTACGAAGGACTGATGGCACTCTACGCGCTCGATCCGAAGAAGCGCTATTATGATTACGCTGTCGACTGGGGTGACAAACACCAGTGGGGACTACGTAACGGCCCAACCGACCGGAACGCCGATAATCAGTGCTGTGCCCAGACTTACATTGACCTGTTTGAACTGGATCCCGACGGGGCTCGCTCCAAACCCGAGCGGATTCGTGCCATACAGACCGCCATTGACAGCATGGTCGCCAGCGAGCGGATCGACGACTGGAACTGGATCGACGCGCTCCAGATGGCAATGCCCGTCTTTGCCAAGCTCGCAGTCCTGCATCGCGACGAACCATCGGTAGCCAACCGGTATTACGAAAAAATGTACCAGATCTATACCTATTCTAAAACCGTTCACGGCGGTAGCGGGCTCTACAATCCGGCCGAAGGACTGTGGTGGCGCGACAAAGATTTTGTTCCGCCTTATAAGGAGCCAAACGGCGCGAACTGCTATTGGTCGCGGGGGAATGGCTGGGTGGTGGCGGCTCTGGTCAGGGTGCTGGACATCATGCCCAAAGACGCTCCTCATCGCAACGAATACGAAACGATGTATAGGTCGATGATGAAGGCCCTACCCAAACTCCAGCGCCCCGACGGGTTCTGGAATGCCAGCCTGATGGACCCCTCTAACTTCGGTGGTAAAGAAACGTCCGGCACAGCATTATTCACTTATGGGATGGCCTGGGGAATCAACCACGGCTTACTAGACGCAAAAACCTACCAGCCGATCATCGCCAAAGCCTGGAACGCTATGGCAACCGAGGCCGTGCATCCCAATGGATTTCTTGGCTACGTACAGGGTACCGGTAAAGAGCCCAAGGATGGGCAACCCGTTACGTACGTTAGCAAACCCGATTTTGAAGACTACGGCTTGGGCTGCCTCCTACTAGCCGGGTCTGAAGTGTATCGCCTGAAATGAAAAAAACTGCCCTTGCTCTACTGGTCGCCAGTACTCTTTCAACGTTCAGTCTGGCGCAACCGGCTTCCTCTCGCTGGCCGACCATCACCCAGCAAACCAAACCCTGGACGCGCTGGTGGTGGATGGGCAGTGCCGTCGAACCCCGCGATCTTACCACGTTATTGACCCAATACCAGCAGGCCGGGCTGGGTGGAGTTGAAATAACGCCCATTTATGGCGTCAAAGGCACCGAGTCGCAGTTTATCAACTTCCTGTCGCCAGCCTGGATGGACCGGCTGGATCATACCCTGACAGAAGCGAAGCGGCTGAATTTAGGCGTCGACATGGCGCAGGCGTCGGGATGGCCGTTTGGAGGTCCCTGGGTATCGCCGGCCGATGCCTGTAAATACGTTACGTTCAAAACGTACACCTTGAAGCCAGGTCAGCGATTGACGGAGCCCGTTACCTATATGCAGCAGCCGCTGGTACGGGCCGTGGGCGAACCAATCACTATTGAAAAACTGGCTGATCCGGTGGCGAAGAACCCGGATTTACAGCGCCATGCCTTCGATCAGGTTCGATTCCGAAAGTCAATACCGCTACAAACGTTGATGGCCTATGGTAATGGACAGGCAATCGACCTGACCCGTTACGTCGACGCGCAGGGAAATCTTAGCTGGACAGCACCGAAAGGCACATCGGCACCATGGACGCTCTACGCCGTTTTTCAGGGCTGGCA
This sequence comes from Spirosoma pomorum, assembly GCF_054776615.1. Classification (NCBI taxonomy): domain Bacteria; kingdom Pseudomonadati; phylum Bacteroidota; class Cytophagia; order Cytophagales; family Cytophagaceae; genus Spirosoma; species Spirosoma pomorum. The sequence continues at coordinate 111,118 of NZ_BAAHBP010000002.1, forward strand.
TGGAAAGCAGGTTGAACGAGCCGGGCCGGGTGGCGAGGGCGACGTGATCGACCATTTTTCCAAAGCTGCCACACAGCATTATCTCCAGCGATTCGATCAGGCGTTTACTGGACGTACTATCGGCTCACTGCGGGCTTTTTTCAATGACTCCTACGAAGTAGACGATGCCCAGGGGGAAGCCAACTGGACGCCCGCGCTCTTCACCGAATTCACAAAACGGCGGGGCTACGACCTGAAACAGCACCTCCCCGAGTTGTTCGACATCGTCAATGCCCAGCACCGGTGCGTTCTAAGCGACTACCGGGAAACTATCGCCGAACTGATTCTGGAAAATTACACCCGCACCTGGCACGACTGGGCGAAGAGCCGGGGCAAGCTCATTCGAAACCAGGCACACGGTTCACCGGCTAATATCCTGGATCTGTACGCCGAAACAGACATTCCCGAGATCGAAGGTACGGATCTGCTCCGGATCAAGTTTGCCTCGTCGGCGGCCAACGTAACGGGCAAGCCACTAATCTCGTCGGAGTCAGCAACCTGGGACAACGAACATTTTTTGTCGACGCTTAGTGACGTCAAAAAGGATCTGGATTTGTTTTTACTGGGAGGTGTCAACCATATGTTTTATCACGGGACCAACTACTCTCCTCCCCAGGCGGAGTGGCCAGGCTGGCTGTTTTACGCGGCCGTTCATGTCAACCCGAACAATTCGTTCTGGACCGATTTTGGTAAGTTAAATCAGTACGTTGCCCGCTGTCAGTCGTTTTTGCAACAGGGAAAGCCTAACAACGACGTATTAGTTTATCTCCCTACTTATGATGCATACGCGCAACCCGTCAAGCAAGGTAAAGATCTTACCGAACCGAGGTTATTACAGCATTTTGACGGCATTGAACACGGCTTCAAGGACCTACCCGTTGCTCATCAAGCCGAGACGCTGTTGCAAAAAGGATACGGTTTCGATTTCATTTCGGACAAACAACTGGCCAAACTGACTACCGTCAACGGGCAGCTGTTAACCTCAGGGGGCGCTACGTACCGGACAATCCTACTACCCGATGTGCAGTATATGCCGTTGGCAACGCTGCAACAACTCGTGAAACTGGCGCAGCAAGGCGCGACCGTGATTATCGCTGGCAAAATACCGGCAAACGTACCAGGTCTGGATAAGTTAGCCGAACGCCAGCAGGCTTTTGACCAGCTCGTAAACGGGCTGAAATTCAACAAGACTGCCGGCATGGAACGAGCTACCCTTGGCAAAGGCCTATTTCTGCGGGGAACGGAGATGGATGCCCTGCTTTCACAGGCGGACGTCAAGCGGGAATCACTGGTCGATCGGCAACTACAGGTTGTTCGGCGCAGCTTTAATACATCTGGCCGGCAGGGGCATTATTACTTTATCCTCAACTCGGGCGATAAGCCAGTAAGCGACTGGATTCCGTTAGCGACCAGCGCCCAATCCGTTACGTTGTTCAACCCGATGACCGAGCAGACCGGCCGGGCGGCAAGCCGTAAAACCAGCGCTGGCGGAAGCGAAGTGTATCTGCAACTGGCTCCCGGCGAATCCTGCCTGCTGGAAACAACCGTTACGGGGCAACATCCGACAGAATCGGCTTTTGCGTATCAACAAGTAACGGGTAAACCGCAGCCACTGTCTGGTACCTGGACAGTCGATTTCGTGTCGGGTGGTCCAACTAAACCAGCATCCGTTACGACGAATCAGCTTGGTTCGTGGACTGACCTGCCCAGCGACGGAGTTAAGATTTTTTCCGGCGCAGCCAGTTACAGCCTTACGTTCACAAAGCCCGCCGGCCATACTGGTGACTGGTTACTCGATCTGGGTAAGGTGGCCGAAAGCGCCCGGGTGCAACTGAACGGTCAGGAACTGGCAACGCTCATCGGCCCAACGTATCAGTTGGCTATTCCCGATAGCCTGCTCCGCCCGACCAATAAACTGACGATTACGGTGTCCAATGGTATGGCCAACCGCATGGTCGACCTGGACAAGCGGCACGTCAATTGGAAGAAATTTTACAACATCAATATGTCAGCCCGGCTAAAAGAGAACCGGGGCAAAGATGGCCTGTTTACCGCCGAAAGCTGGCAGCCGCGGCCCTCCGGCCTGCTTGGCCCCGTTACATTAACCCCTCTGTCGCCCTTACTCCTTTCGGACCGTTAATAGTTGTTTCTTATGAAAGAAATTGCGTTCACCATGCGGCTTAAGCCCGGCGTTGAAACTGAATACAAACGACGTCATGATGAAATCTGGCCGGAGTTGTCGGCGGCTTTACGCGAGGCAGGCATTCAGGCCTACGCTATTTACTTAGACCCAGCCAGCCGAACCTTGTTTGCCGTTCAGCAGCGTTCCGCGAACCATACCGTGGATCAGCTTCCCGCACAGCCGATCATGCAGCGCTGGTGGGCGTACATGGCCGACCTGATGGATACGAACCCCGACAAGTCACCCGTTGTCCAGCCGCTTGATTGCGTATTTCGGTTGTAAACAGAATCTTTTCGTTGATCTATTGATCATCGTGCATGTCTCATCAGCTGTAGTATCGCATACACACACTCAGTTCTGTATCGAGGGGGAACAGCTATATTAACAGAACCACGTTTTGATTACGAATTAGAGCTATGTTTGACGATTTATCAACTTTACGACAGGCAGGTTTTTTCAAAGAGTTTAACGACTTAAGTGATGCTGAATTAATAGCGAAGCTAAGACAAAAAAAGCGAAACGAGCATGCTCCAGATTTGGGGTTCGACCATGAGCTAGATAGCTATTCAAACATAGGCCATCTTTTAGCTCAAGATGACAAAAAATACATTCATATTGACTTAGAAACTGACGTAGCACTAGGGAATAATATCTATATAAGCATCATTGAGACATTTTCCAACGCTTCAGATGGTCACTTCTTACCAACAAATAGTCAAGAGATCTGGCAATCCGATGAAGGGCCTATTCAGATTAGTTTCTCCAGCAATGGCGAGGAAATTGGTTTCGAGTTAGCCTATTACGAAGACTGGCTAGATGAAGAAGTATTCACCTACATCAATAAAGAAATGCGAAAGATGACACATGAACAATTCTTTATTTGTGTAGGACCAAACGAAGAGTGGACAGGACAGACTGTTGTCTTCATTCGGTTAAATGACATGGAAAAGCATATCTTGGAAGACAAACTAAAGTGGATTTTCCCCAAAGACGATTTCCGTCTAGAGTCTCAGGACGAGTTTTAGATCATTACTACAATCACGCCCGAACAGCCCGTCTGCCTATCTTTGGGCATGATTGCAGTAATTCAACGAGTGTCGCAGGCGTCGGTAACCATCGACGGTGTGGTTAAAGGCCAGATTGAAAAGGGGTTCATGGTATTGCTGGGCGTTACGCATACCGATACGGAAGAGGACGTAACGTGGCTCAGCCGGAAGATTATCGGCATGCGGGTTTTTAACGACGAAGCCGACAAGATGAACCTGGATCTGGCGGCTGTTGATGGGAATATCCTGCTCATTAGTCAGTTCACGCTGCACGCCAATACGAAAAAAGGAAATCGACCCAGCTTCATCGAAGCCGCCCGGCCCGAAGTGGCCATTCCACTCTACGAAGCCATGATCACCCAACTCGGGACCGATCTGGGGAAGCCGATCCAGACCGGTACGTTTGGTGCCGACATGAAAGTGACCTTGATTAATGATGGTCCCGTTACCATCGTCATAGACACCAAAAACCGGATTTAACTCGCCGACGGCTTCGCCAGACGATCAGTTTAGTACTACACAAACTAATTATTGAGTACTATTTCGTTGCTCTGCACGTTCGGGTTCTAATAGTTTCTTAGTTTTCACCGGACGCGGCCCCTTACCCGCCCACAGGCGCACTCCTCGTCAATGGATTTTTTACCCGCCAAGTTAACGGCTTATTCCGAGGCCCATACCTCACCCGAAAGCGACCTGCTCCGTCAGCTTGATCGCGACACGCGTGCTCACATTATGGCCCCACGCATGTTGTCCGGCCACCTGCAGGGTCGTTTCCTGTCCATGATTTCCTGGATGATACGGCCTCGCCGTATCTTGGAGTTAGGCACGTACACTGGCTATTCAGCGCTGTGCTTGGCCGAAGGTCTGGCTGATGACGGCCGTCTGATTACCATCGACCAGAACGAAGAGCTCGAAGAGTTCGCCCGATCGTATTGGGCCAAGTCTCCACTGAACGACCGCATTGACCTACGTATCGGTCAGGCAGCCGACATCATTCCCACGCTGCCTGATACGTTCGATCTGGTCTTTATTGACGCTGACAAGCGAAACAATAAAGTATATTACGACCTGGTATTCGAGAAACTCCGTCCGGGTGGTTTCTTGCTGATTGACAATGTGCTCTGGAGTGGCAAGGTTATTGACACGGTGAAACCAAACGACCTAGACACGATTAGTGTGGTTGAATTCAATGATTTTATTCAGCAGGATCCCCGCGTTGACAACGTATTGCTCCCCGTTCGCGATGGTATTACGATAGTTCGTAAACGGTAACAGAGCGTATAAAAATACTCCTACGATAGATTACCTTTGGCTTATGCGAAAAAACACGTACCCTTTATTGCTGCTTTTTCTCCTTCTCGGTTTTACCTCACTGGCTCAGACTGCCCCAACCGTTCCGGAGCAGGTTACGTTTGCGGACATTTCCGTTCGGCTGGACAACGATGCCCGACGGCTGATCCAGCAGGATGTAAACGCATTACTGGCTAACCGTCAGTATTGGTCGGCTAAACTTGACCGGGTTGCTCTTTACTTCCCGATGATCGAAACGATCCTGCTGGAAGAAGGGGTACCTGTCGATTTCAAATACCTGGCCGTCCAGGAAAGCTCGCTGACCCCCGACGCGGTTTCGTCATCTATGGCCGTGGGGTACTGGCAGTTCAAGCGGGAAACTGCAACGGATTACGGCCTGCGCGTTGATGATATCGTCGATGAACGAAAAAGCATTATTGCCTCAAGTCGGGCAGCCGCTAAATACTTCAAGAAGAGCAATACGCAGTTTAACAACTGGATTGCATCACTCTACTCCTATTACCTGGGGGCCAGCGGCATTAGCCGATTGATTCCCCCGGACTGGTCATACGCTCGTGAGGTTACGCTCGATGGCCGGACGGATCGGTATATTTTACGCTTCTTTGCGCACAAGATCGCCGTCGAAAACGCCCTGAAAACGCACCAGGCCAGTAACACTTTTGCGTTGATCGAATACCCAAACGGAGGTGGTAAAAGCTTCGGTGATATTGCCAATGAGCTAAGCGTCGACGAAAGCGAACTGCGCAAGTATAACCGCTGGGTGATTGGCGAACTAGTGCCTACGGACAAGGATTACGTCATGGCGATCCCGGTTCCCAACAACCAGATCAACGATGTACGTCAGAAGATCGTCAACGTTCGTAGCAAGAAAGCGGCTCAGGTGGTTCAGAATGACGTCGGCTTTCCGGTGCTACGCCGGGTAACGGCGACCAAAACGGGTAAAAACGACCCGGTTCTGTACGAAATCAACGGTCTGCCGGGTATTCAGGCCCAGGCGGGTGATAACGCGGGATCACTGGCTCGTAAGGCTAAAATCAGTCTGTCGAGTTTTCTGCGCTATAACGACCTTGATCCCTCCGATCAGATTATCGTGAACGACGTTTATTATCTAGCCAAAAAACGGAAGAAGGCACTGGTTCCTTTCCATACAGTACGTGACGGCGAAACCGCGCGCAGTATCTCGCAACGCTACGGTCTGCGGCTGAAAAAACTGCTGCGCTACAACCGGCTGGATCGCTCTCAGAAGCTGGTCACTGGTCGGGTCATGTGGTTACGTGAACGTCGACCTGGTAACAAACCGGTTGAAGTTATCGACGCGCCAACTCTACCCGTTTACGATCAGACGCCTACGCCCCCCGCTACTCGTCCTGTAGCCAGCAATAGCGTACCTGCCAACGCCGATAATATTCCCCGTAATCCGTCGGAACGTAAAATGTACCAGCCTAAACTAGTCGGCGGTGGCGTTACGCCCAACGACGGTACAGCCCCCGGTGCAACGCCCCCCGCACCTGAGTCAACTCGTCCGGTATCAACAGCAGCCCCCGTGGTAACAACGCCACTGCCGGCTCCTTCGTCCGTGAACAGCTCATCCAGTGGCTCACAACGGGTTGTTATCGTTCGCACGCCCGAAACGACAACATCGACATCAACCCCCGTCCCAACGCCCACTGAAGAGCGTACCATGGCTAGTGTAGACACCAAGACGCCCACTAAAACGACAGCACCTCGGACAACCACAACTCGGCGGGCTGCGCCAAAATCAGACCCGGACTACGAAGGTCCCCGCGAGCAACAGGCTGACGGATCGCTTACGCCCCCAACATCGCCCCCCGTTCGTTCATCGACGCCGGCCGTTACTAAAGCTGATCGTCCGGCGGCAACAGCAACTAAGCCCACACCGGAATCAGAACCCGAGGCAACGAAACCAGCTCCAGTTGTAGCGAAACCGACTCCCGTCACGACCAAGCCCGTTTCGACAGAACGGCCAACAACGCCGAGCAGTACCGGCACGACAAAACATAAAGTTGAACCTGGCCAGACGTACTACAGCATTTCAAAGCAGTATGGCCTAACAGTCGACGAGCTTCGGGAATTAAACAACCTGGGTCAGTCGGACGTACTGGTTGTTGGTAGAGAATTAATCGTAAAAGGTAGCCCAGTCTCGATCAATAAATCAGCCTCCGCTTCTCCCGTTACCAAACCTGCTGCCGCGTCATCTGCTCCCGTTAAAGAAGCGGCCGCTACGGGTGAAACAACGTATCATACGGTTGGCAAAGGCGAAACCATGTTCCGAATCTCCAAAAATTACGGAGTTACTATCGAGCAGATCCAGGCCTGGAATAACCTGACAACAACCGAAGTTAAGGCTGGTCAGAAGATAAAAATTGTGAAGTAGGCGTTGCCCCACAGTGTTTGATTAACGCAAGAAGCCCCGGTTAAAGTAGCTTTAACCGGGGCTTCTTGCGTTAACTAGGTAGCTTCTTTATTACTTTTTCGTCGGGAGAATCTTTACCAGCGAATCAGCCAGCACATTAGCGGCAAAAGCATTACCAGCGATGTTCCAATGAGAATCCGACGGCTTGTACAACTGCCGGGCCGGAATGGAATCCTGAAACGCCTGTTGAAGGTCAATGTACTCGATCTTATTTTTCTTCAATTCCTGGATAAGTAGTTTCGTTGGCGTCTTAACGTCATATGGCAGTTTACCCGCATCCGCGTGATACGTCTTCACTAAATCCTGCTGCAATGTTTTATCAACCTGCATTTCGTCGGGAATGATAACGACAAGAAAGCGGGCTCCCTGGGCTTTGCTGTAATCGCGGGTACGTAAAAGAGCCGAAATAGAACTGGAAAAATTACTTTTCTCCCCCCCCGGAAACTCACCGTTCTCCGGAATGTGATACTTCCAGGAATTCAGACGGTCCTGCTCGATACGTAAATACTCGGTCCGGTCGAACGTATTGCAACTGTCGCAGTACGGCTCGTGACCAGTAAAATCACGCACTTTCCAGGATACTTTGAAAATGTAATTCAGGGCAGTCAGTACGTATGAGTACCGGTACCAAGGCTTGCGGGGTACATCGAAATCGTTCCCCACGAAAAAGGACAGCAACACTAAGTCTGGCTTTAAGTCAGCTCCTTCCTGGGTTAGAATCGTGTAGTAATCGCTGGGGTTTGTCTGCGAGATCCCCATGTTAAACAGGCTGACATTGCCAACGCGCGCTTTTAGCTTCTCTTCCAGCTTGGTCAGGTACGTATAATCATGCGGAACAATACCGAACGCAAACGAGTCACCCAAACCGATGATGCGGTAATCGCTGGCAGGAGCCGTAAACTCCGTATCACTGAATCCACCTGAGTTTAAATGAAATCCGTACAGTTCGGCGTGTGGCTTACCGCGGTATCGATTGTAACTGCCATCGTAGAAGATGTGCGAATGCGTGAAGTGATTGTAAATCCGGAGTGCAACTTCCCCAATTAGGAATGTTACTGTTAATAGAATAAGGCCAAATACAATTGAGAACGATAGCTTTTTAAGCATACAAAGAGGGGAAGCGGTACGGCGATAGAGACTAGAAAACAATTATAGGCGACAAATATAAATATTGTCGGGCCTGGTATCGTGAAAAATTGCTCGCTCTTTCTGCTATTCTGCACGATTTTTCTACTCAACTAAGCAAAATCTATTTCACATATTCCCCACAATTATTCCATTAAATTACTAGGATAAATATGCTATTTATACCACGTCACATGTCAAAAATTTAATACAAGGCATATACTTATTATTCCAATAAATAATATTTTTGTGGGCTAGAGAAGTGCCTAAAATAAGTTTCTACTGGTCAACTTTTATTTACGCTTCGCTTCCTTTTTTACACCTTCTGTTTAACCGAATGTATATACTTGGCATATCGGCCTTTTACCATGACTCGGCAGCTGCGCTGATCATGGATGGAAAGATTGTTGCAGCTGCGCAGGAAGAACGGTTTACCCGCAAAAAACATGACCCTGCCTTTCCGGCGGAAGCAGTTAAATACTGTCTTCAACACGCGGGTCTGAGCGCAAAAGATCTGGATGCAGTTGTCTTCTACGACAAACCCCTGCTAAAATTCGAACGACTCCTCGAAACCTACTACGCGTTTGCGCCTAAGGGATTGAGATCGTTCATTACGGCCATGCCCGTCTGGATCAAAGAAAAGATGTTCCTTAAGCGGCTGATCCGCGAGGAGCTCACGAAACTCTACGGAGACGAGGCCAAATCGGTTAAACTGCTTTTTCCCGAACACCACCTTTCTCACGCAGCTAGTGCGTTCTATCCATCGCCTTTTGAAGAAGCTGCCATTCTAACTATTGACGGCGTTGGCGAATGGGCAACGGCCTCCATTTGCAAAGGATCGGGTAAGGACATTTCTATCCTGAAAGAATTGCGGTTTCCGCATTCCCTGGGTCTGCTTTATTCAGCCTTTACGTACTTTCTGGGCTTTAAAGTAAATTCGGGTGAGTACAAGCTCATGGGTCTGGCTCCGTACGGGAATCCTACATCGCCCGATGTTGACCGTTACGTTGACATCATCAAACGGGAGCTGGTTTCGATCAAAGAAGATGGCTCGATTTGGCTTAATCAGGATTACTTTGATTATGCGACCGGCCTGCGGATGGTACATGAGAACAAATGGGCTCCTTTGTTCGGTTTTCCTAAACGGAACCCGGAAGACGAACTGCTGGAGCAGCACTGCAACCTGGGACTGGCCATTCAACGCATCACCGAAGAGGTCGTCGTGCTTATGGCGCAGGAAGCGAAGCGTCTGAGCGGGGCTCGTTACCTATGCCTCGCCGGTGGGGTGGCGCTCAATTGCGTATCCAACGGCAAGCTACAGTCGGCGGGTGTGTTCGATGACATCTTTATTCAGCCTGCTGCCGGCGATGCTGGTGGCGCTCTTGGGGCAGCGCTGGCGGCCTACCACATTTATTTTGGCCAGGAGCGTCGGCTCAGCGGCCAGCAGGATGAGATGGCAGGTTCGTATTTGGGACCTGACATTTCGGATCGGGACGTTGAGGTAGCCGCCCGCAAGTACAAAGGCGTTTATACCCGTTTCGCGAACGTAAAAGACCTGGCCGAGGAAACCGCCCAGTTACTAGCGGAGGGTAATGTTGTTGGCTGGGTACAGGGACGTATGGAATTTGGACCAAGAGCGCTGGGCGGACGTAGTATTCTGGGTGATCCACGTAACGCGGAAATGCAGAAGAAACTGAACCTCAAAATTAAGTATCGTGAGTCTTTCAGGCCGTTTGCCCCATCGGTTCTTGCCGAAGACTGTAACCAGTATTTTAATTACAACGGCATTTCACCGTATATGCTACTGGTTCACCCGGTTGCGGATTCGCGTCGTAAAGCGCTGCCTGCTACGTATCACCAGATGCCTCTGCGGGAGAAGCTGTACTGCCTGCGTTCGGATCTGCCTTCCATTACCCACATTGATTTTTCGGCTCGTATCCAAACGGTACACAAGGAGACTAACCCGTATTACCACGAGCTGATTCAGGCGTTCAAGCGGCAGACGGGGTACGGGGTTATTGTCAATACCAGTTTCAACGTACGGGGAGAACCCATTGTCTGCACGCCGGAAGATGCTTACCGCTGTTTCATGCGGACCGAAATGGACTACCTGGTCGTTGGGAATTATCTCTTTGCCAAGCAGGAACAACCTCAGTGGCAGGAGAAGGACAACTGGAAAGAGGAGTTCGTTCTGGACTAGGTCTTCCTTAGCCAGCTATCATTTTGATTTTGGTGTCAACTCGTTTGACCAACAGCTTTTACTATCACATAATCAGTCAACTTTTGATCCTTTTTACTCATGGACTTTTTCCGGGATATGTTCCTCTTCATTAAAGAGCGTAAAAAATGGTGGCTTGCCCCGATGATTTTCGTTCTGCTCCTGCTGGGTATTCTACTGGTAATTGGGGGTGGCTCCGCCATTGCGCCGTTTATTTACACTTTGTTCTGATCACAAACCACTGGATTTATTTCCAGCGTAAGCACACATGCAGAAGCGAATTTCAGAACTCGACATGTACAAGGCCAACATGGCCATTGCAACAGGCTTTCTGGTCCTTTATCTGGTTTTTGACCGTCGGGACTGGCTGTTATATGTTGCGCTGGGCGTTGGTGCCCTTACCCTGCTCATCCCTGCCCTGGCTAGCTGGCTGAGCTTTGGCTGGTTCAAGTTGGCGGAGGGACTAGGTTACGTGAACTCACGTATCCTGTTGTCATTGGTATTTTTTGTTTTCCTTTTTCCCATCGCGTTCATCTACCGGTTAGTTAACCGGAATCTTCTGGTACTACGCTCGGGACGCTCGGATGCATCAATTTATGCCGAGCGGAATCATACCTACACGGCCAAGGATATGGATAATATCTGGTAAGCCTGTCTAGTATTAGTTTGATCAGGGTGATTGACGTTGTCAGTCACCCTGCTTTGTTTTACCACCAGCTAAATTTCCTTTCTTCGTTCGGCACTGCCAATCGCGCCATCTTTTACCCCGATCTGCGTATCTTTACTGTATGATTCTGCTCGACAATACCTGCATCAGCGACGATATCGCTGAGAAATTTTTCGTCTGTAACCTCGATAAGTGTAAAGGAGCCTGCTGCGTTGAAGGCGATATGGGCGCACCGCTGGAAGGGGACGAGCCGGCTATTCTGGATCGTATCTACGAAGACGTCAAACCCTATCTCTCCCCGGAGGGTATTCGCGTGATTGAGGAGCGGGGTGGCTATGAGTCGGACGACATGGGTGGATACGTCACCACTACAGTTGGCGGACGTGAGTGTGTTTACGCCACCTGGGATGATCGGGGCATTCTGAAATGCGGTATCGAAGAAGCGTACAACAATGGAAAAGTCGACTGGAAAAAACCGATTTCCTGTCATCTCTATCCTATTCGTATCACCAAGTACGAATCATTTCATGCCCTGAATTATGATCGCTGGCCTATTTGCAGCCCCGCCTGCGGTTTTGGCGAGCAGTTGAACGTACCAATTTACAAGTTCGTCCGGGAAGCGCTTATCCGCGCTTACGGTGAGGAGTGGTACGCGCGGCTGACAAAAGCTATCGAAGAAAAAGACAGCGCCGAATAATGGGCGAACCCCGCAATTATTTCGAGGAAGTATACGAGGTCGTCCGGTTGATCCCTACCGGACGCGTAACGACATACGGGGCAATTGCTCGCTACCTGAGCCTACGAGCGGGTGCCCGTATGGTTGGCTGGGCGATGAACGCATCGCACGGGCACGACGTACCGGCCCACCGGGTCATCAATAGCATCGGCGTCCTGTCGGGAAAGCATTTCTTCGGTGATCCGGATCGAATGCAACAACTGCTGGAAGCAGAAGGGGTTCGAGTTGAGAACGACCGGGTCACTGATTTTCAGACTGTATTCTGGGACCCGTCGGAAGCGTTGTCGCTCTAACAAGAGACTACTTCAGCACTTTTGTAATCTCGTTCAGTTTCTCCATTTTTTGCACGAAGTCGCCTTTGAGCTGGTTACGGATGGCCGTCAGGTTGTCCAGCGTTTCCTGTAAGCTATCGGGCAAAATATCTTCGAGTACTTCCCGGAATCGTTTGGCAAACGTAGGCGACTTGCCGTTCGTGGAAATCGCAATTTTCAAATCGCCTTTCTTCACCACCGAACTCAGGTAAAAATCGCAGAGCGCGGGTGTATCCGCTACGTTCACCAGAATGCGACGAGCTTTACAATCCTGCTGTACCCGCTGGTTGACCGCTTTGTCATTTGTTCCGACAATGACGAGATCTTTATCATTCAGGTAATCTGGCTGGTATACTTCCTGCACCAGAGTCAAATTTGGCGTCCGTTCGGCCAACTCATGAATTTCATCACGAATGTCGGGTGCCACGAGCGTAACGGTCGCCAGCGGTGAGCTCGCCAGCAGGGCCGTTACTTTCTCCAAGCCAACATATCCCCCACCCACGATGAGTGTATGCAGTTGTTCAGCTTTTAGGAAGATAGGAAACAGTGTATTCATGAAAGCGAAGGTACAAACGAAAGTAGGATAAAAATCAGAAAGGGCTGCGTAGCGCAGCCCTTTCTGATTTTGACTATGAACTCTATAAAAGAGACAAAAACTTTTGCCTTTTTCCTAGAATTTGAATCCGACGTTAACACTCACAATCCGACGTTTCGTATTGTTGGTATCGTTGATTACGTCAGCAAAACCGTAATGATACCGGAAATCCAGCATCAGCGGACCTGCATCAAAGCCTAAGTTAGCCAAGCCATTAACTGTAGCCGCCCGGAAGTCACGTGACTCAAAGTTGAAAGCGTTATTGTTGACGCCCAGTGGTGCAGCGTACTCAGCACCGACAGCCAGTCGTACAGCTGAAACGCCACGTTCTGATTCAGCTAATTTTACCCCAATCAGGGCTGGCACATGAATGTATTTTTGATCAACATTACCGATCAGATCACCAACACTACCGGCCTGACCGTCGCCAGCCTGATAGAAATCCGAACTAGATGTCAGGTATTCAGCACCGATCTGACCATATACACGGCCACCACCCCGCACGAAGAAACCTAACTGATACCCCAGCCGACCCGATAGTTTGTTACCAGAGACATCTTCACCCTCGAAACGAGTCGAGTTAGCACCGGCGTAAACACCAAAAGTAAAGTTCTTGTAGTTTTCCCGACGTTCTTTCCGCTTCTCAGCTTCAATGCTGTTGCGGCCGTCGTCAAATCCTTCGTCGTACGCCTGACTTAGGTCACGCTCATCGAACCGGCGTCCGTAGTTGCGGTCGTTGCCCATCCGGTCTTCATACCGGTTGTTGTACCGCCGATACTCTTCATCCCGTTCCCGGTAGTCCCGGCGTTCTTCCAACCGCTCATCACGATACCGATCGTTACGCCGTTCATCCTGCCGCGGGTTGCGATCGGTCCGATACCGATCATCGTAAGAATTTTGCTGTGCCAATACAAGGCTCGTACTACATACGCCTGTCAGCAGCAACGCTGTTTTAAATAGACTTTTCATAGCATGTTGAGTTGTAAAATGATCTTGTACTCATGCTTACAACTTCTCAAAACAACCGATTGTTTTAATCGGCCTGTCAGATCAGAAAAATTGGACAAAAGAAAGCCCCTTCGTGGGAAGGGGCTTTCTTTTTTGACCTAGAATTTTGACGTTTTTCTTTTCTTAGAAACGGAAACCCAGGTTCAGCGCAGCAAGCTGGCGCTTTGTATCAGCACCGTTGTCAAACACGTTCTGCAGACCCAGGTTATAGTTAGCATCCAAGGTCAACGGTCCTAAGTTGATACCTACACCCGCCAGACCATTCAGGATCGTGCGGTTAAGATCATCACGGCCCAATCCAAAATCATTGTTGCCGATAGCTACCAGCGATGCCAGTTCAGCGCCCACCTGTATCCGCAGACCCAGCGCACTACCAACACGCAGACCTACATAGGCCGGAATTGCGATGAAATGCTGGTCGATAGAGCTAGCCAGTTGAGACGCTGTGGCTCCATTACCCCGACGCGTCAGGTTCGACGATGAGTTCCGGTATTCCAGACCAATCTGGCCGAACACCGTACCACCCGACCGACCATACAGACCTGCCTGCCAGCCGACACGGTATGCGTCGTTTGGAATTGGCTCGTTGACGAAACGCGATGCGTTCACACCGACGTAAACACCAAACTTACCTTCTTTGCCCCAAGGCTTGTCATCGTCTTTACGATCGCGGCCCGACTGGTTATTCATTTGGTTGTCGGTCGAACTGTACTCAGTTCTTGTCGTCGTCGTTGTGTAACCAGTAGTACCTGTGTTGTTCATGTTGGTACTATTGGTGCTCATGGTAGAACTGTTGTTGTCGACCGTGTTAGTCGGCGCTACGTTCGTGTTGTTCATGGTCGAACTGTCGGTGGTTACCGGCGAGTTCGTGTACGTAGTGCTTGTTGTCGAGTAGGTGTTGGTCGTCTGAGCGTTAGCCAATCCCGCGCCCAGCAGACACGCTGCCAGGAAAGTAATTTGAGTTTTCATTGCTGTTGTTAGTATAGCGTTGAGTTGTACAAAAAAAAGGTGTAATCGAAATTACACCCTCATAACTGCCCCTCAGAAAGGATTGTTTTTGATTATTCTAATTTTCTTTCAACCCGCCTACATCGCTCTATAGTTTAACGCCGATGCTAGCACTCAACACCCGACGCTGAGATCCGGCAAAACCAGCCGATTTTTCCGTTCCTATTGCGCTGCCAAATCCGTAATGATATGTCAGGTCAATAAGCAACGGCCCTAGGTCGAAACCAAGCTGGCCAACTCCGTTGACCGTACTACTTTTAATTTCAGCGTTAGACAACAGGAACCTGCCGCTGTTAGCATTAACCCGGTTGGCATACTCCACACCCGCCTGCAACCGGACGGCCGAAACTCCCCGATCAGACTCGACCAGCTTGTAGCCGATGTAAACCGGAACCTGAAGATATTGAATAGTTAACCGATCCTGAATGGGTGTTTTCGTCGGCTCATAATTGCTTATGTAATAGTTTGAACTGGACGTAAAATATTCGGCTCCCAGCTGACCATATAACCGCCCACCCGTCCGGGCGAAGAATCCAGCCTGGTACCCGATCCGGCTCGATAAATCACCGCCAACGTTACGCTCGTCACCAGCAAACCGTGTTGAGTTAAAACCCAGATAAATCCCGAAAATGAAGTTTTCGTACTTCATATCCTTCGCCCGCGTTACCGGTGCCGTCCCGTAGTTGTTCCAATTGTATTTCGTCTGCGTAGCAGTCAGTTCGGACGATTTAGTGCGGGCTTTTTGTTCCCCCGGCAGCGTCGTTTGGTTCGGATACGACAATGACTCAGAGGGCCGTTGTCCAGGCGACAACGACGCGTAAGCCGGATTAGCTAGTGTCGCTGTCGCATCCAGCGTTTGCGCGTTGGCCAAGCCCGAACAACCCAGCCCTAATACAATCAGATATACATTCAATTTCATACAATCAACTTTCAAAATAACATACGATGGTCCAACCATCGAACTATCTTTTTAAAACGGGAGCGCTGACAAAGGCTCCCGTTTTAAACTTCATCATTTGCATTATTTCTATTCAGCTCGCATGGCTTTGAAGGCGTTCATCAACCCGTTGGTTGAGCTGTCGTGCGTTGTTACCTTAGCGTCATCCTGCAACTCGGGAAGAATCCGGCTGGCGAGTTGCTTACCCAGTTCAACCCCCCATTGGTCGAAGCTGAAAATATCCCAGATCACGCCCTGTGTAAAGATTTTATGTTCGTACAGGGCAATCAGGCTACCCAGCGTACGAGGTGTTAGCTTTTTGAACAGAATCGAGTTGGTTGGCCGGTTACCGGAGAACATTTTGAATGGTGCCAGCGCCTGAATTTCTTCTTCGCTTTTACCCGATTTACGCAGTTCTTCAGCGGCTTCTTCTTCTGTTTTACCGTTCATCAACGCTTCAGTCTGGGCGAAGTAGTTGGCCATCAGAATCTTATGGTGCTCCCCAAGAGGCCGCTGGCTGATAGCCGGAGCCAGAAAATCGCAGGGAATGAGCTTCGTACCCTGGTGGATGAGTTGATAGAAGGCATGCTGCCCGTTTGTACCGGGTTCGCCCCAGATGATCGGTCCCGTCTGGTAATCGACCGGGTTACCGTCACGATCGACCGATTTACCGTTACTTTCCATATCGCCCTGCTGGAAATAAGCCGCAAAGCGGTGCATGTACTGATCGTAGGGCAGAATGGCTTCGGTCTGTGCGTTGAAGAAATTATTATACCAGATCCCCACCAACGCCAGCACCACCGGCAGACTCTGCTCGATAGGTGTATCGCGGAAGTGCTGATCCATGGCGTGTCCGCCTGCCAGTAACTCCTCGAACTTGTCGAAACCGATATACAACGCAATTGATAGACCAATGGCCGACCAGAGCGAATACCGCCCGCCAACCCAGTCCCAGAAACCAAACATATTGTCGGCGTCGATCCCAAATTTCTCAACGTCTTTTTTGTTGGTCGATAAGGCAGCAAAATGCTTGGCGATGGCCGCTTCGTCTTTGGCGGTTTCCAGGAACCACTGCCGCGCCGACTGAGCGTTGGTCATGGTTTCCTGGGTTGTAAACGTCTTTGACGCGATCAGGAACAGCGTCGTTTCGGGATTAACTTTCTGTAAGGTTTCGTAGATGTGAACACCATCCACGTTCGATACGAAATGTACCCGCAGTTTTTTATCGTCGGCGTAGGGTTTCAGTGCTTCGGTTACCATCACCGGACCCAGATCAGAACCACCGATACCAATGTTCACTACGTCTGTAATCGCTTCGCCGGTGTAGCCTTTCCACTCACCCGACCGGATGCGCTCCGTAAAGCTTTTCATGCGATCCAGTACCGCGTTTACTTCGGGCATTACGTCTTCGCCATCCACCAGAATGGGCGTGTTCGACCGATTACGTAACGCCACGTGCAGCACGGCCCGATCTTCGGTCCGATTAATCTTATCACCCGAGAACATCTTGCTGATGGCGTCCTTCAGGCCAGCCTGTTCGGCCAGCTGTACTAGCAAAGACAGTGTTTCGTCGGTGATTCTATTTTTCGAGAAGTCCAGCAGAATCTCCTCGAACTGGCGGGTAAAGCTGGGAAAACGATTGGAATCCTCGGCAAAAAGATCGCGCAGGTGGCGATCGCTGATGGTGTCGTAGTGGGCTTTCAGCTGGGAATACGCTGGTAAGTCGGTAAATCGGTGGTTAGCAAGCATGCGTGGTTATTGGTTAGTTATCGATCGTGTTGAGTCTGGGCGCGAATATCGCCAATCCATCCCAATGTTTTTTTCCTCTAATTTTACGGCCTTATTACGCTTCCCTAAGAAAGCGTCAATTTTGCGTTATTACCGCGGCCGATGAATCAAAAACTTTTTTATACAGTACTTCTCGCCGTTGTAGGCGCCATTTTCTTTATTCCGTTTCTGGGTGGAGTTCGTTTGTTCGACTGGGATGAGATCAACTTTGCCGAATGCTCGCGGGAAATGATCGTTCTGCGCGATTACCTGCGCGTTCACATCGATTTCAAGCCTTTTTACGAAAAGCCGCCTTTCTTTTTCTGGTGCCAGGCGATGATGATGAATTTGTTTGGGGTCAGCGAGTTTTCGGCCCGGCTGCCCAACGCGCTCTGCGGAATTATTACGCTGGGGTATCTGTACCATCTGGGAGAAAAACTACACGGGCACCGCTTTGGTTTAGTCTGGGCACTGGCTTATCTGGGTTCGGTAACCCCTCACCTGTATTTTCGCTCCGGCATTATTGACCCTTTTTTCAACCTGTTTATCTTCGTCGGACTGGTCAATGTCATCTTTGCATCGTGGAAACGGGAGCGGATGAGTAGTAACCTGCTGATCACCAAACCTACCTGGGCTTATCTGCTCATCGGGGGCCTTATGCTGGGCTTGGGTATCCTCACTAAAGGCCCCGTCGCCTTTCTGGTCGTTTGCCTCGTCCTGCTGGTATACTGGCTGCTTAACCACTTTCGCTGGTTTATCTCACCCTTGCAGTTTCTGGGATTTTCGCTGGCGGCTGCCATTGTTCCCCTGACCTGGGGAGGGTTAGAGACGTATCTGCACGGCCCCACCTTTATTCGGGAATTCGTTACGTACAGCATTCGGCTGTTCAGCACGCCCGACGCGGGTCATGGTGGCTTCCCCGGCTATCATTTCGTTGTTCTGCTGGTGGGCTGTTTTCCCGCATCTATTTTTGCGCTGCGGGCCTTTGGCTCGCTGTTCATCGAACGAAATTACCAGCGTGAATTCCAGCGCTGGATGCTGATCCTGTTCTGGGTGGTCGTGATTCTATTCAGCATTGTGCAATCCAAAATTGTGCACTACTCTTCCCTGTGTTACTTCCCCATCACCTACCTCGCGACGCTAACAATTCTGCAACTGGAATACCGACGTATTACGTTTAATAGTTGGCTTATTGCGGGTTTGGTGATCATTGGTGGTTTGTTCGTTGTGGCCACCATCGGCCTGCCCATCCTGGCGCAGCATATGGACGTCGTCAGATCATTCGTTGGTCAAGATCCTTTTGCCCAGGCGAACCTGAATGCCAAGGTCAACTGGACCGGCTGGGAAGTACTTCCGGGGATCTGGCTGCTTCTGGTGTTGCTATTCAGCATTTATCTATTCCGCAACTACGATACCGAACGGGCAACCGTCGTGCTATTTGGCGGTATGGCCGTTTTCATTACGCTTACGCTCTGGTTTTTCATCGGACGGATCGAAGCCATCTCGCAGGGAGCAGCCATGCGGTTTTTCGAGCGGGCACAGGGACAGGATGTCTACGTAAAAACGTACGGTTATCGTAGTTACGGTCCCTTTTTCTACACCCGCAAGCCGCCCGTTACCAACCCCAACTATTATGACGATAACTGGCTGCAACGTGGCCCTATTGACAAGGACGTTCTGTTCATAAAAAAGAACACTGAGCCAGCAAACCTTGATACGTTACCCAACACCCGGAAGACGGGCGAAGAAAACGGGTTTATCTTTTACCGTCGGTCGGCTCGGTAGCCTACGTGTAAACCGTTGATTCGTGCTAGCAGTTATGCCTGTATGAGCACTCTTTACACTTTCTTCCGCCCCGCCGGGCCGTTTCGCATTGCTTTCGGCCTGGGTCTGTTTGTTTTGTTCCTAAGCGCCAACGCCTGTACGTCCACAAAATCTGGTGGAACACCGAAACAGGTCCAGCTCTCCGTTGGTGACATTAAAGAAATTACCGTTCCCCGGCGGGGCGATTCCTCCATGCAGTTGATCGGCACATCCGATAACCAGGAAGTTGTTGATGTATCGCGTCGGGAGCTGGCCCCCGCGGTTGATACGTTACAACGACAGCCGTCGGGCCCCACCGTTTTTCAGTTGAAAGGTATTACGGCAGGCACAGCAAACGTTACATTTTCAGAAAAGCGGTCCGATGAGGTAGGTAACGGCAAGATAATCCGGACCTATGTCGTACGGGTAACTGCCCAATAAGCCGCCTGTCGACACCAGATTACTTGTCCCCGTCCCCCATCGTTATGAGAACGATTTTAATTGTTGAAGATGACCGTCGCATCGCTCAGAATATCAGCCGTGGTCTTCGCGAGGAGGGGTACGCGACCGACGTGGTGTACGAAGGCATAAATGGTCGGCAGCGGGCGCTACAACCCGACATTGACCTTGTCATTCTGGATATAAATCTGCCGGGTCTCAGTGGGTTTGAAGTTTGCCGAAGCGTACGGGCCGAGCGTCCTCAGGTTCCGATCATCATGCTGACCGCGCTGGGCGAAATTGAGGATAAAGTCGAAGGACTGGGGCTGGGAGCGGATGACTATCTGGTCAAACCGTTTGATTTTCGGGAGTTGATCGCGCGGGTGGCTACCTGCTTCCGACGAACAAACACCCAGCAGGATTTAGCCCCGGATGACATTGGGCAGGTGGCCAACCTGACCGTAAACTTTTCGACGAAGGAAGTTAGACGCGATCAGTCAACGATCGACCTGACCGCCAAGGAATTCGCCCTGCTTGAATACCTCATTCGCCGACGGGGTCGGGTTGTGTCCAAAGCCGACCTCGCCGAGAGCGTATGGGGCCTGAATTTCGACCCTGGCACTAACGTGGTGGAGGTATACATCAATTATCTCCGCAAGAAGATTGACCGCGACTTTAACCCCAAACTCATTCATACCCGCCCCGGAATGGGGTATGTATTGAAGGAGGAGTAAGGAAGAAAGGGAGGAGAGGGAGAAGGAACAAGGAGGAGTTATCACCTCAGTTGTTTCTTTCCCCTTCCTCCATCCTGCCTCTCCTCCCCTTCCTCCTCTCTCTATGACCATCCGCAACCGTATCGCGCTTCAATTTTCGATCATTGTCGCTTCCATTCTGGTGGTGTTTTCGTTGATGATCTATTTTGTTTCGTCAACGTACCGCCGGGAGGAATTTTATGAGCGATTAAAAAGTAAAGCCCGGACTACGGTACGGTTCCTGGTTGAGGTGAAAGAAGTCGACCGGGAGTTGCTCAAGATCATCGACCGGAATACGTTGACGGCCCTGCTTGACGAAAAAGTCCTGGTTTTCAACAGTCACAACAAGCTCATTTACAGCAGCGTCGACGATCAGGTTATTCATTATGACCCATCATTATTGATGGAAGTCAGACGACTGAAAGAGGTCGAAACGTTCAGCGGTAATAATGAGCTGGTTGGCCTACTGTATCAGCAACGCGGAGCCGACCTGGTCGTTTTAGCTTCTGCGAATGACGCGTTCGGCAAAAGTAAGCTCAACAACCTGCGTATCACGCTGGGTTGGGGACTTCTGGGAGGCATTAGTCTCACGATTGGCCTGGGGATTTTCTTTGCGGGACAGTCGTTACGTCCCATCAGTCAGCTTAATCAGGACATTACAACTATTACCGATCAGAACCTGCAAAAAAGGCTGGACGAAGGCAACCGGCAGGACGAAATTGCCAAACTAGCCATCAATTTCAATCACGTCTTACAACGCCTGCAACTCGCCTTCGAACAGCAACGTAGCTTCGTTTCGCACGCATCGCACGAACTCCGCACGCCCCTGGCCGCGCTGAAATCCGAGATTCAATTGGGCCTACGTCGACCACTGACGGTGCCCGAACACGAAGAAGTGCTGGTCAACCTGCTCTCGGATACGGATCGGCTCATCAGCCTGACCAACAACCTGCTCTTCCTTGCCCGCACACTGGAATCCATCAACCAGGTACCGTTTAAGCCGGTACGGATCGACGACCTTGTTTTTGTGGCCAAGGATGAACTGCTGACCGCCAAACCGAGCTACGAGATCGAAATTGATTACGATAACATTCCGGATTCGGATACCGAAACCGTCGTAACGGGCAATGAAGAACTGTTAAAACAGGTATTGATCAACTTATTCGACAACGCCTGCAAATACTCGGACAATCTGACGGCACAGGTACGTATTGCAACGGACGAAACCGTCTGCCGGGTGGTCGTGAAAGACCGAGGAATTGGCATTTCCGACGATGATCGGCTGCGCATTTTCGAGCCCTTTTACCGAGCCCCTAACGCGATGGATCGCTACGGCTTTGGAATAGGTTTATCTATTTCAGCGCGTATCATTAGCCTCCATCAGGGTACGCTCACCGTCGACAGTCGGCTCAACGAGGGCAGTACTTTTACCATCACGTTGCAGCACGCCTGACTCATGCCCCTACCCGAGTTAACGATTTGGTAACGTTTTCGTAATGGCTGACGAATTTCCTGGCCGTATTTTTAACGCGTTACCTCTGTTCTTACGCGCATGACACTTTCTGGCGTCATCCAGCAATTGCGGGATGAGTACCCACACGCTTGGTCTCGATTGACTATAAAGCCTGGCGATTTTATATACCAACCCGCTGATGTGGACACATATGTGCACTTAATCGAAAAGGGGCTGGTTAAAGTTGGTAGTCTGGGCGACTGGGGCCAACGCGTTCTCTACGACTTGTTGCAGCCCGGCGAGCTCTTTGGCGACCTGGACTATCTGGATGAGAGCAATTTTTTTGAGTACGCCCAGGCAGCAACCAGTACGTCTGTGTTCTCCATTGATCGCCGGGCTTTTCGGTACGCCGTTTCGCACAAGCCATCACTGGCCGATTGGTTTAGCGAGACAGTTATCCGTCGATGGCACCGCACCGAAGTCAGATTGCTGCATCGGAATGGGCTAGCCGTCGACGAACGCATTCGGCAACTACGCAAGCAATACGGCACACTCGTCGCTGACGCAAACAACCAGATGCAGCTACCGTTCGACCAGTTGTCGTACCAGGACATCGGCGATTTAGTCGGCGCCACCCGCCAGACAGTCTCCCGAAAGATTCGCATCCCGTCGGAATCCGTATCCGATTATATTATGAAACTATGACTAACTTATAATACACTGATCACAGTTGCTTAACGGTTGAGGGTAATGAGTTAAGCTTTTATTAAGCTTGAGCGGTCTGTTAATTTTTAACAGCAGTGAGTCGGTGCGACTGACCAGTTTCGCCTTTTCATTACATCAAACTTAGTTAAATGCAGTACATTTTACGTTCTTATTACCGCTTTATCAGTTGCCTGCTTTTTCTTGGTATATGCACCTTGACGGCCTGGGGGCAAGCCACCGACGCGACGATTACGGGGCTTGTCAGCGATAAAGACGGCGGTGCCTTACCAGGCGTAACCGTGCAAGTCCGCAACGAATCGACCGGCTTTAAGACCGGTACGCAAACCAGTACCGACGGGCGCTTTACCATCCAGCAGCTACCGCTGGGCGGCCCGTACACCGTTACGTTTTCGTTTGTGGGCTTCGCAACGCAAAGCCGCAGTGGCTATCAAATCAACCAGGGTGACCAGATCACGGTCAACGCCAAGTTGACCGACGCCGATCAGCAGTTACAGGAAATCGTCGTAACGGGTACGACTCTAAAAAACCGAGTTGACCGGCTGGGCGCAACCACGGCTATCACCGCCGATAATATTGCCAAACTACCTGTGTTCAACCGGAGCTTTACCAACCTGCTGGCGCTGTCGCCCCTAAGCAACGGTACGAGTATCGGCGGCCAACTGCCGTCGTCGACGAACTTTCTTATTGACGGAGCGAGTGCACGGAACAACCTCACGAGCGGAGCACTGGGTAGCGGTCCATTTTCGCTTTCGCTCGAAGCCATCCGCGAATTCGAAATCACGACCAACGAGTACGACGTAACGAAAGGCCGTCAGGGTGGCGGTACGGTAAGCGTCGTTACTAAAGCGGGTACTAACGCCGTAACGGGCACGGCTTTTACGTATTACAACGCCAATGGGCTATCGAGTCCGCGCGATATGCGGGGAAATGTCCGTACGGTTGATTTTAGCCGGTTTCAGTACGGGTTTTCGCTGGGTGGCCCGATCATCAAAGACAAACTGCATTATTTCGTCGCCCTCGACCGGCAGAATGAATCGGCCCCATTTTACATTGCTGACATCCGCTCCGACGCCGACGCTAACGCGCTGGGCATCAGCAAGGCCGTGCTTGACAGCGTTATCACCATCGGTCGGCAGAAATACGGATTGAGTAACTCGCAACAGGTGGGTGAGTTCAACCGGAAGACCGAAGCGAACACCCTGTTTACGCGACTCGACTGGCAAATCAACGCCAAAAATACGCTGACGCTACGCAACAACTTCAGCAACTGGAATAACCCGAACAGCAATAATGACAATTCGAGTATCAATCTGTTCGAAGTGTACGGCAGCTTCAAGTCACTGGAAAACAGCACGCTCCTTTCGCTTCGGTCGGTGATCAACCCTACGCTGGTCAACGAATTGAAGGTACAGTATCAGCACGCGACGCGAAATTACGAAGCCAACAGTCTGCTACCGTCAGCCAACATTCCTCGTGCTATCGTAACGGTTAATTCCGTACTACCGAACGGACGCAATGGTAGCACATCGGTACAGTTGGGCGGCCAGCGGTTTACGCCGGAGCGCAATCTTGAAAACCAGATCCAACTGGCTAACACACTCTACTGGACGAAAGGGCGCTACAATTTCACCTTCGGTACTGATAACCTGCTGACGTACCTCGATACATACATCTCCAACGAGCAGAACGGCCGATTTATCTTTAACAACCTACGCGATTTCAACAACCTGAACCCATCGCGTTACGCCCGCGAAGTACCCACTAACGGTATTCCATCGGTACAGCAGTACGTACTGAACACGTCGCTGTTTGGTCAGGTGCAATTCAAGCCCCGCTTCGACATGGACCTGTCGGCCGGACTGCGCTGGGATATGACGAGCTACCTGACCAAAGGAGCTTACAACCCAGTAGTAGAACGCGAACTAGGCCTGCGCACTGACGCGAACCCGACCGACTGGAATAACTTTCAACCCCGCTTTCAGCTGACGTGGAACCCCAACAACAAAAACCGTGATATCATCCGGATTGGTGGCGGTATGTTCTCGGCTTACGTCATCAACTACGCCCAGGTCAACAACATTCAGAACACAGGTACCAAACTGGCTTCGATCGACGTAACGCGCCCATCCAACAGCAGCCAGCCTAACCTGGTACCGCGTCCGGATTTTGTCTCGTATCGCAACGATCCCAGCACCGCGCCGGGTATCCCAACAGGGGCCAGCTACGTATCGACGATCAACCTGAACGATCCGAACTTCCAGATTCCGACGATCTACAAGGCCAATATATCGTATAGCCACTTCTTCAGCGACAACTTCCGGCTGGGAGCCAACCTGTTGTACGCCAACACGGTGAACAACTACGTGTATCTGGACAAGAACCTGGTCGATCAGCCGTATTTCACAATTCCGAATGAAGCCAATCGGGGGGTGTTCGTACCAGCCAACTCAATTGCTACCAACAGCGGACAAACCAACAACGTACTGGGTCGTAAGACGCAGGCCGTAGGCCGCACACTGATGCTAACCAACGGGGCCAAACTGCACTCCCTGACCTTCGTCCTCGATGGCGAAGTTCGGTTGCCCCGCAACGGATCGCTGGCGTTCAGCTACACCTGGAATGACTCCCGTGACAATACGTCGTATAACGGAAACGTCGCCAACACCTCGACCTTCCGCCCCATTAAGAGCGACCCGCGCAGCCTGAGCGAGATTAACTACTCCGACAATCAGTTCCGGCACAAGCTGGTGGCTTACGGATCGTCTCCATCCGTAGCGGGCTTCGTACTGAGCGTACGCTTTACGGGCATGGGTGGTACGCGCTACTCGCTAACCGTGGACGGTGACATCAACGGTGACTTTGTGGGTGGTCCCGGTACCGATAACGACCTGGCATTCGTATTCGACCCCAACAATTCGGAAGTGGCGCAGAGCGTTCGGGCGTCGATGCAGCGTGTCCTTGACAACCCGGATAATCTGGCGGCCCCGGCCATTCGGAACAGCATCGGCAAAATCTTTGACCGTAACGGGGGCGAAAACGGCTTCTACGGCACCTTCGACGTCCGGCTGGCCAAGTCGATCCGTACGTTCAAGAACCAAAGTCTGGCGCTCAGCGTGGACGTGTTTAACTTCGCCAACCTGCTGGGTCAGGCGCTCGACGGCGTTACAACCCGAGGAGCCGAAGCGACGTCAAGACGCAACTGGGGCGGCAATTTCAACCTGGGTAACCAGAATTTACTGATTCCAAACGGCTTTAATCCATCGACGCGTCAGTACAGCTACCGCGTCAACGAAAACGTCGGTACGACCCAGAAGCAAGGAACACCGTATTCCGTACAGTTGGGCGCCCGCTATTCGTTCTAGAAACAGATCCTATTCTGTCATCCCGACGTCAGGACCGGGCCGCCGGGGTGACAGAAATGCTATCAACCAACCTCTTTAATTAACCTACGTAATGGACAACCGTCGCGATTTTCTCAAAAAAGCAGCTTTGCTGTCGAGCAGCGGTCTGCTTGATAATAAACTGCCCCCCGTCATTCAAAAGGCCCTGTCGATTGCTCCCGAGGTGGGTAGTACCTTCTACGATGCCGAACACATTGTTTTCTTAATGCAGGAAAACCGTTCGTTCGATCATCAGTTGGGCATGTTGCAGGGGGTACGTGGCTTTAATGACCCACGCGCCATTCAACTACCCAACAAAAACAGCGTCTGGCTGCAAACCAACGCGCTGGGCGATACGTACGGCCCGTTTCACCTCAACGTAAAAGACACAAAAGTGGCCTGGATGGGATCGTTGCCCCACGGCTGGACCGATCAGACCGACGCCATGAACAACGGCAAGTACGATAAGTGGCTCGACACCAAAAAAGCGTACAATAAAGCCTTTGCCCATATGCCGTTGACGATGGGCTACTGCGACCGGTCGGATTTCCCATTTTATTACTCCCTAGCCGACGCTTTTACCGTTTGTGACCATAATTTCTGCTCGAGCATTACGGGTACTCACCCCAACCGCCACTACTGGATGACGGGGACGGTACGCGAGAAAAACGAACCCGAAGCCGTTGCCCATCTTTGGAACGTCAGTAACTACGAGTACCCGACCCTGAACTGGACGACCTACCCCGAACGGCTACAGGCGGCTGGTATTCCCTGGAAAGTGTACCAGAATGAAATCACGATGGGGTACGGCCTGAAAGGCGAGGAAAGTTCGTGGCTCAGCAACTTCGGGACCAACGTACTGGAGTACTATCAGCAGTATAATGTCCGGCTCCACGAAGGAGGTATTGCTAATCTGCAAGCGAAAAACGAATCGGTACGCCAACTGATCGCCGATCTGGAAAAGCAGCCTACCGACGAAAAATCGGCGATGAAACTGGCGGCTGCCCGTAAGCTGTTGACCAACATCGAAACGGCCAAGCAACGCTATACCGCTGACAGCTACGCGAAGTTGTCAGATGACGCGAAAAAACTGCACGAGCGCGCGTTCGTAACCAATGGTCAGGACCCGTATTTCCACGAGCTGACGGCGATGGCTTACGCCGACGGTGATACCGAACGGACCCTGAATGTGCCCAGGGGGGACGTATTTCATCAGTTTCGGCAGGACGTCCAGAACGGAACGTTGCCCACCGTGTCGTGGCTGATGCCGCCCGCTTATTTCTCCGATCACCCTGGTCAGCCCTGGTTTGGCCCTTGGTTCGTCAGCGAAGCCATGGAGATTCTGCTGCAAAACCCCGAGGTCTGGAAGAAAACTATCTTCGTTATTACCTACGACGAAAACGACGGTTTCTTCGATCATATGCCCCCTTACGTGGTACCGAATCCGTACAAAGAACATACGGGCAAAGTGTCGAAAGGCATCGATCCCCGGCTCGATTTTGTGACCAAGGAGCAACAAACCAACCCGTCAACGCGAGAATCCAGTCTGCGCGAAGGCCCTATCGGGTTAGGCTACCGCGTGCCGATGATCATTGCGTCGCCCTGGACGCGGGGTGGTTACGTTAATTCCGAGGTATTCGATCACACGTCGTCGCTGCAGTTTCTAGAGCATTTCCTGGAAAAGAAAACCGGCAAAGCTATTCGGGAAGAAAACATCACTAACTGGCGCCGGACCGTATGCGGGGATCTAACGTCAGTTTTTCGCCCCTACAACGGCGAGTCCATCACCCAGCCCCAGTTTATTGAGCGTGGCCCGTTTCTGGAAGGTATTCACCAAGCGCAGTTCAAAACCACGCCGAACTATCAAAAATTGACTCCGGCTGAGATAACGCAGATCAACAGTCAGCCTGTTCAGGCGATCCAATTCCCTCAACAGGAGAAGGGCATTCGTGATGCCTGCGCATTGCCCTACGAATTTTACGCCAACCGACTGGTCGGTCAAGACAAGCAACGATTGGGTTTGACATTTAAAGCCGGCAACGTAGTGTTTGGGCCACAGGCGTCAGGGGCACCGTTCCGCGTCTACGCCGTACGACCTTACCAAGACGAAATGATGCGGGCCTGGGATTACTCGGTAGCGGCTGGAGATGCCTTACAAGATGAATGGGCAATTGGTGATTTCGACGCGGATCAATACCACCTGCGCGTTTACGGACCCAACGGTTTCTACCGGGAGTTTATAGGCAACGCCAACAATCCATTAGTTCAGATTGAATGTGGTTATGAGACCCAGCGCCTGCGCCGGAATAAGTTGACAGGCAATTTGCAATTGACGTTCCACAACCGCGATACGAAGGCGCACACGCTAACCCTGGTTGACAATAGCTACGGCGGGAAGCCACAACAAGTACGGCTACCGGCCGGTGCCAAAACCAGCGTTCCGGTTGACCTCAGCAAGCAGCACAACTGGTACGATCTGAGCATTCGGGCGAACGGCCACGACGGTTTTGAAGAACGGTTCGCTGGGCACGTGGAAACCGGAACACCGTCCAAAACGGATCCGCTAATGGGTGGAGCTGCGTAAACTTAATTCTAGTAAAAACAGACCCCGCTGATGTCCAGTTTGGATATCAGCGGGGTCTGTTTTTAGGGAATCTACTACATCGTAAAACTGCCTGGTAACAAGCTAATTCAGACATACTGGTTGAATTGTACACCATTTCTCTGGCCCATTATAGATTTCACGGGGATGTGGATCGGGCTTATTTTTCTATTGTTCACATCTGACACGATCCGCCCCGCCTGTTACGGCGGCCACCGTAGCGGAGAGGTTAGGCCGGGCGGCCGGTGCCGGCGGTCAAATCGAACTCTTTTCAAAAGATGAGCCAAGAAGACGAAACTGGACATTTTAAGCCCGAAGGTTGTCCTACAGCCTCGTAAGTTTGGTAAACTTCCCCTCGTCTTGGGAGAGAGATTGGGGACGGTTTGCCGTTTACGTAAGGGCGACAACTAGGAGCTACTAATCAGGGAAAGTACGCGAGACAAGCTACTCCGTCCTACGATTTATTTTAACCATTGAGCCGACTTTGTTCGTTTACATACGTACTACCATTTGTCTGTAGGCCTATGCTCAATCAACGTTTTGTCATTAATTACTTTGTCTTTTTACTGTGCCTGGCGGCTAGCCCCTCGCTGTACGCTCAGGATTCCTTGAACGTACTGTCACCCGAAGCCAGACAGAGTATTCCAGATACGCTGCTGTTTAAGATTCAGAAAGCTCAGTCTATCATTACTGAAGTAAAAGCCGCTGGTCGGAGAGGTTACGGAGTAGCGCGTATCCAGGCCGGACTGGCCGACGTAAAAACTAACGTAACGCCCGTCCAGAACGAGGTTCGGTTGCACAAAGATAATATCGACGCCAAGAGCCTGGCGAATTATAGGCTCATCCTGGACGATGCGCAGGTTAAGCTAACGACCTGGCGAACAGCACTTTCCAAATCAAACAATGACTTACAGAGCCAGCTCGATCAGTTACTGAAGCTCAGCAGTGATTCGCTGCTGGTGGTGGCGGGTAATGATACGACCCAGAAGAATCTATACCGCGATCAGTTGGTTAACCTGAAACTGCAGCTACAGGAAGCGGGTACACGCACCTCGGCTCAGCTCGATACCGTTAGTCAACTCCTGGCAAACGTATCAGGTACGTCATTACTGGTCAACGAGCTGCAAACGACCCTGAACGAGCAGTTACAGCAATCAGCGGTCAATGTTCTTCATCAGGAAGCGCCGTATTTGTGGAATGCTCCCCTGTCAATCAATACCGATAATGAGCAGGCCATCGTCCGATCAACATATCTGGGTCAGCAGAAAATCCTGAGTTACTTCCTGGCGTCAACCTGGGACAACCGATTTCTGCTTTATCTGCTGGCAACCGGTTTTTTTGCCTGGGTCTTCGCTAATTTCCGCAAGGCAAACGAGCTATCGATCAGCCACGAAATCGATACGCTTCGGCTCGATAATCTGCAGGCAATCCCGATCATTTCCTCCCTTATTGTCCTGCTTAATCTAATCCCGTTATTCGAACCCAGTTCGCCGTCATTTTATATTGAGCTGACTCAGTTTCTTTTATTATTGGTTCTGACGGTTCACCTGTGGAAACGACTATCGAAGTTCGATTTACGCCTGTGGCTGGTGAATGGGGCTTTATATATTCTGTTGATCCTGACCAATAGTTTACTCAGTGAATCACTTTTGCTGCGGTTCTGGCTGATTCTGCTCAACATCGCCTTTTTGTACATCGGCTACGTCTACGCCCGACATCTGCATTTCAACTCTGTCAGCATACGTATCATCCGCCCGGTAACCAAGCTTTATTTTGCGCTGCACGGTCTGGCAATTCTCTTAAACGTGATTGGCCGGATCAGTCTGGCGAAGACATTCAGCATCACCGCCGTGGTAGCCCTGGTTCAGATAACTGGCTTGGCGGTTTTTATCGAAATCATCCTGGAAGCACTTGACTTACAGATTCGCATCAGTGCCTGTTCCAAAGGGCTCTTTTCCCGGGTGAACGTGAATCACACGCGCCGTTTCGTCAAAAAAGCCCTGATTCTTCTGGCGATTGGTCTATGGCTGCTGGTATTTTTCATCAACCTGGGTATCGACAATGATGTCTTTAGGTTTGTCGGTGACATCCTCAGCAAACCGCGCACGTTCGGTAGCATTACGTTCAGCCTGATGAACATCTTATCGTTCTCCATCATCATCTATCTGGCGAGCCTACTCCAGCGGAATATTGGCTTGTTCTTCGGCGAAAGTCAACTTGCTCCCGCCGACGGCCAGTTTGATCAGGTCAGTTCAATATTAGCCTTGATCCGTCTGGTTATTATCGTTGGTGGGGTACTCCTGGCCGTGGTGGCTTCGGGGATCTCAATCGACAAATTCACCGTCGTGCTAGGGGCACTTAGTGTCGGTATCGGGCTGGGGATGCAAACCATCGTCTCCAATTTCGTATCAGGAATCATTCTGATTTTTGAGCGGCCTTTCCGCATTGGCGACTATATCGAACTGGCTGACAAAAAAGGCCGGATTCTGGACATTGGGATTCGCTCCAGCAAGATGCTCACCGGTCAGGGTTCCGAAGTGATCATTCCCAATGGCGATCTACTGTCGAACCGGCTGGTTAACTGGTCGTCGAGGGGTACATACCTGAAGACGGATTTTACGTTGAAAGTATCCAACGACACCAACGTGGATGACCTGCGGACGATTATTCAGGAAGAAGCCAGCCAACTCGGCGAATCAATGCAAGCGCCGGACATTATTGTTTCTACTATTAGTGGCGACTCGATCGAGTTAAAAGTAATCATCTGGATCAAGAGTATTTCCAGCGAGGCCAGCCTGAAGAGTGAGCTCTTGCAACGACTGGTGAGTCGGTTCAAGGAAGCGGACATCAAGCTCCTTTGACCGGCCAATCTCAGTATAAAGCAAACGGGTCGCCCACTACGTAGTGGGCGACCCGTTTTGGTTAGATGTACCAAACGTATTAGAAAATACCGATGTAGTGGTTACCGGCTTTGTTAACTAGTTTGGCCCCTTTCGTCGCGGCACCAGTCTGCCGGTTGATGACGTAAATGTTCCCATCTTTGCCGACGGGGGTAAACGCGATATACACGTCGTCACCACTTACCAGGATGCCCTGATACTGACCGAAGTCCAGACCAGCTTCGTAAGGCAGCTCTACGCGCGTGGCCGTTTTCGCGTTCAGATCCAGGCGCGCAACATACCCCTGGGTCGATCCATCCTGCGTATAGAGCGCGTAGGCAATGCCGTTACCTGCGTATTTCCAGCAATCCACGTAGACGTTTTTCACACCCAGTGCTGCGTCCAGACTGAACACATACGAGTTGTCATAGTCATTGTTCTGACCAATTTTCAGAATGTGCGATCCTTTCGAGTCCCGCTGCGTTGCCTGGTAGATGTTACCATCATCGGCCAGAAATGAGTTATGGCTACGATAACCGCTGTTATCCCCGAAACCAACCGTCGACGTAATAACTTTGGGGTTTTCCAGCGAAGGATAGTCTACCACAACCGATTTGCTCCCCAGGCGGGTGAAGTTACTCTCGGTCAGACCAGTAGCCGGGTTCCGTTTCTGCATCCAGGTGCCAATGATCAGTTTGTCCTTCGTCTTATTCAATACGGGCGCGTCCAGCCGGAAAATCGCATGTCCCTGTAGTTCTTCGGCTGCCGTCAGCGGAATCTGGTACTGCTTATAGCCAGAAATTAATACGTTCTGTAAGTCCAGCGATAGTACGGTAGCCGTTCCCCGGTAGTAAGCGAAAGCCGCGTTCGGCGTTGACCCGGTAGACACGTTATTAGCCGCAATGTTAGCGACGTTAACCGCGATACCCGTTTTGTCGCCATCGAACAGTTTCACCCAACGCGGAGACGTACTGGCGTACTGAGAAATATTAACCGTTACGTCTTCCTGCGCGAACGAACCGGCACCGTTGACTTTATACCGGGAGAACTCACCGCCGTTATCGCCGGTGTAGGCAATGTTGAATAGCGTGTTCCCGTCTTCGGATGATTGCAGACGGGCGGTTCGGTTCGACTTAACCGCAAACCCGTTGTCGTACACACTGATGGACGTATTCGGATTTTTGGCGTCTTCTTTACTGACCGAGTACACCATGGTTCCCCCGTTGCCGTCGCCCGGCGTTGTTCCCATCAAAGCGCCCGCTACGGTAATCCAACGGTCTTCAGACGCTACAGGGTCCGGATCGGTATTGGTGTTATTATCTTGACAACCCGTAAGTGCAATGGACATAAACAGCCCTCCCAACAGGGCCAGGTTTACTACTTGCTTTTTCATATAAGCAGTTGATTAAAAATTATTTATTGTGTAATTCAACTTGAGGTAAAAGGCTCGTCCCGGCTTCTGGACAGCGAAGTTGTCGTACGCCTGCTGGTCAAATATGTTTTTGACATCAGCGCTGACGATGAAGCGCTTATTTGGCAGGACGTAGCTGGCACCCAGATCCTGGATATACTGACGGGGCGTTCTGAAATCTTCGATAATCAGCCAGGTGGTATAAAACCGCTCTACGAAACGGAAGCCGTAGTACACATTCAGCCGTGACTCTTTTGCCAGAATGTCTTTGAAGGAGTACTGAACCGTGCTGTTGACCGTGAAGAACGGCTCGTTGGGCAGCTGTCGGTTGTAGTAATCGTATTCGCGGCCGTTCGGGTCGTACCGCATGTTAAAGACCGAGTTGAACTTTGACGCACTTAGTCCAACCGTGAGGTTGTTTCTGAAGCTGTAATTGACTTCGGCTTCAAAGCCAATTGACTTCGTTTTGCCAAGATTTTCAAACGGGTCAGTCTGGACCGCGTCGTTAAGCCGGGGGTTGACGCGCTGAACAATTTTGTCCCGCGTATCCCGAATGAACCCGGATAGAGCAAACGAGTATTTGTGTTGACCGATAGAATAACTGCCTGCTTTGACACCAACATTCAAGTTGTTGCTGATTTCGGGCCGGATTCCAAAGTTTTCGACGATATTTTCCCCTGGACTACCGAATACCTCCCCCTCAGAGGGTAACCGAACGGCCCTTTCGGCGGACGTGAGAAAATACAGATTTGGAATGACGGCGTACGACAGGGCCGCTCCGTAACCGGTTGTCGTTTTGTTGCTGCCGCTTCTGTTCTCCTGGCGATTACTCTGCCCTTCCGTGACGACCAGAATGGGGTCCATCTTGTCAATTTTCTGCTGGTAATACTTACCGAAAACGTTGGCTCTCAGTTTGGTCTCAAATGCTTTCAGTTCGTAGGCAACCGACGTAATGTTCTTCGCCAGATTCCGGGTGCCGATGAACTCCCGCTCGGTTTCCGACCGTAGTAAATCCTGCTGATCGCGGTCGATGTTGTAGAAGATGTGGTTCAGAACAAACCGGTGATTTTTGTGCACATCGTAGTTGAACCCGGCGCGGAACGTTGTTACGTTCCGGTTGATGTGGTTGATTGTCGGCGCTCCCTGCTGCGCGCCACTGGGCCGAAGGATGGGGTTTCCGTCCAGCCCCAGACTCCGTTCGCCAAACCAGTTGTAATTCCACTTAACGGTGTCGACGACCACCTGCTTCCGATTGCTCGACATCCCGCTTAGTGTGAATTCGAGGCCGTTCACCATAAAATTTTTCTTCCGGTAATTCAGGCTGAGTACGTGTGATTCCGATTCGGTAAACCGCCCCTTGTAGGGGATCGACATGTACGTACCGTGCTGGATTTCTTTGAAATCGCTGGAACCGTTGTAGCCAATGAGGAACTGGTCGGCCCATTTTACGTCCGTGAACCCCAACTCGAACTGCCCCCCAATCGACCGATAAGCGTCGTTAAAGCGCCGGGCCCGTACGTAATCGTACCGACCATTCGGCAGGATATTACGCACGAACTTTCCCCAAACCTCATAGTCATTATCGGAGTAATTGTAGAAGCCGGACGCTTTGACCGTGAAGCCTGTTTTCGCACTCCGGTGCGTTCCACTGAAATTAGCCTGCAACGTATTGAATGAGCCGTACGACAGCGAAGCGGTCAGGTTGTTGCCCATGCCTCGCTTGAGAATTACGTTAATCGCTCCGCCCAGCGCATCATCTGACAGGTGGGCTGGAATTACCCCTTTGTATACTTCGATCCGTTCGATCAGCGCCGGGGGAATACTATTTAAACTAAAAGACGCACCGTATGTGGAGATGGGAATTCCATCAATGAATATACGTACCGACTCCCCCGACATACCGTTCAGGTTATACGTCACTGCGGAGCCCAGGCCACCATTCTGCCGAACTCGTACACCCACGGTCCTGTCCAGCATTTCATTCGTCTGGAAATTCCGGGTAGCGACCTCCTTCGTATCAATCACATTGACGGCAAACCCCTGCGTTTCGATTTCTTTCTTCTCGGTCTTGTGTTTGACCTGTACTTCGGCCAGATCCAGAATCGCCTTGGTAACCAGCACCGGCACGGTATGCGTCCCTTTGTTTACGTGCAGCTTTACCTGCTTCGGCTGAATTTCGACGGAAGTAATCAGGAGTTCCTGGTCACCGAAGGGAACATTCTTCAGTTCGAAGTGGCCCCGTGCGTCAGACATGGTTGCAATACTGCTGTTCCTGATACGGACCGTTACGTGTTCCACTCCGGTCCCCCCATCCACGTGAATGTTTCCTCGTACCGTCGCTACATCTGGCGTAGGGACCTGAGCGTGGACGCAACAACTAATCAGTATGCATGATAACAAATAGATATATTTCATGAAGGGAAGGTTACGGCCACCAATTATTTAGATAAAGACTAAATAAGCATCGACCAAAAGTATTAAAAAAGGATTAAACCTAAACCCGCTTCCCTTAATGTTTATATACATTATTTATTGATTCATACTATATTAAAGCCCTGATTTGACCATTAACTGATTCATTTTTTCACATTTTGCTGGACTTACGGCTTTACCTTTTTCTATCTACAATCGACTACGCATTACCACTAAATACCTTGCTTTTCAACGACTTACAATTTCATATAAAGAAGACACTTCTCATAACTAACTTGAGAAAACAAGTGATTGAATACGTATAAGCACTCAGTCAGACAGGACATTTTTACTTATTAAATACAGATTAAAACCGTAGGCATACATCCCGCCTGGCGTCAGCCTATTTCCTATCGCTTTTGGCAAAGCTTGTTTCGTCACTAGGTGCCATTCTTCTGCAGTCACGAAGGATAATTTGAGTCCCTATTGATACTCTGCGGCTTGGTGTCGCATTAGGTTGGCAACGTCTACTTGCCACCGATACAGGGCTCTCTAATCTTTTTCTAAGCTTTTTCTAATACCGTCCTAACCTGTTCTTAAGCACCCTTTAATACGCAGGGCAGACCTTTGTACCGTGTTAGTTTCAAGTATGCGGCTTCTAGTTTTCCTTCTTCTTTTTATTTCCAGTCAACTTGCCTGGGCGCAACAGCCCGTAGCGACTGACCTACTGCACTCGAGTGCGAATGGGCAGGACTCGCTGCGGCTGACGCTGCGACAGGCAGATAGTTTGTTTTTAAAAAATAACCTGCTGCTACTAGCGGAGCGGTTTCGGCTCGATGCCAGTCAGGCGCAGATTATTCAGGCTGGCCTGTACGACAACCCAACGGTCACGGTTGAGTTAAGTGCCTACAACGCCGAAAAACGACGTGTGCTGGACGCTGGTCGCCAGGGGCAGAAATTCGTTGCCATTGAACAGTTACTTTACACGGCGGGCAAGCGGAACAAACGGGTTGCCTTAGCTTCGGAAGCCGCCCGACTGACGGGTTATGAACTGCTTGATCTGCTACGGGGCTTACGTTTTGAGCTACGTAGCCGCTTCTACTCGGTTTATTTCCAGGAGTTAACGCTGGCTCGTTTTGACCAGCAGCTGGCTACATTACAGACCACCGTGAACGCCTACGAGCGCCAGTACGAACGAAATAACGTATCGCTACGGGAGTTGCTCCGCCTGAAAGCACTGCTGTTTCAGCTGGGCAACGACCGGACCGAAATTCTGTTTCAGCTGGCTGACGATCAACGATCGTTACGTACGCTGCTGACAATCGACCAGCCATTACGCCCGGTGGTACGTAACGCGGCCCTCCCCCGCTACCGAATACCGAGCCAGTCGGAGGACAGTTTACAACAGCTCGCGCTGCAAAATCGGCCCGACCTGCTGGCTGCGGGATCACTAACCAAGCAGGCAGAACTGAACTATAACCTGCAACGAGCCCTGGCCGTCCCAGACGTTCGGGTCGGCGGTAATTACGACCAGGCTAGCAACTACATCAACAACTACGTTGGCCTATCTGTCTCAACGGATCTGCCGGTATTCAACCGGAATCAGGGAGCGATCAAGGCGGCAAAAAGTCAGATTGGGTACCAGAACCAGCTCCAACGGCAGAAAACCATTCAGGTGGCCAACGAAGTCGCGACGTCCATTCAGAAAGTACAGGAGGTAGAACGGCGAGTGCAGTCGGTCGAGACGCGCTTCACGGAGCAGTTCGACCAGCTGAATCAGGGGGTTATCATCAGCTTTCAGAAGGGCAATCTGACCCTGCTTGAATTTGTCGATTTGATTGAAGCCTACAACGACAGTGTCCGCCAGTTAAACCGACTTCGGGCCGATCGTGTGGGCGCGTACGAAGAATTGAACTACCTCCTGGGTACCGACCTATTCCAATAACAATATGAAAACCAACCCAATAGCTCTTTTATTTTTTACCAGTTGCGTAGCTGGGCTGGTTTCTTCCTGTCACCCGAAGGTGGCGCAGGAAGACGTAAAAGCCTTTATGCTTTCCGACACGATGATGCACCGCATCAAGCTCGATAACGTAACGACACAGCCCGTCCGGAGTGAACTCACTTTGGTTGGTAAAGTTGTGGCCGACGAGAACCAGGTTATTAAGGTGTACCCGCTGGTGGGTGGTAACGTTGAAAAAGTCAACGTCGAACTGGGGGATTATGTCAAAAAAGGGCAACCCCTGGCATCGATCCGCTCGGGAGAAGTAGCCGACCTGGAGCGGCAGGGCGTACAGGCCCGGGCCAATCTTCAGCTCGCGCAGAAAAACCTGCGGGTTGCCGAAGACCTGTTCGAAACCAAACTCAATTCTCAGCGGGAGGTCGTAGCGGCTCAGAAGGAAGTCGAACAGGCCCAGGCTGAAGTGAACCGGATCAAGGAGGTATCCCGCATTTACGGTATTGGCGCTTCTTCTATGTATAGCGTCAAAGCGCCCATCGATGGCTACGTGATCGAGAAGAATGTCAACCGCGACATGCAGCTCCGCTCCGACAATGCCGATAATCTCTTCACCATCGGACAGATCAGCAATGTGTGGGTACTGGCCAACGTAAACGAAAGCGACATTGGCCGGGTACGGGCCGGGATGGATGCCAGCGTACAAACGCTGAGCTATCCCGATGATACCTTTCACGGCAAAGTCGACAAGATTTATACGGTACTGGACCCAAACACGAAAGCCCTGACCGTCCGGATTCGCCTGACTAACAAGGATCTGAAACTAAAGCCGGAAATGCATGCCACAGTAACGCTGAGTTTTGCCGATGGCGGTCAACTGGCTACGGTCCCTTCGGGGTCGCTCATTTTTGATCGCTCCAAGCAGTACGTGCTGGTGTTCCGGAACCGCTCTGACATTGAAACCCGTGAGGTTAACGTCCTGAAATCACTGGGCGACGTAGCGTATATCCAGCAGGGGGTCAAACCCGGCGAGCAGGTTATTTCCAGGAATCAGCTCCTGGTGTACAACGCCTTAAATAACTAATCCAGGAGCAGAGGGAACAATACGTCATAACGAACCAGCTGAAAGGGAGGAAGTTGCTGTCCCTATTCTCTTTCGCTGATTTAGTTATGGGGTGTTCCCTCTCTTCCCCGCCCTCATTAATCTATATAAAGGGATCGGGAGGAGCGATTCGTCGTAGCGGGATAGATAAAGGGGAGGAAGTTGCTGTCCCTATTCTCTTTTGTCCCACTCCCGCACGGCGAACCGTTCTTCTGCCTCCTTTCTCCCCTCTTTTATGAATAAACTCATCAATAGGATTGTCGGCTTCTCCCTCAAGAACCGCTTCTTTATCTTTTTCATGACGCTGGGGCTGGTCATTGCGGGTATCGTCAGCTACCTCAAAACTCCACTTGAAGCCTTTCCCGACGTAACGAACACGCAAATCATCGTCGTGACCGAATGGAACGGGCGATCGGCGGAGGAAGTCGAGCGCTTCGTGACGGTGCCCATCGAGGTTGCGATGAACTCCGTACAACGGAAAACCAACGTCCGATCGACGACCATGTTCGGTCTATCAGTGCTGAAGGTGATTTTTGACGATGGCGTCGATGATTTTTTCGCCCGGCAGCAGGTCAATAACCTCCTGCGGAACGTATCATTGCCCGAGGGCGTCGACCCGGAAGTCCAGCCTCCTTACGGACCGACGGGAGAAATTTTCCGCTATACGCTGGAAAGTAAAGACCGCGACAGCCGCGAGTTGCTGACGTTGCAGAACTGGGTAATCGACCGGCAGCTACGTAGCGTGGCGGGGGTTGCCGATGTCGTTGCGTTCGGGGGGCGCGACAAGATGTACGAGTTACGGGTGAATCCGACGCAACTCACCAAGTACGACATTACGCCCCTGGAAGTGTACCAGGCCGTGGCCCGCAGCAATATCAACGTGGGTGGTGATGTCATCGAGCGCAACGGCCAGGCCTACGTCGTGCGCGGGGTCGGGCTACTGACGTCCATTCAGGACATTGGCAACATCATGATTGAGGTCATCGGCGGGAATCCGGTGCTGGTGAAAGACGTCGCTGACGTTACCGAGTCGAACCTGCCGCGCGTTGGCCAGGTGGGTCTGGGCACCAACGACGACGTCGTGGAAGGGATTGTCGTGATGCGGAAAGGCGAAAATCCCAGTGAGGTGCTGGAACGGGTAAAGACAAAGATCACTGAGTTGAACGAGCGGATTCTGCCCTCGGACGTAAAAATGGTGACCTTCTACGACCGCGACAACCTCATCGAGTTCTGCACGCGTACGGTATTGCACAACCTGACCGAAGGTATCGTGCTCGTAACCGTAATCGTGTTCCTGTTCATGGCCGACTGGCGCACGACGCTTATCGTGTCCATCATTATTCCGCTGGCGCTCCTGTTTGCGTTCATGTGTTTGAAGCTGCGCGGTATGTCGGCCAACCTGCTGTCGATGGGAGCCGTTGACTTCGGAATTATCATCGACGGAGCCGTCGTGATGGTCGAGGGCATATTTGTCACACTGGATCACAAAGCCCACAAAGTGGGCATGCAGAAATTCAATCAGCTGGCCAAGCTGGGTCTGATTCGGAAGACGGGTGGTGAATTGGGCAAGGCCGTTTTCTTCTCCAAGCTGATCATTATTACCGCCCTGCTACCCATTTTCTCCTTCCAGAAAGTGGAAGGTAAGATGTTCTCGCCCCTGGCCTGGACCCTGGGTTTTGCGCTGCTGGGAGCTCTGCTCTTTACGCTGACGCTGGTGCCCGTGCTGTGTTCGATTCTGCTGAAAAAGAACGTACGGGAGAAAAATAACCCCATCGTCAACTTCTTCGACCGGATCGTTATGGCGGGCTTCGGCTGGTGTTTTCGGAATCGTCGCCTGAGTCTGGTTGCCGCCATCGGCTTCATGGGAGCTACGTTCTTCTCGTCGACGCTGCTGGGTACCGAGTTCCTGCCGCAGCTGAACGAAGGAGCGCTCTGGGTGACGGCTGAGCTGCCCATGAGTATGTCGCTACCCGAAAGTGTCGACATGGCCAAAAGCATTCGACGCGATTTACAGACCTTCCCGGAAGTGGACCAGGTCTTGTCTCAAGTGGGTCGCTCCAACGACGGTACCGACCCCAACGGTTTCTATTTCTGCCAGTTCCAGGTGGATCTAAAGCCAAAAGATGAGTGGACACGTAAAATCACACCGGAGCAGCTCACCGATGAGATGGACACCAAGCTGCGTAATTACGCGGGCGTCCTGTACAACTACTCGCAACCCATCATCGATAACGTAGCGGAAGCGGTGGCGGGTTACAAAGCCAGTAACGGGATCAAGATTTTCGGGCCGGACGTGTACGAACTGGAGAAATACGCGAACCAGGCCATGGACGCCGTCAAAAACGTCGATGGGATCAAGGACTTAGGGATTATCCGGAACGTGGGTCAGCCAGAAATGAGTATTCTGCTGCACGACCACAAGATGGCGCTGTACGGTGTTACCACTGCCGACGCGCAGGCCGTAATCGAAATGGCTATTGGCGGCAAGACAGCCTCGATTTTGTATGAGGGGGAACGTAAATTCGACATTCGCGTCCGATTCCAGCCCGAATACCGGCAGACCGACGACGATATAATGCGTCTGATGGTACCTACGATGAGTGGCGGCAAAATTCCGTTGAAGGAGATTGCTACGATCAAACAGGTAACGGGTCCAGCTTTTATTTACCGCGACTTGAATCAACGGTTTATCGGGGTGAAGTTCTCGGTGCGGGGTCGTGATTTGGGCAGCACCATCGCCGAAGCCCAGCAGCGGGTAAACGAAAAGCTGAAACCGGCTAAAGGCTACTCCGTCGAGTGGGTGGGTGAGTTCGAAAACCAGGTTCGGGCCACGGGTCAGCTCGGTCAGGTCGTCCCCATCAGCCTAGCCGCCATCTTCGTCATCCTGTTCATTACGTTCGGCAACGCCAAAGACGCGGGTCTGGTCCTGCTTAACGTACCGTTCGCCCTCATTGGTGGGATTCTTGCCCTGCACGTGACGGGGATGAACTTCGGCATTTCGGCAGGTGTGGGCTTCATCGCTCTGTTTGGCATCTGCGTACAGAACGGAGTAATTCTGGTGTCAGTCTTCAACAATAATCGAAAGGAACGGATGCCGCTGGATGAAGCCATTCGGGAGGGCGTCAAATCCCGGATACGGCCGGTGGTGATGACGGCGATGATGGCGGCCATTGGTCTCTTCCCGGCTGCAATCTCAACCGGTATTGGTTCCGAAACCCAGAAACCGCTGGCTATCGTCGTGATCGGTGGTCTGATAACGGCTACGATCCTGACGCTGCTCGTATTCCCAATCATCTACCGACTCTTCAACAAAAAACAGTCGGTGAAGGGTGGACCGCAGCAGCCCGCCCTGGAAGTTGCTACGGCTTAAGACTATTAATTAGGTTGGTTACGTTGAAGAGGTGCCGGTCAGTTGACCGGCACCTCTTTTTTATCGTTTCGGCCCTACCGAATCATAAATCACGACCTTTTCCCAGAGCGACGAGTAATTGTTCCGAAAATCGTCGTGAATGGGGTGTTTCTGGTAAGCTTCTTCCTGAGCCGGGCTATCGAAGAAACATAGCCAGGAGAAATCGTAAGTCTTCTCGATTACTTCCCGGGTGGTACCCGCCGGGGTGCCAATGTGAACCATTTTGATATTGGGGACTTTGGCCAGCATATTCAGTCCTTCCAGCAATTTAGCTTTGTCGGCTGCATTGCCTTTGTTTTTCAGGTAAAAGAAAACATGATGCACAAACATCTCTTTCGGGGCTAGCGTAGCGTCGGGGAGCGTCGCTCCTAGACCGGCGACTACACTACTTTTCACAAATGTGCGTCTGGATTGCTCTTTCATTCGATTGCTTTGGAAATGAGTTTAGTTTAGCGCTTCTACTGGCGACAAAGCCAGTAAGCAAGCAAAAATGAGCAGGGAATTCGAGTTCGTCAAATCCAGCGTTCAGTTCGGCTTTGCGCCCTCGCTTCCGTAAAGACAGCCGCGCCAAATATTATCTAATCATTAACATTACAGCAACACCGTTCACACCAGATTCATCTATGCTACTTTTGCCCACCGTAACAAGATAATCTGGTGACTCCTTTTCGATTAGCGGCTGGCCTGATCGCGGCTTTCTTTGTTCTTTCGTTTTTAAGCGCATCGGCGCAAACCTCCCTCACCCCCACCGCACCCTGGGGAACCTGGCTGATCGGAACCGTTCAGTTGCCGGGTGGCGACAAAAAGTGGGGTGGTTTCGTCGAGGGGCAGGCTCGTAGTAACGCGATGGGCCGGCAGTTTTTCTACAACGAACTTAAGGGCGGTATCAGCTACGATCTGGACCGTAACTTTACCCTGATGATAGCTGGTGGCCGCTACGCCACCTATGACTTCAAAGATCTCTCGACGGGGCCGCTCAACACCGAGCGCCGACTGTGGGAGCAACTTATTGTTAA
The DNA here is from genome assembly GCF_054776615.1 of Spirosoma pomorum. Lineage (NCBI taxonomy): Bacteria > Pseudomonadati > Bacteroidota > Cytophagia > Cytophagales > Cytophagaceae > Spirosoma > Spirosoma pomorum. The sequence goes on from NZ_BAAHBP010000002.1 coordinate 153,842, forward strand.
TCAGTACCTGACCCGGCTGAAGTTTGAGCATCGGTACCGGGTCGAGCAGCGCTGGTTTACGTTCCGCGATGGCTCCACCCCTCACCGCAGTCGTATTCGTTACCGTCTGAACATGTTTGTGCCCCTCAACAACCGCAAGCTGACCGAGAAAACCATATTCCTGTCGTTTTACGACGAGATTTTCCTCAACCCGATTGGACCCACCTTCGAGCGTAATCGGGTGTACGCCGGGATCGGCTATCAACTGGACAAGCACTGGGTCGTACAAACGGGCTGGGTTAACCAGACAAACTACGATGCCGCTACGTTTGAGCAGGGGGTATTTACTCCCCGGTCGGCCTCCGGCAAAAACAACGTCGTTCTCACCCTCCTGTATCGCCTGAAGTCTGGCTCCAACAGCGAAAAACTTCCTTCACAGCCGGACTAATTGCCCATACGCTCCATTTTTGTACTCATACGCTAGTACTACTGGTATATATACAACCGTTCTTGTATATTATGACCTCTAATACAGGCAGGGAGTTTCATGGACCATTGCATTATCTATTTCAGTTCGTCAGTCAAGCAACTTCAGGAAGAAGATTTAACGACTATTCTCCAGCAGAGTCGTCAGAACAACAGTCAGGTCGGTGTCACCGGGGTGATGCTTTACGTACGAGGTAGTATCATTCAGGTACTGGAAGGCCAGAAGGAAATCATCGAGTCGTTATATCAACGCATCGAAAAAGATCCGCGCCACCAGGACGTCGTACGCGTTTTTAGTCGCCCAATTACCAAGCGCCTGTTTGGCGACTGGAATATGGGGTACGAAACCATTACCACACGTCAGCTTGAAGACGTTAAGCGCACCATAAACCTGGATCCGTTCACGGACGCCCCTACGATGCCGGACGAGCATATCATTCTTAGAACGATCAAGGTTTTTTACGATAGTAATCGGTACAACTGACGGCACCTCCGTTCGTTGAGTTTTGACGCGAACCATACCCAGAAAAGTCGCTCCTCAGGGCCTTCCTCCACTCAGAAAAAGTCACCGCTCCAGCATTGGCAAGCCAATGAATCCGGATTTTAGCCAATCGTTATCGCAGATCCCATCAAGACAAAAAACCCGTGATCTTCGGTCGCTTCAGTGACCAGATCACGGGTTCTGCTTTATAGCGTATCAAGAGACCGATCGCCCCTCCTGCCAGGTCCAACTCGTTCCCGTTCTGCCCGATTCGAGTTTAGTCTTCTGTTGTGTCACTCCACTTGTAGGCATAGTCAATTTTAGGCAACCAATAGACAAATAAGTGGCGTAAAACCGGGCTTTCGCGCTCAAAAAGGCGCAAATTGTCCCAAACTCGAATGAAATTGTCCCGTACAGAAAAGCGCGCCAGGTTCGCATAGGCTAGTTTTGTGACATGCTTTAGCGGCCTTCCGCTTTATTCACACACCCCTTTGTCTATAATTGGTGAGGCCCGGTACGCAATGCACCGGGCCTTTTTTTACCGCCTACCAACACCACGTATTTCTTGAACAACGATGTAATTTTTCTGCTGTCCCTTGCAACGAATTACGAAAAAATAGGCTCTCTATAGGTAGTTACCCGTCGGGATTACGCTTATACCGGTCCCGTACATCCACCTCATACTGTTCGATCCTCTTATGAAATGTCAAGTTAGTTTAATGAGCTGGCCTCCCGGCCTTATTCAGGGAATCAAGCAGGTCGTTGTTCCGTATCAGGCAGGAGTCGACTGTCTAACCGCCCGCCAGCAATATGCGGAAGCGCATGGATTCACGTTTCTGGCCGAACGGTCGGATGGGCTGATTGCCCTGTACTGGAATGAAGCAAATCGACTGGTCAGGATGGCCATTGAACCAGCTTAACCGATTCCTTTACGTGTTGATATCCCTCGACTAGTATTGTTATCAATTGACGTTCGGCTACTCAATTAAGGGCACCAGTATTCGTGTTTGACGAGTGCTGGTGCCTACACTTCACTAAAACAGCTTTTTCAACGCCTATGATACGTGTCTACTTTTTACCCTTGCTGGTAATTGTCGCACTGTTGGTCGGCAGTTGCCACACAAATCCGGTAGACCCAACCCCAGTAACTAGCTGGCGTACGCTGACCGCCCTACCGGCGTCATCAAAACCTTTATTTTTGGTCAGTGCCAATGGCTCATTGTATGCCGGTACCGGTACTAGCTACGGTCCCGCCCCCATCTTTTTGAGGGAGCTCTGGCAGTACGATGCAACTGATAACACCTGGATACAAAAGAAAGATTTCCAGGGTAAACTGGTGGGGAGAAACATCAGTTATTTCGTAGTGAATAATAAGCTCTACGTCGGTTTTGGGCTAAGTGCCACCGCTGAAATGTTTAGCGAGGGCGACACCGACTTATATTCATACTACGTGTATGAATATGATCCTGCTACGGACAACTGGCAAACCATTAATTCTCCCGTCACTGGTTCCGTCCCACCCATGATCCGCTATGCAACCGGCACAACATTCTTCACGTACCAGAACAAGGGGGTCGCCCTCTGGGGAACGTACCGACCTATCACCAGCCAGGCCACCCTGGGATACAGTGATGGGGTAACCTACACTTCTGCTGCGGGCTGGGATAAAGTCAATTTAACGCTTGTTGGCACCCCCGTTTTTCCAGAAACACCTACCAGCGCCCTGCAATATCAGTTAATTAACTACCGAATTCAGCGGAGAAACGGGTTTGGCTTTACAATCGGGGATCGTGTATACACGGGTGGGGGCGATACGTTCCGCAGCAGCACATTCGATCCCTTTCAGTCGAATGAGACCCTGCGCAAAGACGTTGAGTCACGGGACCTGTACGTCTTCGACGTGACACCAACGGGCAACGCCCTCAACCTGGTGTTATCCAGCATCGTGCAGACCCCGGCTACGGGGTACGACCTGACGGCGGCACATCTGGCTTTTCCGCTCAGCGATACGGGGTACATCATTGCCAATAACGGCAAGCTGATCAGCTACACACCCAGCTCGAATCAGTGGCATACGTTCGCTGAGTTAACCCGCCCTGTAGTCGTTGGCACCAGTCTCAACGACAAAGCATACTTCATCAACGAGACGAATCAACTGCTGGAATATACCCCCAATTAGGATGGATTTCAGGTCAAGCCGTCAACAAGTTCTGGCCTGACATTTTCTTAGCGCTACGTTTCGCACTAACAACTCAGTACCGCCGGAGAATCCTGACCAGTTTTCGGCTGATCAAGGCGTATCCTTGGTCGGAAGGATGCAGGCCGTCGTACGTTTTCGCCATAGAGCTAACCGGATACGGGTAGGCGTCGGTTTGTGGGTCAAATGGCACGTCGATAAATTTCGGATAGGTGTAGTTGCGGTAATCACCCGTCTGTGAATCTTTCAGGCGTTTATACTTCACCAGTTTTTTCATGGCCAAACCGGACGTATGGTACAGATCCAGCACGTCAACATGCTCGTAGTGCCCAATTGAATCAATGGCCTCGGCAAATGACTCCAGCGTCTGCCCATTCTTCGGCTTGTATGAGCCGAAAGCATTATTCTTAAAATTGAACAGATACACAAAATCAACCCGCTGCATGGGCGTAATCAGCAGAATACGGGCCTGAGGATTAAGCGAACGAAGCTTGTTGATGATGATCCGAAACGATCCGTAGACGGTTCCGTTACCCGTATTCTGTTCGTAGTCCGCAAACTTCCCCAACGGACGTCCGGCCCACCAGTCGTTTGTCCCCAGGAAAATGGAATAGATATCGGCCTTGACTAGCCCCAGCGTATCGATTTGCTGAGCAATTCGACCCGCCGTCCAGCCGTTGTGCCCCTGGTTGACGTAATGCAGGTCAGGCAGTTTTTTTACAACCCGCGTCATATAGCCTTTTGTGATCCGATGGTCAGTCTCGTTCGGATGGTCATTTAGGTATGTAATGGAATCACCGATGGCCACCCAGGTGCGAGGTTGGGGAGGAACGGCACTGATCAGTAAAACCAGGGCTGCGAAGAAGAATCCTTTTCTGACGAGCTGCATAAGGCTAGCGTAACCTATCAATCCGAACGAAACTGGTTCGAGAATCGGCTACTAACTCCAGTAAAGGACTTAATCCTCAAAAACTAACAAATCCGTGCAGGTTATACTGCCTGCCTAAATTTCTACTTCGTAGAATCTGTATAAAAAGTGATCCTCATTTGCGATTGAACCCAGTTAGCTTTTTGATAACGATTTTGGCAAAACACATCCGGGGTCATCGAAAGAATGACGAGCTATTCACATACCATTGTAAGAATACACGAAGGTATTGTCATCTCTTTGAGTATAAATATCAACTCAGCAGCTTATTCCTGCCATCAGCCCTGTCAGTCCAGCCAGCACTACATATCGAAAATCCAGACGGTCAGCGACCTAGCTACCAACGTCTTTTGTCAAACAGCCATCTATTCCTACGACCCGATTATGAAAATCAGTTATCTCTTTCGAATTATGTTGTCATATGTCAGCCGAATTTGTGCTGCTGTTTTAGGCTTATTCTGGTCGCTGAATTCGACAGCACAAATCAAAAAAGATACGACCAGCTACATTCAAACGATTGATATCGAAACGGGGAAAATTGATACGATTCTCTCCGTTAAACGTCACTTCGAGGCTCCTAACTGGCACCCCGATAATTACCTTATTCTCAACAGTAAGGGTAAAGTGTACACGCTGAACCTGGCGTCAAAAGAAATGGCGGAACTCAACACGGGTTTCGCCACGCAGTGCAACAACGACCATGGCATTTCGCCCGATAAAAAATGGCTGGCTATCAGCCACAACGATCGTAGTAATCCGTCAACGAAATCGTACAAGTCCGCCATTTTCGTGGTACCGATTGCGGGGGGAGAGCCCCGACGCCTTACGGCCGACGTACCTTCCTACTGGCACGGCTGGACCCCGGACAGTAAAACGGTGGCCTACTGCGCTGAACGTAACGGCAATTATGATATTTACACGATTGGCATCGACGGCGGCACGGAAAAGCGCCTGACGACCACCGAGGGTCTGGACGATGGGCCGGAGTACTCCCCCGACGGGAAGTACATTTATTTCAACTCGTACCGCACCGGGCATATGCAGATCTGGCGGATGCTGGCCGACGGATCACAGCCCGAGCAGCTGACGTTTGATGATCATTCGAACTGGTTTGCTCACCCCTCCCCCAATAATAACTGGCTCGTGTACATTGCCTATACATCCGACGAGAAGCAAGCCCATTTGTTTGGCAAAAACGTCAAACTCCGCCTGATGAATCCTAAAACGAAAGCCATCAAAGACCTGACACCCGTTTTCTTCGGGGGGCAGGGCACCATCAACGTACCCTCCTGGAGCCCGGACAGCCGAAAAATTGCCTTTGTGAGCTACCTGGTCAAGTAGCCTCTTCTCCAAACGTACCTTTTACGTTTCTGCTGTAGTCTGTGTACCGAAGTCAGTCTTGGCGCTGATCAGGTGATACAATCAGCTCATTGGCTTCAACAAAATTTACACCGGCGGGACGGACGAATACGCAGGTAAACAACCACTTGACCAGTCGGTAATCGGTCGTCTGAAAAGCGCCTACCGGTAGCTTGAGCAGGATTCTATTCCAGCCTTTTTTTAGCTGAATTGGTACAGGTGGGCGGTTCTCGTACGGTTCATTCGCGTAGCTGGTTTCCAAGGTTGTTGGATGAAGACCCGGCTGTGCCCAGCCAGGCGGTTTGATCGCTTCTCCGTTGATCCAGATACGACTTCCTTTGTAATCCCAGGCGCCGGTGGGTGGGGAAGCGTCTTTCTCCGAGCGGCCGTAGTTGTGAAAATCAAGCCAGACGCCGACCTGCTGGTTTCGGGGAGAAAACACGTACGTATAGGCATATACGGTATGATTGGGCTTCGGATCATTGATGTAGGCCCGAACAATACCTGGCCCCCACGTGTGCCGTAAATAAATCGTTGCTCCCGTGGCCTCCACACCGGGGAAGTCGTCGGCATTTGTTTCTGGCGGAAACTGAGCCGTCAAATCACCCCTATTCGAATATGGCGTGCTCAGCCGCCAGCGCAGATCCGCCTGCCGCACATACGGAAACGATAGTTGACTAAAATAGGCGTTCTTATGCGCCAGCAGTCGCGTTTCGAACTCAGCAAAAGCCGCCTTGTCAGTTAATACGGCCCCCGCTTCGGTTTCGGGCTGTCCCCCACCCCGCCAGGCGCGTTCGGCCAGGGTAAGCACCAGCGGGTAAAACCCATTGAGTCGTTCGATCTGATCCACATCCGCTACGTTCCGGTCGTTTCATACGCAACCAATGGCCCCCAGTCGATCAGGGGTGGCTTCCGGAACATCGCACAGATTCCGCTGGAACAGGCTAATCAGGTCGGCCTGCGTGGCAAAATGGTTAAAATACAGATTTCGGGACTCAATAATCCGCATGGGTGGGAGCGGCTGATCGTTACGTATCCAGAGTTGGCGAATGGCCTTCCCATCCAGGGCGGCACCTGGATACCAGCCAATCACTTCCTTGCCACAGGCGCGTACAACAGCAGCCATCTCGGGCACAAACGAAGCATCCTTAAAAGCGACTTCGTCGGTTCCAATATGGATGTAGGGCTCATTGAACAGTGCACAGACCTCACGTAGCAACTTCTTTACCAACACCTTGCCTTCGTCACTTTGCATGTCGTACCCAGTCGCTCGTTTGAAAGCGGCACTATGCCCCGGCATATCCAGTTCGGGAATGAGCAGAACGTGGTTGGCCCGGCAGAATTCAGCCAGTTCACGCGCCTGCTGCTTTGTGTAAAACTGCCCCGGAAGCCGGTGCGTTACCGACGAGTCAGTCAGGTTTGGAATGCTATCGCTCGCCAAGCGCCAGGCCAGATCTTCGGTCAGGTGCCAGTGGAACGTATTGATTTTGTAGCGGGCCAGTACGGTGATGTGTTGCTTGAGCCGTTCCAGCGGGATAAAACTGCGCCCAACGTCGTGCATAAACCCTCGAATCGGGAAGGCGGGCGAATCAACAATGGTACAGCCCACCAACGCTGGCCGGGGCTTCTGGGTATAGAGTTGTCGGAGGGTCTGATACCCCCAGAATAGCCCCCGTAACGTAGCCGCCCGCACTTGCACGGACGTTTTCATTATCGTCAGGGCGTATCCTTCGGGCTTCTGATGAAACGTCCCGTCAGGTTCCAGCAGCAGTTCAATTGTTTTTTCACCCCGAGCCGGGGCTACAGAGGGGTTTACTGTTACGCGGCTAATCTCCTGCACGAAACGAGTAATCGAATCAGCAATGGGTTGTGCCCCGGCCTGATTTACCCTTACCCGAATGGCCCCCGTCAGGACAAACGCAGCCTTCGTCCAGATCAGTTCTCGGGGTAGGGGCAGCAGAGACGGCCGCTGAGCTTGTCCGGTTAAGTGTATCAACAGCAGGCCCCAAAAAAGTAAACGACTCATGGTAAAGGCAAACGAAAGGTTGACAGGGGCAGCCCAGCGCTGTTGACGACATTAGCTGTACTAAAGGGCTGCCATCCATAGTATAGGTACGTTCCGGCAGCGCGATCACTCGTTTCCAGCTTGACCGTCTGCCGTAATAGTGTGGCTGAGATAGCCGTTTTCGGACCGGTTTCGTCACCCAGCGCAAAGCCCCGTACGGGTTGTCTGTCGGCGGTATGGAGCCCCGTGCCTGCGTCAGCGAACGTAATCGTCCAGCCAGTCTGGCTTCGAACGATCTGCTTTACTGAGGGAGACAGTAATTCGTTCTGTTCGTATGTCCCGGCCAGCATTACGCCCGCCAGCCGCTCCCCTACAGCTTTTTTGTTGGTCGGATGAACATCCCACGCATGCCCTACATCGCTGGTAACAGCCATACCCACATGCGGCAGGCTGTCCGCCATACGGCGCTGGCTGTCGCGAAACAGGGGCCAGTATTCTGACTTATACCCCCGTTCGGTTCCGATGGATGACAACTGACAGAAATACACCGGCAAATCAGGCCGTTGCCAGTCAGCCCGCCAATCGGCCAGCAACTGCGGGAAAAGCTGTTCGTGCTGCACGACCCGCGCCTGGCTCAAAGCGTTACTTTCACCCTGATACCATAGAATTCCGGCGATACCGAGACGAAGTAACGGTTGGATGGCCGCAGCATACAGGAATCCGGGCTTAAATGGATGATTATAACCCAGCGAATCCTTTGGAACGGCACGAGCGGCCAGCAGCAACGAATCCAGGTTCTCATGCCCGCGCTCAATACACCAGGGTTCCAATGCCGGGTTGGTTAGCCAGTCGCCCTTGAACACCGCATCCGAAACCACCTGGCCAGTCCTTGAGTCCGGGCGTAGCCAGGCTTCGGTGGGCGAACCGCCAACGGCTACGCTGATCAGCCCGATCGGAATGCCAGTTTGTTGCTGAACGCGCTGACCAGCGTAATACCCAACGGCGGAAAATAGCCGCGCCGACGCCGAGTCGGCCGACTGCCAGTGGGCAGGCTGGTAGAAGTGGTCTGGTAGGAGGTGCTTCCGGTCCGACGGTTTGTAGGCAGCCTTGTAAGTGGTAAGAGCCGGTCGCCGATTTAGTAAACGTAACAGCGAGTTGTGGACCTTAGGCAATATCTCAGAGGCAAACCGATCGTTTTTCAACTCAAACGCCATATTTGACTGCCCCGCACAAAGCCAGACATCGCCAATCAGGACATCGGTTAGAATGATTCGCTCAGCCTGGCTTTCTACCCGAATCGAGACAGGGGTAACGGAAGCCGGACGGGCTGAAAACGTAACCAACCAGGACGAGTCAGCAGCCACGGTAGCAGTACGTTTCTCACGTCTAAAAACAGCCCGTACCGCTGCCCCCGGCAGGCCCCGCCCCCATATGGTGACAGGTTGATTACGTTGGATAACCATGCCTGATTGCCAGACATCGGCTATCGTTAGCTTTGGCCGTTGCTGAGCCAGCGCTGGACAAATAAACAACCACCCAACGAGTAGCCAGCCTAAGCTGACCGAAATAAATCGTTTATTGATCATTGACCGTCGAAAACTCCCGTTCCTGACTGATCGTAAAGTCAGCCACCTGAGGTTTGAGAAAAAATAGCTGAACCAGCAGCGCGACGAAAACGATACCCGCCAGCAGGGCGAAATCACTACCCAGCTGGCCAGCATCCATCGACTTACCCAGCCAGTTAGTCACCAGTGCCCCCGCAAAAACGCCCGTCATATTCATTAATCCGTAGGCCGTTGCCCGGCTACGAGCCGGCACGAACTGACACAAAATGGGCATGTTGTTGGCATCGAACATCCCATACCCAAACCCAAAGCAAAGTGCAGCACCAATCACGCTGATAAGTGAATCGCCGAAGCCAATCAGCAGCAGCGACGGAATCGTGAGCGACAGCCCGATCGCACTGGTATAAATCCGTCCCCGTACATTTATCTGCACCCAGCGATCGGACATGATTCCACCAATAATTACACCGAGGAAGGATGATACCGCAATGCTGATGGTCGACAACGGACCGGCCTGCGCCATGTCGATATGCAGGCTGGAGGCAAAGAGCGTAGGCAACCAGTTTTTGGTCGCCCAGCCCGGCAGGCTGGGAATAGCGTAATAAAAAAGAATAACCCAGAATGACACATTTCCCAGCAACAGGGCCAGCCCCTTGGTGAATGGTACGCCTGACAAGCCGGTTCGGTTAAGCGACGGTTCCGCTACGACTTGCGATCGATTCACTTCCCGTAAGAACAGCGCTAGTACCAACGCGTACCCAATACCTACCAGGCCGAATACCTGAAAGGCCTTATTCCAGGAATAACTCTCCGCCAGCGTAGCGCCGAAACCACCCAGCGCCTGCCCCATGTATAAGCCGGTCATGTGGACCCCGACGGCCAGTGACCGAGTTTTGGAGGTGTGAAAATCAGCAATCAGGGACAGTCCTGCCGGAATGTATAGCGCTTCGCTCACGCCCATCACCGCCCGTAAACCGTACAGTTGATCGAACGTAGTAGCGTATCCCATGGAAAACGTCACCCCCGACCAGACGAACAGACTGCCAACGATCAGCCATTTCCGGTTGATCCGGTCGGCCACTATTCCCGATACGGGGCTCATTAGTCCGTAGATCCAGAGGAAAACCGCCATCAGCCGACCGAAATTGGTGGCTGACTGCAACTCCGTAATGCTGGTCTGCATCGAAGGCCGCATGGTAGCCAGCATTTGCCGGTCCAGGTAGTTTAGCATGGCCACGATCCAAAGCAGTCCAACGACAATCCAGGGGTAAGCACGTTCGTATGCCGTCTGTTTACGCATAAGGGTTAGGGTTCAGTGGGCGTGATAACACGGATGGCGGGCGTTCGTATCCCCGGCGCAATCTCGCCCGAAGGCAGAATAAACGACCCTTGCCAACGCACGAGGGTCGTTGTAACGGGCGTCGGAAAAGGCAGCGTGTCTACCACTGACCAGCCTTTCGTCACAGTCTGGTATTGCCAGACCTCCCGGCGGAAACCGGGATGATTGGCCTGTAACTCGTTACGTTGCTGTATCCATTTCGTTACGTCCGGGTGGCTACTTTCCGACGCAATTTTGTTGTTTAGCTGTTCAATCTGGCGGAGTCGAACCCCGTCATCTCCGCCGAGGACGAGGATTTGTCCCGCGCGCGTACCCGTCGCTTCGTGAGCGGCCACAGCCACGGGTAAATCCGCCAGGCGGGACCATCGTTTCTCGCGGATGTGGTACTGGTACGCATCAGCCAGTACGGTTGTCTGCCGATTACTGGTCTGCCGACCGCCCAGCACCGCCAGAACAGGAGAGCCGGGTTGTTCCAGGGCAACCAATGCCGTGAAGGCCCGGGCGGCTCCAGGAAAGTTCGTGTGCTGCTGCCAGCCCTTCTCAGGAGTCGGTACAGTCAATACGTACAGCGTTTTTACGGCCTCTCCGTTCGCTTCCCCACCGAAGACGTATAGCTCATTTCCAACCACGGCAGCCGACAGATTCGCCAGCGCCACCGGCAGCGGGGGCAGGTTTTTGGTGCGTACCCGCCCTGCTGCCCGATCCCAGGACAACAGCCACACATCCGCGTACGCCTGCGTCGCGTCGTTCCCGCCCAGACAGATAAGCTGGTCATTCCAGGTAACGCTGGCTCCGTAAGCGACTGGCCGTGGCAACGTGCCTACCTGCCGCCATGCGCTGGTCTTCTCCGGTTGGTCGAGGACATAAATGGCGTTGTGCCACATTTTCTTTCCATTCTGCCAGGGATAGCCGTCCGGGAAATTGGCCCCACCCGCCAGCAGAAGCGCCCCCTGGCTCATACCCGCAAAGGCACCGGCAAGGCCCGGGTTTGGCTTACCGTTTAGGGCAGGCAGATCCGGCAGTTGACTGTACGTCAACGGAGAACGGGGCTGACTCATCAACGGATGTATCATACCGAGTAATAGTAACAGTGTCGTCCAGCCACGTTTCATAAATTGAAGGCAACAACCGGCTGCTGGGAAGCAGTCCCATAAAAACCTATCTGGTCTACCTCGGCAAGGAAGTGCTGATACTGCTCCGTCGTCATGTTCGCAACGGGTAGTCGGAACGTACCGCAATCCAGCCCCACCGCGCGCATAAACGCTTTACCCGTGGCGATGCCACCGTACTTACCCAGCAGCCGGACAATCTCGATGGATTTGTCCTGCATGGCCTGGGCCCGGATCAGATCGCCCGAATCAAAAGCCGCCATCAGTTCCTGATACACCGGGGCTGCGTAATTAAACGTACTACCAACCGCCCCCCGAGCGCCCATCGCCATGGCGGAGATGAAGATTTCGTCCCACCCCCACAATAGATCGTACTTCCCATCACCGAATCGCAGGCACCGCCGATAATCCATCAGGTCGTTGTGCGTATACTTTATACCCCGGAAATTAGGCAGCCGTCCATCAATCTTCGTCAGGAAATCAATCATGGGCAAAGCCGCTCCCGTCAAAGCCGGAATGTGATAAAAGTACAGCCCAATAGCTGGTACCGCTTCGCCAATACCCACGCAGAACTCAACCAGCAAATCGACTGTGGCGGGTTTGAAGTAATAGGGCGCCAGTACGGCAATGGCGTCGAATCCATGCTGCTCGGCCAACCGCGCCAACTCGATACTTTCGGTCTGCGAAGTACCGCCCACGAGCATTATTTTCTGCAACTCGGGTTCATCGACCGCCCCCCAGGCCATCAGCAGAGCCTGTTTTTCGGCGAAGGAAAGGGAAACACCTTCGCCGGTAGACCCGCCCACAAAAGCACCCTTCACGCCATTGTGCACCAGAAACCGGGCGTACTGCGGAATCAGATCGAGGTTTAGCTGCCCGTCGGCGTGCATGGGGGTAAACGGAGCGGCTACCAGTCCAGTAATTTTTTCGTTGTGTATCATCTGTACTTTTAATTCAATCAGGGATTAGATTTCTCCGGGAAATTTCCCGGAGAAATGCCTCTACTACATAACCTATAAACAAATTAACTTCTAATAACCAGGTGTTTGCTTCAGCTTTGGATCAGCGTTGAGCATCGCCACCGAAATGGGCAGGAGCAGCTTGTAGGCCTGCGAGGACGGTAAGTAAGCCGAGTTGATCGTACTGAACACATACTCATTACCCGCCCGGCGGAGCGCCCACCAGCGTTTTCCTTCACCAATAAACTCACGCAGGTATTCGGCCAGAATCGCGTTCATGTTGGCAGTTTGGGAGCCGTTAGTGTAGGCGGTATAACCCGAACCATAGGCCCGTGCCCGGATCGCGTTGATTTCCGCCGACGGATCGGCTCCGCTTTTCGTTTTGGCTTCGGCCAGCAACAGCAGCACGTCCGCGTATCGATAAATCGGAAAGTCACTGTCGTACAGTTGCGTCCCGGCGTCGACCCGACCAATGAATTTGGTCAGCAACACCCCAGCAATTGGGTTCCCCGACGTATTGCGGTACATCACCCGGAACGAAGGGCGAATCCGCTGATCAGTACCGGTCGACAATTGCGTGATCATCCCCGGCGACAAACCTACCCGGCTGGCCCCCGCTACGTATGGGTACACCGAACTAACCGAAACCGCCAGCCCCGGAACCGGGTCGAGCACCAGCGTACTGGCCTGGGTCGTGTTCACCTGGAAACTTCCGTAAGCGCCCATCACCGCTTCGTTTTTCTCAAAGCTCAGGGCAACGATAATTTCCTTATTGTTGGTTTCTTTGGTTGGGTCAAAGACATCGGCATAGCTAGCCTGCAACCCAAGCGTCGACAACGCTTTCACCTCTTCGAGTGCGGTTCGGGCGGTGTTGAAATCAGTGGCCCCGCCCCCCAGGTGTGTACCCGACCAGATGAATACGTCACCCTTCAAAGTCTGCGTAGCCGCTCGATTCCAGTAGGTCCGCTTCGCCGTAAAGGTGTTATTATCGCCGAACAGGGAAAGGGATTTTTCCAGATCGCTTTTGATAAGCTGCATAACGGCTTCGGGAGTAGCCCGCTCGCGATACAGCTCACTGATATTCCCAATTGTTGTTACGGGCTCAGTCGTAATCGGCACCCCGCCCCAGGTTTTCAGCAGCGTGTAGTATACGTACGCCCGTAGTCCATACATCTCCGCCAGATAGCGATTCCGGGCTGTTTCGGCTAGCGGAGCATCGGGAAACAGGTTGATCACCGTGTTGATCCGGTCTACCAACGTATACAAACCGGCCCAGTTGGAAAACGGTACGTTGACAGCGCTGATGTTGTGCGACCAGAGTTGCTTCAGCGTACCATCTTCGGATTCGGTGTACAGCCCGTCGGCCCAGATGTCCGACCGCATTTCGCCGAGCTGGAACAAGGTTGCCTGGTAGGTACGCAGCGATGCGTACACGCCCGTGTACAACGTCTGGGCCGCGTTGGCGTCCGTCAGAGCCAGAGACTGGTTCAACGAGGTTTGCGGCACCACCTCAGCCAATTGTTGTTCGCAGGAAAACAGACCGGCGGATAGACTCAGGCAGCCGGTAAGTGCCAGCGTTAATTTATAATTTCTCATGATGTTGCAGAAGGTTATAGTCCAATCGTAGCACCTAGCGTTACGGTCCGCGGCAGCGGGAAACGACCTACGTCATTACCGCCCACTTCAGGGAACGTCCCATTGTATTTGGTTAGATAGGCCAGGTTTGAGCCCGTCAGGAATACGCGCAGACTTTGCACCCGTTTCCCCGTCAGGCGCTCCAGCAGCGTATTGGGCGCGTCGTAACTCAGCGTTACTTCCCGCATGCAGACGTAATTTCCTTTCTGCCAGAAGTTCGCCGGCGCTGTCGCACTGCCCCCCGCGTCGGTGAAATAGTTGCGGGCGTAGTTCGCCCAGTAGTAGCGCGGTAACGTAGCCGTCGGGTTGTCGGGTGTCCAGGTGTTAGTCACGTCGACCGGTCCGTTCTGCGATCCTTGCACCTGTGACATGCCCCGCAGGTACGATTGGTTGGCAATGACAAAGCCCAGCGAATAATCGAACTGCCCGAAGAGTGTAAATCCTTTCCAACTCAAGCTCGACGAAAAGCCGCCCTGAATGGTAGGAGTTGTGCGACCAACGTAGGTAAAATCGCGATAATCCAGCGTATCGTTGCGATCAAGGTCGCGCCAGCGAGCATCGCCCAGCAGCTTGATCCGTTTATTGGTGTACGGTAGATACGAGTTATAGAAGTTGGACCGGGCATCCAGATCAGCCTGGGTTTTGTACAGGCCATCATAGACCGGCGCGTACACCTGATCGAGGCCAACTCGCTGCCCTTCCTGCAGACCTCCCACCCAAATCAATTGGTTGCTGGCCGGATCGAACACCTGATAGGCACTTTGCCGATTCAGGGGCAGCCCATTGTTAGGCAGCTTGATGGCGAAATTACGAATGCTGTAGAAATTGGCATTCACTGCCCACGACAACCCTCCTTCCCGCGTTGGCCGCAGAATCTGCGTCCGGATATCCAGTTCAATACCCCGGTTTTGTAATTGCCCCAGGTTTGTTAGGTAGTTACTATACCCCGTCCAGGCGGGAATAGTCAGGGTCGATATTTTATCGTATACGTTCCGGATAAAGTAATCGGTGATCAACGTAACCCGGTTGTTGAACAGGCCAAGATCAAGACCAATGTTAAGCGTACTGGACCGTTCCCAACGTAAATCCGTGTTCGTTAGCCCCCCGGCAGCAAAACCCGGCTGGCCGCTGTAAATACCGATGTTGACGTACTGCGGGGTAGTCGCGTAATCGTTGAGCAGGGCATTTCCACTGGCGTCCAGTGGGTTGATACTTCCGTTAACGCCCCAGCTGATCCGGGGTTTCATCACCGATACGTATTTCCGCAGGGGTGAATTGGTAAAAAACTCTTCATTACTTAGGTTCCAGCCGGCCGAGACACCGGGGAAAAATCCGTAGCGATTGGTCGTTAGTTTAGACGTCCCATCGTACCGCATGTTGAGCGTCAGCAGGTACTTATCGGCGTAATTGTAATTGACCCGTCCGATACCTGACGCCAGTCGCTGCCAGCTGTTAAACGCCGACGAAGGGATACCCACCGCGGCCGTGGAGGCCGACAGCCACGGAATAAAGTCGGTCGCTGCCAGGTTGGCGCTTGCCCCGTAACTGTACTGCCGGAACTCGTAAAATTCGCCCCCACCCAGTACCGATACCATATGCCGACCAAATTCCTTGTCGTACTGCAGAAAACCATTATAGGTGTACTGACTTGTGCGGACATTCGAGAATGATGCGTTACGCGTGGCTACCAGCGCGCCCCCCGTACCGTTAATGTAGGATTTGGTAAACTGGTCGTTCGTGGTGTAGCGGTAATAGCCGGACGCGCTACCCAGTGCTTTGAGAAAGGGCGTGATCCGGTACTCTACGTTCAGCCCACCAGAATAGCGTTGCTCACCGGTGGTATTGAGAAATTTGTCCTGAAAATAATTCGGGTTTCCTAACGTACTTCCATCCACGCCCGGCAGTTGAGCGCCGGTAATGTCGTTTGTCAGCCGAACGGTGGGCGCGATACCCGTGAATCGCTGAACAATACCTCCTGCCAGGCCCCCGCCCCCATCGGCCGTCAGGTAAGACGGTGTACTGCTGGTGCTGTAAGCCCCTAGGTTTAATCCTATTGTCAGGTTTTTCCCGACGTTTAGCCCGCCATTGAAATTCAGATTCAATCGCTTCAGGCCCGAACCAATAATAATTCCCTGATCGCTCAGACTCCCGACGCCCAGCGAGAACGTGCCCATGTCATTGCCCCCCGAGGCATTCAGGTAGTGTTCATTGAGCACACCCGTTTGTAGAATCAGATCTTCCAGTTGTCGCTGCGAGGTGGATCGGTACAGAATACTATCCATCTGGGCGGAATTGAACGGATTTTTATCCACCATCAGGCTATACTGCGGATCGTTGAGCAGACCGCGGTTAGCGTTCGTTAGCAGTTGGGTCGAATATTTACCATCGGGCGCGGTCCAGTCCGAATTGAGGCCCCAGCCCCAGGCACCCGTCAACTGATTGCGGGCGTTGTTCATCTCCGCCGTGTTATTATCGGCCTGAGCGGCTGCGTACCGGCTGCCTAACCCCTGGCGATTCCAGCGGATGTAGTCTTCGGCGCTCATGTACTGAAGTGGATTACGTCGAACGTAATTGGCTGCGTGTTTGAACGTATACGTCACCGACGTCCGCCCTTTCTTTCCTTTTTTGGTGGTCACCAGAATGACGCCATTGGCGGCCCGCGCCCCGTAAATAGCCGTCGAAGCCGCATCTTTTAATACGTCCATCTTCTCGATGTCCTGCGCGTTGATCCCGTACAGCGACGGAACAATTACCCCATCGACAACGTACAAGGGCGAGCCCGAACCACCAAAATCCGTTCCTCCGCGTAGCACAATGTTGGGTGAGGCTCCGGGCTGCCCCGTCGTTTGCTGTACTCGTAACCCGGGAGCGGTCCCTTGCAGCGCCGTCGCGGCATTGGTCCGGGGCACCGATTTTAATACCGTGTTGTCGATACTCGCTACCGAGCCCGTCAACGTCCGACGACTTTGCTGGCCATAGCCTACGACCACCACTTCATCCAGACTACGTGCGTTTTCGCTCATGGTAATGGTCAGTGTGCTTTGCCCGGCTACGGCTACCTCCTGCGTGGCCATGCCGATCTGCGACACAATCAGTACGTCGTCCTTCTGAACGGCCAGTGAAAACCGACCGTCGCTGTCAGTTACGGTTCCCCGGCTGGTGCCTTTTACCGTAATGTTGACTCCGGGCAGTGTCTCTCCAGTACGTTTGTCCCGGATAGTTCCGGACAGCGTTGTTGTCTGGCCCCAGCCTGACAGCGTACTCAACACGAAGACAATAAGTAATACATATTGCCTAACACAGCTTGTACAATTTGGCATCTTGTACCCAATTTTAGGATGAAACAAAGACTAATTTGATTTTACAAAAGTATTATGTTGTACATAATATTTCCAAATTGGGCTAAAAATTTTTATTTACCCTTCTTTTTGCGGAATATTGTCAGACTTATTCAAAGAGGACTCAACTATTAAGTACTACATAATATATGGATTACGCTGCTATTCATGGAGAGCTATCGGAGCCGGGCACACTTGTCGATAAAGTGGAAGCGGATCTGCTGGCCTATTTCGACACTCATAGCCTGAAAGCTGGAGATGTCATTCCGACGGAGATCGAGCTGGCGGCTCAGTTGGGCGTTAGCCGGACCGTTATTCGGGAAGCTATGCTCCGGCTACGCATGCGGGGTCTGCTTGAGTCCAAAAAGAAGCGTGGTACGGTCATCACCAATCCAGATCTGCTGTCGCTGATCGAGAAGACGATGTATCCCGGCATTCTGGACGGCGAGACCCTGCGCGACATTTTTGAACTTCGCATCGTCCTGGAAATTGGCATGGGGGATCTGCTTTTCGAACGAATCACGCAGGCGGACATTGATGAACTCTACGCCATCGTAGCCGAAGAGCCGGTCAATACGCAGGAAATGGTATTTGATGCCGACCAGGAGATTCGTTTCCACGGCAAGCTTTACGACATCACCGGGAACCAAACGTTACGTCGGTTCCAGCGCATGCTGCTGCCTATTTTCAAGTACGTCCACGAAAGTGGACTTTTGAAAAAGCCCGTCCAGCACAAGAAGTTCGTGTCGCACCGGGGTCTGGTCGACGCTTTGCAACATGGCAACCCGGAAACATTCCGAAATGCGATGCGGAATCACTTCGAAAATCATTTCCAACGTTTATTCTAACTCTTGGTCATGCTATCTGCTTTCCTTCTGAGTCTCGGACTCACCGTCAATGGGCTTTCCCCGGCGTCTCCACACGTAGTACCGCCAGTAAGCAGTGCCCCGCGTTCGGCCAGCGTTACGGAAACCGTCGTCTTTCGGAATGGCGAAGGTGGGTATACCTGCTACCGGATTCCGGCAATTGTCCGCACACCCGAGGGTGAATTGCTGGCTTTTGCCGAAGGACGGGTTACAGACTGTGGCGATTATGGCGACGTCGATATTGTGATGCGCAGCAGCAAAGACGGCGGGAAAACATGGTCAGCCATCAGCCGCGTAGCCGATGTTGGCGCCTTGCAGGTGGGCAACCCAGCCCCTGTTTATGACCGGTCTGATCGTCAATTCCCGAAGGGGCGGCTATTTCTGCTGTACAATACAGGATCAGCCTCCGAGAGCGATGTACGTAAGGGGAAAGCGGTTCGCGAGGTCTGGTACATTACCAGTACAGATGCCGGCAAAACCTGGTCGGAGCCCGTTAACATTACCAAACAGGTATCCCGCCCCAATCAACCCGCTACCAATCCGGCGTACTCCTTTTCGGAAGACTGGCGGTCGTACGCAAACACGCCGGGGCATGCCTTACAACTACAAAAAGGCCCACACAAAGGGCGGATCTTCGTAGCTGCCAATCACTCCGCGGGGTCACCGCAGCCCCATTTTCAGGATTACAGAGCGCATGGTTTCTACTCCGACGATCACGGCAAAAGCTGGCAGCTTTCGCCGACAATTCCTTATCCAGGCGGCAACGAAAGTACCGCAGCCGAAACGTCCGAAGGAGGCATTCTGATGAACATCCGGAATCAGTCGGGCGACGTTAAAAATCGGCTATTGGCTCGTTCGTCCAACGCAGGAATCAGTTGGGAGCCAGTGGAGGTAGCGCAGGATTTACCGGACCCCGTTTGTCAGGGCAGCATGATCGATTACCCCCTTGGCGGTGGTCAATCGGCGCTTCTATTCAGCAATCCCAATAGTCAAACCAAACGAGAACGGCTGACCGTGCGGGTCAGTAAGGATGGTGGTCAGCACTGGTCGGCGGGTAAAGAAGTGTACAACGGTTCGGCCGCTTACTCGGATCTCGTTGTCCCATCCGCCGGACAGGTCGGCGTACTCTACGAAAAGGACAACTATACCCAGATTGTCTATGCTTCTTTTCCCTATCAGGATCTGAATTAGCGGTGGTAGGCTGGCGAACGGGCAAGATGTCCGTTGACCTACGCCCATCACTAACGGATGCAGCCAGTAAGCAGGATGCTCAGACTATAAACGCTGGTTTCCTTCTGAACGGCAACGACTGCCAACGCTGTATTCAGTTGCTACGCCCCAAAAAATACGTAACATGACCGCTCCCCTTTCCTCTATTCAAGCCTACGCGCAGCAATACCGCGACGCTTTACTGAACGATGTGCTCCCCTTCTGGCAACGGCATTCACCTGACCCGGAATTCGGCGGCTTTTTTACGTGCCTCGACCGAAACGGCGCCGTATACGATACCGATAAGTTCATCTGGTTACAGGCAAGGCAGGTGTGGACCTTCTCCATGCTGTATAACCGTGTGGAGCAACGACCCGACTGGCTGACACTAGCCCAGCATGGGGCCGACTTCCTGCGGACCCACGGCCGCTCCCCAAACGGCGACTGGTATTTTTCGCTAACATGTGCGGGCGCCCCACTGGTACAACCTTACAACATTTTCTCGGACTGCTTTGCCACCATGGCTTTTGGCCAGTTGTCGCAGGCAACGGGTCGTGACGAAGATGCGCATATTGCCCAGACGACATTCCAGCGGATACTAAACCGACGCGACAACCCTAAAGGACATTGGAATAAGGCTGTAGCCTCCACGCGACCGTTGAAGAATTTCGCCCTGCCTATGATCCTGTGCAATCTGGCTCTGGAGATAGAGTCTCTGCTGGACAGGCCGTTGGTAGAACAAACAATCGACGCCTGTATTCATGAGGTTATGGACGTTTTCTACGACCCGGCACTGGGACTAATTCGGGAAAACGTTACGCCCAACGGGCAAGCATCAGATTCGTTTGAGGGGCGGCTGCTCAATCCCGGTCACGCGATTGAAGCCATGTGGTTCATTATGGATTTGGCCGTCCGTCGAAACGATCAGTCGCTCTTGCAGCGGGCGGTCCAGATTACGCTGGATACCCTGACGTACGCCTGGGACCAGCA
This sequence comes from Spirosoma pomorum, assembly GCF_054776615.1. Lineage (NCBI taxonomy): Bacteria > Pseudomonadati > Bacteroidota > Cytophagia > Cytophagales > Cytophagaceae > Spirosoma > Spirosoma pomorum. Next base: position 174,287 of record NZ_BAAHBP010000002.1, read on the forward strand.
GTTCGGTGGCTTGTATTATTTCATGGATGCCCATGGGCATCCGCCCCAGCAACTCGAATGGGATCAGAAGCTCTGGTGGGTCCACGTCGAAACGTTGATCAGCCTCCTGAAAGGCTACTTGTTTACGGGTAATCCGGCCTGTTGGGAGTGGTTCGAGCGGGTTCACGCCTACACCTGGTCGCACTTCCCGGACCCCGCTGCTGGTGAGTGGTTTGGCTATCTGAACCGGCAGGGAGACGTATTATTACCGCTCAAGGGAGGAAAATGGAAAGGCTGTTTTCACATACCACGCGGTTTATACCAAAGCTGGACGACCTTGACCAAACTGACCGAAATCAGAACGCCAATACGTTCGTCACAGTGATACGTTACGTTCTGTACAACGGCAAGTAAGACCGAGTGGTCTGGCTTACGTTTTATGAATCAGGCTAAGTGCGTTAGCGCATTCAGCCTGATTTCGTAGTCAGTTATACGGCGCGTTGTAGAAAATTTCGATAGTAATTCATTCTTCCGTTGAAACCGGCTCGCTCGTCAGCTTGGGTTGTTTGTAAAGATGATAGAGTCCGTAAATGCCGCCCGCCAGCGCTACCAGTACGACGATGATCCACTCGTGCTTCCGCAAATCCTCAACCAGCGTTTCGGCAAGTTGCGCAATACCATTACCGGCCAAAACAATAACGGTTGTCCACAGCACCGCTCCGAACGCGTTCAGTAGCGTAAACCGGAGCGCTGGATAATGAACCATACCAATTGTCAAAGGGATGATCGTTCGTAGGCCGAACAGGAAGCGGAAGCCAACAACCAGGCCAGCCCCGTAGCGATGAAACAGCTGTTGCACCCGGCTTACACGAGGCTGCCATTTTGGACGCCGGGCCAGCACGCGCGGACCGTACCGGTGTCCCGCATGAAACAATGCCTGCACAATCAGAAACGTAGCCAAAGCGCCGACGGCAATAATGCCCGTCTGGTTTAGATAGCCCCGGTGCGCCAGATAAGCCGCCAGAATTAAGAACGTTTCGCCTTCAATCAGGACACCAACGAATAAAATGGGATAGCCATACGTAATAAGCAACGACTCAATAGACATAGCCGGACAAAGATCTGGTACTTGCTAGCGATAACTCTACTTGCCGCACCGATGTTAGAACCAAGCTATCCAGAAGGAGACTTTACATCTACTTCGGTTACTATCACCAATCAGACTGGCGGATATCCAGTCGCTATCGAACCGCAACAATAAACAGTCGGGGGAAGGGTAATAGTACGGTTCCATCGGAGAGTGGCGGATAAGCCAGGGCTATTTCCTGCTGATACTGTTCCAGGAAAGTAACCCGTTCTTCTTCGGAAAGAAGCTCCAGATACGGGCGTAACCCGGTGCCTTTAAACCACTCTACGACCGCGGCTGCCCCACCTGGTAACGGATGATAATACGTTGTTCGCCAGATATCTAAGTCGCTGACCGTATTACGTAACAACTGATAGTACCAGTCGGCCCCGTGACGTTCCATCCGGTTCTTGGCCGGGGCCAGCTTTTCCGCCCACGCGCCTTTGTCAGCGATTTCCCGCATAAGTCGGTGGGCGGGCTCGTTAGCGTTGTCCGGCATTTGTACCGCCAGGCTGCCGCCCGGTTCCAGTTGGCGAATAAGTCGGGGGAATAGTGACGCATGGTCAGGAAGCCATTGCAGGGCGGCATTCGCAAAAATTACGCCAAAGGAGCCGTTGCTTGTCCAGGTGCTAATGTCCGCTACGGCAAACTGACAATCGGGTAGGCGCTGGCGAGCGGCATCAACCATGTCGGGCGAACTGTCTATACCAGAGATAATTGCCTCCGGAAAGCGATCACGTAACAACTCGGTCGAATTGCCCGGCCCACAACCCAGATCAACTGCCGTTTGCACGTTGACCGTCGGAATCCGGGCTAATAGATCGTAGATCGGTCGATTACGTTCCGCTTCGAACTTCCTATACTGACTGGCAGACCAACTCATAACGTGCACAATGGTAACTGTACTCTATAACCGGAACGGACGCAAAATGTGTATTGAACCGACGGATTGGTACTCGCAGCTTCGAATTCCAGTCCCATCGACTCCTCAATCGAACGGTTTCTCGAATAACTTTCTTCTGAGTCAGCCACAATTAATTTTTCAACGCGAAAATTTCACACTGGAAAATATGACAAAGGCTTAATTTTTGCTCTTAGTCTTTATTCAACTAAGTAGTCCATTTTCAGACACGTTCCTGGCCACTATGAGTGAATTAACTCACCAGTCAAACTGTGACTATGAAGTGCATTTTCTAGCACGACTTATTCTGCGCGATGACGCTTACCGCAATGGTCAGCCATCACCCAGATGGTCAGACCTAACCCAGGACACCCGGGACGCGTATCTGCTGCTGGCTCGTCAACGTATCGAGGTATGGGATAAAGCCACACCCGTCAGACGTTGATCTCGCTTGTGATTAGCATACCCAGCAAACGTCTAATACCTTTTTTCTTCGGGATTCAGCTATGAAAAAAAGCGGTGTTCTTTTATAGTATCCGTCTATTTGGGTGAAGGCAGTTCTGCCAGTATTCAACGATCAACTTCAACTGCTGGGAAAGAGCTGGATAAGTAGTCGCTTTCTGATAAAACCCTTGTACAGACTCTTTGTACGCTTCCTCTACGGAGTATTCACTGGCCGTCGTCGTCAGAAACACAAACGGAATGGATTTTTTGCGCAGATATTCACTGGCGTTGACCTGACGACGTAATTCCAGGCCATTCATGAGCGGCATATTAATGTCACACAAAATTAGAAACGGCCGCTCTTGCGTGGTTAACAGATAGTCCAGCGCTTGCTGGCCATCAGTCAGCGATACCACGGGATTAGATAACTTCAATTGAGCTAGGGACTGACGAATTAGATACTGGTCGTCTTCATCGTCATCAATGCATAAAATAGGGCCGTTCAGCGACATCTTCTAAACTAAACAAGGGATTGGCCAGCAAAAATACGCATCTGACTATATCCCCACAAAAGTGTCGGCACAATACAATACCCTGTCTATGCCATGTGGACCAGCATACGTTCGACGGTTTGTTTTACTCCGTTTGCGGTCACGGCTTTGATCAGAAAATCGGCCGCCCCTTCGTTTAACATCATCTGACGATCGCCGGGGGCTTCACTACCCGAATGAATAATCATCGGCACGGACTGACAGCCAACCTGCTGACGAAGTACTGCCTGCCAGTGCGGCTCATTTTCGCCTACCAGCAAGTCAAACACAAATAAATCAATAGGTTGCTGTTGCCAGATATGGGAATCCAGAAAAGCATGCGACGAATCAAACCAAGTCAGTCTGATCCAGGGGGCATATTGCTGGAAGGCTATCTGAAGCAACATAAAGTCATCTTCGTCATCATCAATCATTATGACCTGTTTAGTCTTCACGGTACTAGTTGATAAGCAATACTACCATATAACGTGAATAGACTTTAAATGCTTTTTTTAATAGACCTAATTTTAATTAGCCGGTAATAGCATGCCTAGATAGCAAGCCACTATATCAGGACAAGTTGATTGCGATATCCGGCTTAACTTCATCAATAAAGTACTAATTGAGACTGCCAAAACGGCAATACTTCCGAGCCGTTCCGACCCAGGTGCTGGTAGATTCATCCAGCAGCAATAAGCAGCAGTACGTCAGGAATAGTGTTGTTAGCAACCAGGCAGCAAAGTCCCAGTTTCATCTTTTTACCACAGCTCAACTTCGCATGGCTCCCTTTTACGTTCGTGCTCCGACAGATGCCACGTGTTAGATCGTTGCAGTTGCTCAAAAACACGAGAGACTGCCAGTTTACTCATCTTGATTACAGCGATAAAAGGCATAAAAAAAAGACATGCCTTATCAGCATGTCTTTGGTAGTGCTATACGAGCGATTTGTTAGGCTAGCTTAACATCAACTGCGTTTAAGCCTTTTTTACCACGCTCGACTGTATACTCTACTTTGTCGTTTTCCCGAACCTCGTCGGTCAATCCTGATACGTGTACAAATACGTCTTCGCTTCCGTCATCGGGTTTAATGAAGCCAAATCCTTTGGTGTCATTGAAAAACTTAACTGTTCCTGTTGCCATTGCTTGTTTATATTTTGCCCCAAGAACGAGCTATTTAGTTAAACTTCCTACTAATAATACGTTATCACCCTTTTTAAGAGCGGAAATCTTAGGAACAAGCCCCTATTAGGGGGTTATTTACCGAAAACCGTTTAAAATATCATACAATACTCCATTCGCACTGGTCTCGTCAAGCTCCTTCTCCTCACCTTATCTCGATAGCTTGCAGCACATAATTTACTCATTAAACGCAGCGACGTGCTTTTGAAATACAGTCTCATACTTTGTCGCCGAAGGCAGTTGATTGGCGGCTCGGCAGGCGGTTACTAAGTTCTGTAACACGTATAAATCGACATCGGGGCTGCCAAATTGCCCTCGCCCACTTTTGGCGTACGTAAGATTCTGATCAGCTCGTTCGGCCATCGTATCCGCCATGGCGATTGCCTGTTTTTCTTCGTTGACGGCGAACAGCAATTGAACGTAACTCGAAGAAACGTAATCATACGGGATGCTTTTATCGGGCAGTACCCGCAGTGAATCCTCCAGAGCCTGATGGGCTTTATTCGTCTTCCCCTCCCGCAGCAACTGATCCGCTAACCGTAGAAAAGCCATCCGGGCCGAGATCGTCGGAGAACGCTTGTAAGTACTATCGTAGTACACTTCGGGGTTACTCATCTCACGCCAGGCCATCTTCTTGGTCATGTTCGTGTACATAATATCGGAATTAACGTATCCATCGCTGGCCCCCGGTACCGCTACGGGCATAAGCCGATACGTGTACCCTTCCACCTGCATATAGTTCTTCAGATTCAGGTAGTGCTCACTGGCCAGCGTACTGGAGAAATAGATTGGCCGCTGCCAGTTATTACTGGCAATGATATCGAGCATAATCAGATCCGGTTTGTAAAGGTCTTTTTTCCCGATTGTCCATTGCAGGGTGTCACTCAACAAGGGGCGCAGCGGGGCAGGAACAAAATTAGCCCGGTCAATAGCGGCCTTGTCGAGCGGCAAAAATAAGACTGATGCTGGCAGGATGCTGGTCATATCGCCACTCAGCAAGGGCGCCTGAATCAGAGGACTGTCCGTCTTAACAAGTCGTAGATACTGCTGTAGATCGATGCCTCCCCGGACGCCAGCCACTTCGTAAAAAGGAATAAGGTCATTCTTACCTTTAGTGAAGTTGGCGAACTCGAGCGACATGGGCACGGCCTCGGATTCGTAGGTTTTCCGTTTCATCTGCTGAATGTACCAGTCGGTCCCCAGTAGACTCAGGTTGCACACCCGCACATCCCGCCTAACCCCTTCGACCTCCTGCACGTACCAGAGCGGAAACGTATCGTTGTCCCCTTCGGTAAACAGGATGGCATCGGGCGCACAGGAATTCAGTACGTTCTTGGCGAAATCGACGGAATGATACCGGTTAGTCCGGTCGTGGTTATCCCAGCTTTTTACGCCCATCATAACGGGCACCAGCAGGCAGCTGCCTGCCACCAGACCATGCCGAAATAACGGCGTTTTGACTACCTGTCGAAGTACGTCAGCCAGCCCCATAACGCCTAAACCGAGCCAGATCGCGACGAAGTAAAACGAGCCCACATAGATATAATCCCGTTCGCGGGGCTCGGATGGCGGGGAGTTCAGAAAGACCTGCAAACCAATACCGGTCAGCAAAAACAAAAGGCCAATCACAAGCCAGTCCTGACGTCGGCGCCGAAACTGTAACGCCCCCCCCAACACAGCCAGCAGCAGTGGCAGCATGTAAAAGTTATCCCGGGCTTTGTTACGTTTGAGCAGATCGGGAACCTGTTGATCAGACGACCAGGGCAGTAGAAAACCGGCATCATCCTCGTCGCTTTCCCGGCCCGAGAAGTTCCACAGCAGGTACCGGGCCCACATATGGCCTAGCTGATGCTGAATAAGGAATCGTACGTTATCGCCCATAGTTGGTCGCTGTCCTTCAGCCAAACCTAACATTTGCCGGTACAGCGCCGGATGATTGTACTGAAAACTATACAGTCGGGGAAAAAGCATTTCGTCGCCCGGCGCGTACACGTAGTCGGGCTGATAATCATAGATTACGTATTTATTTCCCTGCCGTTTCCACATGGGTGCCCCTTTCTTCTGGTCGATGGGCCGGGCGGTAAAGACGGGGCCGTAGAGCAGCGAACGACTCCCGTACTGCTCCCGATTCTGATAGGCGCGGAAATTGATGACGTCGCTGGGATCGTTTTCGTTGATGGGCGGATTGAAGTCGGCCCGGATCAGCACCTGTAGGTACGACCCGTAGCCAATCAGCACAAAGGCCGCAGCGAGTAAACTTGTATTGAGTCCAACCCGGTATTTACGAGCTGACCAGTCGATACCATACAGCAAGGTGCCAACCAAAAAGACACAAAACGCAGAAATCCCCCAGTTGAACGGCAGACCTAGGTTATTGACAAACAACCGATCCACGGCAAAGGCCATCGCTGGCAAACCCGGAATCGCAGCGTTCAGCAGTCCCAGCACGACAAAACCAACGGTAACCGCTCCCACTCGGCCCCAGGCCGTTGGCTGCCGGTACTTCTTTTCGTAGTAAATAAGCGCCAGACCCGGCAGGGTTACTAAATTCAGCAAGTGCACGCCAATAGAGATTCCTGTCAGGTAAGCAATTAGTATAAGCCAGCGATTTGCTTCGGCCTCCTCTTCGATTCGTTCCCACCGTAAAGCGACCCACAGGACCAGGGCCGTAAAAAACGAGGATAGGCCGTATACTTCTGCTTCGACGGCCGAGAACCAGAACGTATCGGAAAACGCGTACGCCAGCGCGCCCACGACGCCCGCCCCCACAATCAGTAGCTTATCCGCTTGCGAGTATTCCGTATCCGGTTTGGCCAGTAATTTACGAGCCAGTAACGTAATGGTCCAGCAGAGGAATAGAATTGTAAAGGCGCTGGCCAGTACGGACACCATATTGATCCAATACGCCACCTGGGTGAGGTCGCCCAGGGATAGCATGGAAAAGATGCGGCCCAGCAGCAGAAAAAACGGGGCTCCCGGCGAGTGCGGCACCTGCAATTTAAACGACGAAGCAATAAACTCACCGCAGTCCCAGAAGCTGGCCGTCCGTTCAACGGTGAGGCCATAAGTAATCAGGGCGATCGTGAAAACAAGCCAGCCTGCCAGCGTATTCAGGCGATTGAACGAAGGGAACATGGGCGTAAACGTTCGTGATAGCGTTCGTAATTTGTACGGGCCAAAACTACGCTCCCCGACGGACGCCCTTCGATTGACAGGCGTTAAAGAATGTTAATCTATACGCTGTGAATCAGTTAATTATTGTTAAATACAGCTCAATTGATCTGTTCATTCAACAATGCTCAGTACATGCTGGATTGGTACTGCCAGATGAGGTATCCCCTGGCCTTATATATCAGCGACAATGAAGTGTGATTTTATTCCCACAACGTATTTCTGCGAAATTCAGTAAGGAGAGCGTGCGAGCATGCAGCACGGGCAAGGTCAAATCTTGAAACGAACTTGGGCAAAACTCTTTGTAAAAACACTGAAATTCCAGTAGTCGAGTATTCATCTATCAACGATCAACTGGCAGTTGATCGTTGATCCAATCAGCCAGATAATATCGTTATTGCTGCATCTGAGCAGGTAATTTCATGAAGGCGTACATCAGTGATATCGCTACGTTATTCTCCCAGAATGAATCGTAGCCAACTGGTCGAGGAGTAGGACTATTACGTTCTGTATCTCAGTCCCACGAATGAACTTTACAGAGGATCGGTAACGTCCATGCCGTTTACGAGCAAAACGACCGTACTATACTGGAAAATATACGCTGAAAGTGGCTCCCTGCCCCGGCTGACTCATGGCGGTGATAGCACCGCCGTGGTTAAAAACAACTTTCTCACAAATAGCCAGTCCAATACCCGTCCCCGAGAATTCGTTGCGACCGTGCAGCCGCTGGAAGACTTCAAAAATGCGGTCTAAGTACTTCTCTTCGAATCCGATCCCGTTATCCGTTACATCAATCTGCACGTACTTGCGGGACGAGCGAATTGGTTTAACCGAGATAGGCAGGTCATTGGCCGGTACTCGCTTCGCATCGACCTTGATCACCGGGGCAACACCCGGCCGATGAAACTTTATGGCGTTCGAGAGTAGGTTCTGAAAAAGCTGCCTGAGTTGGGATGCGTCTCCCGAGATCGTTGGTAAATCACCTACAATTACCGCGGCCTCGGTTTCCTCAATGGTTAATTCCAGCGTAGTAAGCGCACTGTTCATAACGTCTTCAAGCGCTACCGGAACGCTGGCCTCCCGATGAGTTGAGATCCGCGAGAAGCTAAGCAAGTCCCGTATCAGTATTGACATCCGGCTGGCAGCCGACTGCATCCGCTCCAGGTAGTCTAACTCCGCCTTGGTAAAACCATCATGTTGTGCCCGTAACAGATCGCCGAACTGCTGAATTTTACGTAAAGGTTCCTGTAAATCGTGACTAGCTACGTAAGCAAACCGCTGTAGATTTTCGTTTGAATGGCTCAATAAACTATTCGACTCTTCTAACTCTTCGTTATTAGACGCCAGCTCTTCGTTAACGGCTGCCAGTTCTTCGTTGCTGGTAGCTAGTTTCTCCGACAGGTAACGGTAGCGTTCTTCGCTTTCTCTGAGCCGTTGCCGGGTTTCCACTTGTTGACTAACATCCGTGGCAATGACCACGACACTAACCTCTGTAGTTTCGTCAATGATTGGTGCATACACAAAGTTGACGTATGCCGTCGGGCTCCCCTCGCTGGCGTATGGCGCTTCGATGCCAGTAACGGGTTGCTGAGTCTGACGAACCTGGTCTAACAGATCTTCGAGCCCAATTCCAGCAATATTCGGGAAAGCGGTAAAAACGGGTTGACCAATTATGGACTCATGTTCAGCCGGGAGCTGCCATATTTTGTACATCGTCGCGTTGGCCAATTTAATCCGGTAGTCCGCCCCGGATAGCAATGCAATAGCGACTGGAGCCTGTTCGAAGATACGGTTCAGCCAGGACCAGCTATCCTGATTAGCCGGGTTATCCACCTCTGCTTGCTTTATTTGCCCTTCCGATTGACCCCGGTCATGCACTTCATCAGTTCGGGCTTGCTGAGTCAGAACTGGCGGGGTTATTTCCTGAGCAATGCCAGCAAAGCGATACACGTCGCCAGCCTCGGTAAAATAGCTCCGACCAACAAAGCGTACCCAACGCAACTGCCCGTCATCAGCGCCAAGCGTACGATACGTAACGTCACAAGTTTCTCCCGGCTCTTCGCTTACCGCCCGTCGAACTGCCTCAAGAACCCGGTCCACATCCTCCGGATGAATATACTTGGTGACTTGATCATAGGACAGTACCTTGTCTTTGGGGAAGCCAAAAAGCTCCCGACACTTGTCATCCCACTTGATTTGGTTCGTAGTCGGGTCAAATTCCCAGATACCTAATCCAGCAGCTTTGAGGGCAAAATCAATATCTAGTTGTCGATGAAGGTCATTTGATGAATTGGATGGCACCTGATCGTAGAGCATCAAACGTAAAATTTGGGGCGACTTGTCAGCCAAGAACCTCATTGACGGACAAACTTCGCTGATTCACTTTTGGGTTGCTGTAAAGATAGCGGGTAAGTATCTCATAGTTACGTTTCCTTGCCGGCAACAAGAGATCGGGGTAGAGATTTACTTACTCCCTCAAGAAGTAAACTAACAAAACCGGAAAGTTCGCTAACTAGCAACAAATGGGGTTTCTTGATCCTTAAACTTAATCCTTTTGGGGGTTATGGTATTAATAGGCTACTTTCGGCAAACGGCCCAGCTAGCTGTCTTACGGGCATCTACGACAAATAAGAAGTAAATAAGAGGCCGCTTGCACAGATTGGATTCTCATCTCTCATAAGACCACGGCAATTGACCATAGACTCGTAAAAAGCTGATCTCCTGTTAACCAGAGATAGGTAAAGGCAGTTGAGCAGAAAACAACATACTCATGAATGATTCATTAAAGAACGATCTGTACTCGTGGCTGGATGATGTCCGCAAGGGGGATCTGTACATCGATGAGGCCGTTGCCCTCATCCAGTCCCGTCTGCAGGATCACACCCGTGAACTAGTCGACAGTATTACGTTAGATGCTTTGGAGCGGCCCAACCTGGACGGTATGCGGATGAGTCTGCAGCAGGCCAGGCAAGACGTTGGCCTTGAGGAACGGGTTCCCCTCACCCCCGCCGAGGAAGCCACCGAACTCCTGGGCGAAGATCCGGAACTGGGTGGTATCAGCGACTGATGCCTTTGCGTTGTTGGCTGTTGCTATACAATAGACTGGGCAGGTAGCTTCCACGCTCTAAATTCGTTTATCGAATTATCAAACTCGATACTTATTTAATAACCGCTATTCAGGGCTTCCCTAGAAAAGTTTGATGTAAGTCGCGGCCCTCCCGAAATCATTCCCGATTTTGAGCAAGCTGGGTCGCCAATATGTCCAGTAGTGAATCGATGAGTAAATCGAAGTGAATGTAATGGAAGCCCTCAACTACCGCACAATGTTTGATGACTAGTCCCTGATGCAATGTTATACAAGTGGCTATCGCTACGTTCGGCGAGCGGTTTTGATGGCTTTGACCCACTCTTCCTGCTGACAGCGGGGGCAGCGCTGGCCCGAAGCTGTGATGTATTCCACGTGAGCGCAGGTCGTACAGGCGTAGAGGCCGGGCTCCGGTAAAGTAGTCCCTCGCTGTTGGTACATTTTGGGCAGGATTGGCAGCCCCGGCCGAACCTGCTCATCAGCGTAATAGAAAAAACTAACATTACCGCTCGTTTCTAGAAGGGCCGTCTGAACCTGCCCGACATGCTCAATGTTCTGCTGGCGCATTTCCGAGAAAAACTCATCTTTAGCGTAGGTCAACTCACTATTATCCGTGAGCACAAATTCGCCCTCTTCAATGAGGTAAATTGGTTCGCCCTCAACTACCTGCTCAAAGCTTTCACTCTTTCCCGCGAACCAGATAATTGATCGGTAGACAATCAGGATAGTAAAAAAAACGATTACGGCGGGCAGAATGGCTTGATCTGAATTAGCCATCGGGTCACCGGCTGCCGATCCCAGACTGATAATAATAGCTACTTCGAAAACCGACAACTGCCGAACCCCTTTTTTTCCAGTCAAGCGAAGGAACACCAAGACCAGAAGAAACATGATCAGGGTCTTGAAGACGATCTCCCCGGCCAGGCTCCAATCCAAGTCGTTTAAGAATATGGCTTTAAAATCCATAATGCAACTAGCAGTAGCGACCCCAGCTGTACACTTTACTTTATAGACTGGTCTAGTTACTAACCGACGCAGCAGGAATTAGTTTACAGGCCCGAGGCCTGTAAACTTCGCTGAATAGCTTCCTTCAAGAGCCTTCTTTACCATTCCTGGTAGCTGGAGAGTTTGTCAAACCGTAACAACGTCCTTACCATGTTTTACGAACGGGATTCCTGATACCGGGAGATGCCATAATACACCAGGAAACCAACGGCCAGAAAAATGGCCTCAATGCCAAAGGGTAAGGGAGAATGGCCTTCATACGGAATGTACTCCAATACGACTAAGCCTACCCCACCAAACAGAGTCAACAGGCCCCACTTAAGCGCATCCTGGTTCAGTCCCGCTGGTTTGAGGATGGCTTTGATGGTCGACTCGTTGATCTGGTTGGCTCCCGCATCGACAATGCGTCGCTGGATCTTATACTTGAGTATGTTATTGATGACAATGGCCGTGGCCACGAAAAACACAATTGGAATCAAACCTGGATTAAACATATGCTAGAAGAGTTTGTGAGTGATATGCTCAGTAGACAACCCAACCTCGCCGTCGGTTGCAGAAAGTGCTTACTAGTTGCAACCTTTGTCGAAGATGGGCTGTCTACTGGGGCATGATGGAGGAACGTGAACTCGTCCAGTGGATTCTGGCCGGCAATACCAACGCCTTTGGTCACCTGGTTCGGCAGTACGAAAAGCTGGTATTTTACGTCATCCGGCGACTGGTGACCGAGCAGCAAGATGTGGAAGACATCTGTCAGGAAGTCTTTATCAAGGTGTACAAAAACCTGTCTAGCTTTGCTTTTGAAGCCAAGCTTTCGACCTGGATTGCTCGTATTGCCTATCTGACAGCCGTTAATTACGTCAAGAAGTCTGAGCGGCATCAAACCATACCGATGAGCGAAACGCTTGAGTTTACGGATGAGGAGCAGGATGGTCCGGCGCAACTGCTGGTCCAGCGAGATGTGTCGACTTACGTCAACCAGCTAATTGAACAGTTGCCACTACCTTACCGAACAGTTCTTACGTTATATCACCTCAATGAATTCTCCTGCGAGGAGATTGAACAGATAACCGGCATGCCGGAAGGGACCGTAAAAAGCTACCTCTTCCGGGCGCGCAAACAATTAAAAGATAAACTAACGACTTACCTCAAAAACGAACGATGAAGAACGAGATGAGCGACGAGGAGTTACAACAGTTATTGGATGGGGCTTCCCCATCGCACCGACTACCGTTTATAAGCCAACCGGAGAACGATGACGTAACAACTTACCAGCACTTGTTTACGGCCTTGAAGCAAAGTCCACCGGGCTCTTTATCCCCAAATTTTTCGGCCAGTGTTGTCAATCAAATTCAGCTCCAGCAACAACGGGCGACTAACCGGCGATTTTATGGGGTGTTAAGTACTCTCTTCCTAATAGGCTTAGCGCTGAGCGTTGCCTGGGGCGGGCTACTTGATTTTCGGAGTTCGCAACTCGTCCTCCAGACACTTGATCAAGCAAAGTCCTGGCTCTTTTTTGGCTTAGGCTGCCTGCTTATCATTCAGTTGCTGGACCATCAACTCATCAAGAAACGGATGAGATTGCTACACTGATCAAGAATAGGAGTGAAACGAACAGCGCTCAGTCATGAAATGGCTGGGCGCTGTTGTTTAAAGCCAGATTATTTAATCTTGTAACCACTTCCCATCTTGGTGAGTTGGTGAAGTGTGGCCCATCAATACATTATCAAACTGGCAAATGAACTACTCGACTCGGCACTGATCGATACCACGCTGGCCGGTCCGATAAGCCAATCCGTTTGGCGATGGGTTCGCCGGTACTGGCCTCGAAGGCGCAAGCGAACCCCGAAACGTCGCCGTCGGCGATAGTAAGCCGATAAAGAGAAAATTACTCTTTACTAGACGAATCAACTTCAAAATAGCTAATAAGCACAAAAGCCGCTGATAGTCAGCGGCTTTTGTGCTTATTTTTCGCCCTTGTCAGAGCACTTTGTACCGGGAGCCGGACTCGAACCGGCATGTCCTTGCAGACAATGGTGTTTGAGACCATCGCGTCTACCGATTCCGCCATCCCGGCTTTAGAATCGGTTCAGAGCACCTGGCGGCAATCCCTGAACGCGAACGTGGGTGCAAAACTAGGAAAAGCAACCAAACGAGCAAAGCGAAACGAAAGAAACATGAAATATTTTCCACACATTACTCCTTTCCTCCTTCTTACCTCTCCTCCCTTCTCATCATTCATACCGCAACGCTTCGATTGGGTCCAGTTTTGACGCGCGGACGGCAGGATAAATACCTGCGAACAGACCAACGCCAATACAAACGATCAGCCCAACCAGCATCCATAACCAGGGAACAACGAAACTCCCCTGCCCCTGACTGACAACGCTGGCAATCAGGTTGCCGATAGCGAGTCCAAGTACGATTCCCCCAACGCCACCCAAAATGCAGATGACAATGGCCTCGATCAGGAACTGCTCCCGAATACGTTTGGGCGTAGCACCGAGTGATTTCCGGATGCCAATCTCACGGGTACGTTCCGTCACTGATACCAGCATGATATTCAACAGGGCAATAGAAGCACCCAGCAACGTAATGAAGCCGATACCGAAACCGCCCATTCGCAGATAGCCCGTTATATTGTCCGTCTCTTTAAGCAGATCGTCGGCGCGCTCAATAGTAAACGAATCTGATTGACCCAATCGATCGCGACGTATCTGTCGCATAACACCTACGGCTTCGCCCACCACCTCATCCTGCTTAGCATTGGTAGGCACCGCCGTTGTTATGTCGAACGTCAATTGCTGCGATCCGGCAAGGGCCCGGGCACTCCCCAGCGGAATCAGCAGGATTCGATCGTCTCCCCCACCGGTGAGCCCTCCCTTCTTGGCCAATACGCCCACAATTTTGTATTGGACGCCCGACACCCGGATAACTTGGTTCAGCGGATTCAGTTTCTGATCGAATAACGAGCCAACTATCTCGTTGCCCACGATGGCTACGTTCTGGCTATATTTTATGTCATTGGCGGTCAGGTTACGCCCCGTTTGCAACGAAAATCCTTTGACAGGCAGGTAGGCTTCGTCCCCACCAATCAGCATGACGTTAGGGTTCGTTTTTCGAGAGCCAAACTTGGCCTGCGCCGAACCCGTCACCATACCCGAGATCGCAATGGTCGCTCCTTCGTACGGAAAGATCCGCTTGTACTGCGACGCTTCCAGGTAACTGATTGGCTGAACCTTTTTCTGCACCCGCCCGCCCCGACGCCCTTCGTCCTGTCGGTTGACCACTGAGAACGTATTGGCACCCAGATCAGCAAAGCTGCTGTTGACAGAACGCTGAATACCGTCGATGGCGGTCAGGATACCCACCAGCGACGTAATACCGATCGCAATAATCAACGAGGTCAGGGTCGTTCGCAGTCGGTTCCCTGCAATCGATCGCAGCCCTTCACGTATATTTTCGAGGAAGTTCATATGTCAAAGAGCGAAAGAGTGAAAGAATGAAAGAGCGACTGTTAGCTGGGCCAGCCTTTCGCTCTTTCGTTCTTTCGCTCTTTCACTCATTATTCTCTGCACAATAATTGCTTATCTTTCGTTATAACAAAACTAGCACGAGCATTCTTAATGGGAAAACCAATGAAACGGCTGTTGTTACCGCTTATCCTGATTTTGACTTTCACCGGCCGCGTATGGGCGTCCAGGATTTTGATCCCGATGGACGATTCCCAAAAGAATCACCTCAAAGCCTATGGTATTGCGTACTGGGTACTGAAAACGCACGACACTGAAATCGACTGGCTGCTGAACTACCGGGGCGGTACATTTATGATGCCCCAGAGCCAGGCATTTATCAACGAGATGGTGATTCGCGGGGTTAGTTACGAAGTTATTTCAGAAGCGCAGGCGGGACAGATTCTGGCCGAGGTATCCGCACCCGATGCGAACATGGATGCTGTCAAATTGCAAAAACCGCCCAAAGTCGCGGTCTACTCACCCAAGACCAAGCAGCCCTGGGACGACGCAGTAACGATGGTCATGACCTATGCCGAAATTCCGTACGACGTCGTATTTGACGAAGAGGTGATGAACGGCAAACTTCCCGAATACGATTGGCTGCACCTGCACCATGAGGACTTTACGGGCCAGTTTGGCAAGTTCTTTCACTTTAAAGATCAGCCCTGGTACATCGCTCAGAAACAGGAAGCCGAAACCATTTCCCGGAAGTTTGGCTTCACGAAGGTTCCTCAGCTCAAACTGGCGGTTTCGCAGAAAATCCGGGAGTTTGTACTGGGGGGAGGGTATCTGTTTGCCATGTGCAACGCTACCGACACGTACGACATCGCCTTAGCGTCACATAATACCGATATCGTCGAAGCCTTCTACGATGGTGATCCAGCCGATCCCGCGGCCAACAACAAAATGGATTACAGCCAGACGTTCGCCTTTCGGAACTTTCAGGTGTACACGAATCCGTACATGATCGAGTTCTCAAACATCGATAACCAGCCCGAGGAGCGCGGCCTGAACGAGCATAACGATTATTTTACGTTGTTCCAGTTCTCGGCTAAATACGATCCCATCCCGACGATGCTTACGCAGAACCACATGAACGTTATCAAAGGGTTTATGGGGCAAACGACGGCTTTCAAGAAAAATCTAATTAAGCCAGAAGTGGTTATTCTGGCCGAAAACCGGGCGGCCAGCGAAGCGCGGTACATTCACGCACCCTACGGACGTGGATTCTTTACGTTCTACGGCGGTCACGATCCGGAAGATTACCGACACGAAATCAACGAAGAGCCAACGGATTTGAACTTACACCCAAACTCGGCTGGTTATCGCCTGATTCTCAATAATATTCTGTTTCCTGCCGCAAAGAAAAAGAAGCAGAAGACCTAGGCTTTATGGAGACATTCACCGAAACGCAACGCTTTCGTCAGTGGTGGTTGTGGGCATTGCTAGGCGCTTCCTTTCTGATCGTTACCGTCCCGTTGGTAACCACGAAGGCCGGAGAGGAGCCACCTGCCTGGGGCGGTGTCGTGGTCATAACCTTGGTCAGTTTACTGCTTTACGTCTGGCGGCTAGATACCCGTCTGGATGCGCAGGGTATCCATTACCGGGTATTCCCAGTATTACCGTGGCGAACAATCACCTGGTCGGACGTCAAATCCATGTCCGTTGAAAAATATAGCTTCGTCGGCTACGGCATCCGGCTGGGTTTTGATGGCTGGGTGTACAACATTGCTGGTAATCAGGGGCTACGTATTGTACGAACACAGAATCAGGTTGTTACCCTCGGTACGCAGCGACCTGATGAACTTCGGGCGTTTCTTCAACAAATCCACATGGTCAATTAGAAGGCCGAAAACCAATCGGCGACAACCTCGCTGCGTCGTTTGCTTTCCAGCTTATTTTCCAGATCGTCGGGCAGTTTCGGAAAGAAATCAATTCCCGTTAGTTTCTCGATCTGGTCGACCGGCACGACAAACTGTTGCAGCGAGCTAGTCGACTCCTCGTTGTCGAGTAGGAAACCGACCATCCGAATCTTGGGATTGTTGCAATACAGAATGACTTTGTAAAACTGGGGAGGCACGCTTACGCTGTTTGCTTTTCCGATCGTCGGCATACCCGGCTTCAGAACCGAGCCCGTAATGACGTACAATCCATTGTCGCGCACCGCCCAGCGCCGGACCTGTTCTTCGAGTTCTTTCCAGATACCCCGGTTGAACTGGGGAGCCTGCGGAGCAATGTTACTCATGTAAAACGTTTCCCGCATCATCCGCTGGGAAAACTTAAAATCGCCCGCCGGAGCCAGGTGGCCACGATCGTAGCCAGATCGGGTGTAATCCGACGACAGCGCCGTTCCGTCTTTCACCTTCGGGTCAGGCTGGAACTGTTCTCCTTCGCGCTCGGCATCCCCACTGATTTTGTAAGCCAGCAACGGATAAGCTACCCAGTCGGCAACTTTATACCGGTCAACGTAACGTAGCGTGTACCCTTCGTGTCGGATTACGTCGTCGCTGGCTTTGCTGCCAGGAAGCAGAAAATCGACCTGATTTTCGAAATCAAAGCGTTTGTTTGTGCTCTTCTCGTCGGCCGTCTGGCCTTGCGTATCGCTGGCAGAACCTTCTTCACGCTGTTTTTTCCGTTTCCGGCGGGGCTTCTCGTCGGACGCTACGTCTTCATCAGGTTCTGGTGCCTGGTAGGGATTATCTTCCCGATCCCGGTGCGAAGGTCCAATCCCGACCAAGCTACGGAGATCGTTCCAGAACGCCACGACGGGTTTGGTCCGTCCACCGTAGTGGAGAAACAAGGCAATCAAAAAGAAGACAAGTAATAGTACCAGAATATTCCCCTTCGGCCAGAAGCCACGGCGGTGGTATTTATTAGTAGAGAAACGCGGTCTGAAGAACATAGCGGCAAAGGTAAGAGTAAGTTGGGGTCATGCGCACAATCGTTTATTTAGTGTCCGCCTAATACGAACTACAAACCCTTTGTCGCTGTTTTTCCGGCATGTCATCACCAACCATTGCCGTTATTGGCGGGGGCGCAGCCGGTTTCTTCGGCGCCATCACGGCCGCCGAAACGTTTACGAATGCCCGCGTTACCATCTACGAAAAAAATCGCACCGTACTGAACAAAGTTCGTATCTCGGGGGGGGGACGCTGTAACGTTACCCATGCCTGCTTCGACAACCGGCAACTGGTGAAACATTATCCCCGGGGCGAGAAACCGTTACGTTCTCTCTTCAATTTTTTTGACGCCGACGCCACCATCCGCTGGTTCGACCACCGGGGCGTTCGGCTGAAGACGGAAGCCGATGGGCGCATGTTCCCCGAAACCAATACTTCCGAAACGATTGTCGATTGTTTGTTGACAACCGCCCGTCAAGCCGGAATTCAGATTCGAACCAGTAGTGGCGTTGCTAGTTTAACGCCCACCGAGAAAGGCGGCTGGCGATTGGAGCTACTCTCCGGTGAAATCGTCAACGCTGACCGGGTGTTGGTGGCCACCGGCGGCTACCCACAGCTTCCTTCTTACGGCTGGCTTCCGACGCAGGCCGAGCCGCTGCTCTCGCCGGTGCCGTCGCTCTTTACGTTCAATGTTCCCGATAGTCCACTACTGTCGATGGCGGGCGTATCGGTGCAGGACGCGGGCGTATCGGTTGTTGGTACCAAACAGGAACAACGGGGTCCCCTCCTGCTAACGCACTGGGGATTCAGTGGTCCGGCCATATTACGGTTGTCCGCCTGGGCCGCGCGGGTGCTGGCCGAAGTCGATTACCAGTTCACGTTACGTGTTAACTGGACCCCGACGCTGAACGAAGCGCAACTGCGGAATGTATTGCAGGATTTCCGGCAGCACAACGGCAAAAAACAGGTGATGTCTCAAAATCCGGTGGGGCTCCCCGCCCGCCTGTGGCAGAACTTCGCCGAAGTGGCGGGTATCAGCAATGATCAACGCTGGGCTGATCTCCCCGCCAAGCCCTTGAACCGGCTTATGGAGCGGTTGACCAACAGCCAGTTTCGGGTAACTGGCAAGAGTACGTTCAAGGATGAGTTCGTGACCTGTGGTGGAATCAACTTGGGTAGCTTAAATCCGCAGACGCTCGAGAGCAAGTCTCAGCCGGGTCTATTCTTCGCCGGTGAGGTCCTGGATGTGGACGGTATTACGGGCGGATTCAATTTCCAGAGCGCCTGGACAACGGGCTACGTAGCCGGAACTCATATTGGGCGGTAGCTACTGAGTCAGCACCACCCTAGCGGACTCTTCGTCCTGTTTTAACTGAGCGACGAGCGCCGGTAAGCCGTCAAATTTCTGTTCAGGCCGCAGAAACTCCCGGAATTGCAGCGTCATATGTTCGCCGTAAATATCCTTCTCGAAGTCGAAAATGTAGGTTTCGATAGTCTGGTGCGTCCCGGCAACGGTTGGGCGGAAGCCGATATTGAGCATTCCCCCCAGCAGTTGGCCGCCGTACCGTACGTCAACGGCGTATACGCCATTGGCCGGAATCAATTTGGCCGGGTCATCAACCTGGAGGTTCGCCGTTGGGAAGCCAATAGTACGCCCGAGCTGCCGCCCTTTAACGATCGTGCCGGTTAGGTTGTAGGGGCGTCCCAGAAACAGATTAGCCGTGTGTACATTACCTTCATTCAGCGCGTTCCGTATCTTGGACGAGCTAACGCCAACGGCCTCTACGTCCTGACGCGGTATTTCCTCAACGGTGAAGCCGTATTCGCTCTGGTGAGCCTGGATATAATCAAAGCCCCCCTCGCGGTCGCGGCCAAAGCGGTGGTCATAGCCAATCACCAGCTTTTTCGTGCCGATTTTATCAATCAAAATCTGACGGATAAATTCTTCGGAAGAAAGCTGCGAGAAATCGCGCGTGAAGGGAATCACCACCAGGTGATCAACACCCGCCTGGTCGAGCAGGTCAATTTTTTCCTCCAGCGTGGTCAGGAGTTTGATATCCTGCCCGTCCTTCGAGATGATCGTCCTGGGATGAGGCCAGTACGTAACCAGTACCGATTCCCCCCCGCTGGCTTTAGCGACTTCGGTCAGACGAGCCAGAATAGTCTGGTGGCCCCGGTGTACGCCATCGAACGTACCGCTGGTGACGACGGCATTGCTTATGGGCTGAAGGTCATCAAGACCACGGTGAATTATCATAGCGATGAAGTGGCTGGTGGTAAGTCAGCACGGCACTTAGCAATAAAACTGTCGAGCGAGTCAGCGTCTTCGATACGGAAGGCGCCGATTCGGGTCCGACGCAGGGCGCTCATGTACGCACCGTTATTCAGCAGAAGTCCCAGGTCACGAACCAGACTGCGAATATACGTCCCTTTCGAACAAACAATCCGAAACTCGACTTCCGGAAAACGCGACGCGTCCGTCTCAAATACCGATACGGTTACCTGACGGCTTTTTATGCCACCGTCAACGTGCTCAGCCGTTTCACCCCGACGTGCTTTTTCATATAGCCGTTCGCCGTTGACACGCACCGCCGAGTAAATGGGTGGCACCTGTACTATGTCACCAGTCAGTTGCTGGGCTGCTTCCTCAATGGCTTCGGGCGTAATGCCAGTGGTGTCGAATTCCGCATCGAACTCAGTTTCCAGATCGACAGAAGGAGTCGTTTTACCCAGCACCAGTGTACCCGTATATTCTTTTTCCTGCGCCTGGTACTGATCGATCTGCTTGGTCATTTTACCCGTACAGAGAATCAGCAGCCCCGTTGCGAGGGGGTCCAGCGTACCGGCATGACCGATCTTTTTGAATTTGCAGGCGTATTTCAGCTTGTTCGCCACGTCGAACGACGTCCACGTTAGCGGCTTATCAATCAGGATCACCTGTCCGGGGTCCGCGACGGGTGGCTGTTTTTTTGTTTCTTCCAAGTTACAATACGTCCAGTTTTACGCCAGCGGCCATCAGGCCCAGCAACAGCAGGCCCAGTACAATACGGTAATAACCGAAAACCTTAAATCCGTAGCGCGTCAGAAAACCAACGAAGCCCCGAATGGCCAGCAGCCCCACCACAAACGCAATCGCGTTACCAATCAGCAGCGTTTGAATGTCCTCAGCCTGAATTAATTTATACGTTTTAAGCAGTTTGTAGCCCGACGCAGCCGCCATTGTTGGTACGGCCAGGAAGAACGAGAACTCGGCCGCCTGCGTCCGAGTCAACCCCTGAAACATTCCACCGATGATCGTAGCTGCTGAGCGCGACACGCCCGGAATCATCGCGATACATTGAAAGAAACCAATCCGTAGCGCATCGGGTGTTGTTACGTCGCGGTCTTTGGGCAGTTCGACGGTGATCTTATCGATGAACACCAGAATCATGCCGCCTACCAACAGTGAAATAGCGACCACCGTTACGTTTTCGAGCAACGAGTCGATGAAATCATTTAACAGAAAGCCAATGACGGCTGCGGGCAGGAAGGCAATAAAAATCTTGAAGTAGAAATCGACCATTCGCTGGATACGCTGCGGAAATCGCTTGACCCAGGCAGGGGCCTCAAAGTCATCGGTACGGGTATCGATCAGGAAGCGCCGGTGATACATTACAAGTACCGACAAGATACAGCCAAACTGGACGTCAACCGTGTAAAGCTTAGTAAACTCGTTGCCGGCGATCCCGGCCAGTGATGAATAGATAATCATGTGGCCCGTTGACGACACCGGTAAGAATTCGGTTAGTCCTTCAATGATAGCCAGCGCAATCGCGTGAATCAGTTCCATTGGATACTATAAAGTTGCAGGGTTGCAAAGCTGCCCGCAAAAAACGGCACAACTTGGCAACCCTGCAACTTTAAACCGGTATTAGGCCTTGGGCCGCGCCAGAATCGCAAAAAATTCAAGCACAAATCCAGACATTACTACGATTGGTCCCAGCGTCAGGCCCAGAAAGCCGAAGCCGAACTCTTCTTTGTCGAGGCTCATGATGAAAAACCCAGCCAGAATAACGCCAATGCCGATGAGCATAAGTGTATAGTTCTGCCGACCAAACGGCAGGGCAGCCGTCTGACTAGCCGACCGGCGCTCTGCTTCGAGCGTCGATGATGGGCGAGTCGATACCGGACGGGTTGCTGATGGCGTGACCGTCGTGGTTTTCGTCGTGGTCACCGGCTCTGGTTGCGTCAACGTAGCCGTTCCACTTTGTTTATCTTTTGCCATAATTCTGTGTCGGTTATCTCTTTGTGTAACAAGAATAGTACCCCACTCGTCTAAAAATAACGAACGTATTATTAATATAAATCATCCAGTGTCAGACCAAGGTACCGATGAACGGCCTGAAACGTACTAATAAAGCCAATTAGCGAACCCAGCCCAACAATTCCGACCATTAGCGCGGCTATGCGCACAGGGTCCTGAAACGCGCTTAACTCAGGCAGACTCCGAAGAGCGATCTGCAAGCCAACGAACAGCAGCACAACCGCGATCATACCGGCCACGAATCCCTGCCAGATGCCCCGGCCCAGAAACGGACGGGTAATAAATGCATTTGTAGCCCCTACCAGTTGCATACTCCGGATCAGCATCCGCTGCGAATGCAGCGCCAGCCGGATCGTGTTGTTCATCAGCACTACAATGATCAACAGCAGAATCAGCGCGAAGGCCGACATCACCAGGTAAATCCGGGTAATGTTCCGGTTAATGTTATCCACAAGATTTTCCTGGTAGACGACTTCAAAGACACCGTCTATCTGCTCCAGATCCTGCTTGACACTCTGCAACTTGGCTTCGTCGAAAAAGTCCTCAGTAAGTTTGATCCGGTAGCTATCCCGCAACGGATTCTCCGTTAGAAACCGGGAAAAATCTTCTTTGGTTTCGGCGATAAATTCCCGGGCCGCTTCATCCTTAGTCACCAGACTTACCTGTGCGGTTCCGTTGCTATGCAGTACGTAAGGCCGACCGACGATCGTCTGCTGCAACTGTTTCATTTTCGCGTCGCTAAGTCCTTTGTCCAGGAACGCCCGCATTTCGTAGTTTTCCCGGATATAAGTAATCAGGCGCTTCGATTGAATCGCCAGCAAGCCACAAAACCCAATCAGAAACAGGGCCAGCGTTAAGCTGAACAGAATCATGCCGCTGGGGTACGCGCCTACTTTTTTCTTGCTACGAGCCATGCAGTCGATCGTGTTACAGAAACAAAAATAAATGATAAAGCCAGTGGACGGCTTAATTTAAGAAATTATAACAGTTCGTGTCTGTCCAACCCGCGCTGTCTTCTTGAGTTCCAACGCAGGAACTGACCAACAATTTTGCGCAATTTGGGAAAATCGACGCAATTAGCGGTTGTTACTCCAGCCCACGGCCTCAATTTCACGGGTGCGGCCCCTCGCCGTTACAGCCAATTACCTCCTCGCCTACTTCCAGATAGCGTCAACGGGCTGGATCGTTACGTTCCGTACGGCATCGCCAAAAAACTCGATCCCCCGGCTTTCTTCTTTGGGGAAGATTAGATTTGCCAGGGTAGCCTTTCCCTCATTGGCGAAAACTTCAACCGATGATCGATCAACCCAGATCTGCAAATTGATCTTACCATTGTCCGGCTTGAGCGTTGTCGTAAAGCGGCCTGGAAATTCCTTTTTGAAGGCTACCTGTCCCGATTTTGTCCGGTCGACGTACAACTGCTGCTTGGCGGCATCATAACCAATGGTCGTTTGCTCACCCTGTCCCTTACGAACCCACACCCCCGCATCGCCTTTCGTTACGTCCAGTTCGACTAATAACTGATACGTATCTCCACCAACCCCGGCTTCGGTCAGGCTCTGGTTCAGCTGCTGCACATCAGCCCCGTTCCAGCGAAAAGGAATTCCCAGCAGTGATTTCAGTTCCTGAATGGGCTTTTGCCGAAGTTCATACTGCGGCTTATCCGTGGGGGCTGTAACCGGTTGTTTGATCAGACGCAGTTCTCGGGGCAGCGACATTGCCCCCCGAAAAGGCGTTGTTGGGATGTCGTTAGCGTATTGCAGGTTGTTCATCCAGCCAATGCTGACCGCCCCCCGGTTGCCCCGAACGGGCATGTTATTATACGTAATGGCCGCGTAATAGTCTTTACCCGAATCAACGTAACGTACGTCGCCGGTTTTTGACTCGTTGGTAAACGTTTTACCATCGAAGCGCCCTACGTAATACTGCATTCCCGATCCACCCGCGGGGCCGTGACTGCCCATCGAGAGCATTAAAAGCCATTTTCGCTCGATAGTGCCGTCGACGGGTACCTCAACCAGATTGGGACATTCCCAAATGGTAGCCGGGCTGTCTGCTGCGGTAAATTCCCCCGTTTTGGTCCAGTCGCGCAGGTTTGTCGAATTATAGAACAGCGTTTTTTTCTCAGTTGGCAACAGCACAACCATCACCCAGCGTTTCGAGGGCTCGTGCCAGAATACGTTGGGATCTCGAAAATCTTTTTTGTTAAGATCGATCACCGGATTCTTGTCGTACTTCGTCCAGGTGCGGCCGCGGTCTAGGCTGTAGGCAACGTGCTGATTCTGTCGGTTGGGTTTATGGCCGGTATAAATCGACACCATAGGAACGATGCCGTCTTTGCCAAAACCGCTCGTATTTTCCTTATCGATCACGCAGCTTCCGGAGAAGATCATGACGGGTTCGCCGGTTTTGTCGTTTTCTTCGGCGATGGCCGGCGCCAACTCGCGCCAGTGCACTAGATCGCGACTGACAGCATGCCCCCAGGTCATATGCCCCCAGCGAATGCCAACCGGATTATATTGGTAAAACAGATGATATTCGCCGTCGTAATAGACCAGTCCGTTCGGATCATTCACCCAGTTTACTCGTGATGAATAGTGGTACTGTGGCCGAAAGGCCTGCGCATACGCCGTATCCCCCTGCGATCGCTGAGCGGTTGCCGGCGTTGTTAGCTTCAGAATAAACAGACACGCTAAAGCGCGAAACATAAAAGGGGCAATGTAATTTGATCCGAAAAGTACGGCTTTCCTCAGTAATTTAGGTAGAACCACGGGCTCAACCTAATTCATTTTTTTACAACCGGTATGTGTTCCTTTTTCCGCATGTTACTGTCTGTCTCTTTTTTTAGCCGATTAGCTACTTATCGGGCTGCAACATCTATTTTGGGTCTCTGTAAGCAATAAGATGGGTATAAATGACTCAACCAGTACTCTTTCATAAAAACAAAGATCTGTTATGAAAAAAGTACTGTTGCTACCGGCCCTGGTCTGCCTGCTGGTAACCACCCTGGCTCTGCGGTCGAGTCATTATAAGGGCGGCTGGGTCAAAATCTTCGACGGAAAAACCTTTAACGGCTGGAAAGTTGGCGAGAATGCCGAAACCTTTACCGTTGAAGATGGAGCTATTAAGGTAGCTGGTCCCCGCGCGCACCTGTTCTACGAGGGACCGGTCGGCAATCACGATTTCAAAAACTTCGAGTGGAAAGCCAAAGTCAAGACGATGCCCGGCGCTAACTCCGGTATGTTCATTCACACGGCCTATCAGGAAAAAGGCTGGCCGTCAAAAGGCTATGAAATCCAGGTGAACCAGACGCATACCGACTGGCGTAAAACGGGTAGCGTATACTCGTTCCAGGACGTAAAAGACACCTTCGTAAAAGATGGCGAATGGTACACCCAGCATATCATCGTGAAGGATAATAACGTGACCATCAAGGTAAACGACAAAACCATCAACGAGTATACCGAGCCCGATAGCCTGCGTGCTCCCGGCCGCAAAGATATGCGGCACCTCAGCAGCGGCACCATTGCCCTCCAGGGCCACGACCCTAAAAGCGTAATATACTTTAAGGATATTATGTTAAAAGTAGAGGAGTAAAGAAAAGATAAGATAAGGAGGAAAGCAGGAAGGGAGGAGAGGAGGAAGGAAGAGGATCGAAATTGTGTCCCTTCCTTTTCTCCTCTCCTCCCTTCCTACTTTCCTCCTCTTCCCCCCCTATTTAAACCGCTGAATACTGTAATCGTTGGATTGCAGGACGTTGGGGTTACCCGCCCCGGCACTTGTCTCGCCGATGCGGGCGTTAAGTGTATAGATTTGATTGTTCACCGCTACGTTGGTAGTCGCCTGATTGTAGCCCACTTCGTCCGTTTTGACGATAGATGCCGTTTGCCAGTTGTCGGTACTGCGAACCTGTGCCACCCGGCTACCGCTCCCTGTAACAACGTACAGATCATTATTTAGCCAGGCCAGACCATCACCCGGCAGACTGGGTAGTCCGCCTACTTCGGTGATCGCGTTACTGTTGGCCAGATCAACCTTGTATAGCTTACCGGCTCCCGTCTGGGCAACAATCAGGTAGTTGTTTGGGTGATACACAATTCCGTTTAGCCCGAACGTAGCGCTCGAAAAGCGAGAATCATTGACCAGAATACTAGCCTGTCCAGCCGATGTCACTCTGTAAATGACCGGCGAGAAGGAATCTGTTACATACACGGTTCCATCGGGTACCAGGGCCAGATCGTTTGCCAAGTGACGGGCGTTAGGAAGCAGCGTTCCCAGTACGGTTCGGCGCTCCAATTGACGGCTGTTCAGGTTATACACATGCAGTTCAGCCGTGGTAAAAGCCGTTGCCGCGCTGCTCTTCGACGAAATATTCCGGTCCCCCACGCAAACAAATAACCGGTCACCCGCTACACGCATACCGAAGCTGCTGATCATTTCAGGCGATGACAGCAGGTCTGCGTACCGACCGTCCGTATCAACAGTTCCAACCTTTCCCTGCGTAAGCGATGAAACCAGGAATTTCCCCAGTTGTGACGAATAAGCAATTCCTTCCGGATACTGACGACTGGCGACAAAGTTGATCCGTTCGGGAAAAGGTGCGTTGGGACTATTGCGGTGATCTTCGCAGCTGGTCAGCCAGGTCATACCGGCTAGCAGTAGAGAACAGGAAAGAAGCGTTCGTTTCATAACGAGTTAGTTTTATTGTATCAACATCTGATTGGTTCAGTCACTAAAAACTTGAGTGAGCTACTTTGTTTATCAATTGCCTTAAATTTCTTTAATCCCTTTTTAACGGTAAAGCCCGTCCACTCAGCGTTGAGTGGACGGGCTTTACCATTAAGCTTGTGATCGTTTCCTTAGCGGGTTTTCAGAACTTTACGAAATACGCGCTCCTGGCCTTGTCGCAGCTCCACAACATACGTACCGACGGGTAAAGCTGACACATCTATTTTGCCAGATACGGTGTCTTCTTCTTTTTTCAGTTTTACCTGTTTGTGTAAGCGCCCAAGACTGGCATCGAATATCGTTACGTCCAGATCAGCGACGATCTTATTGCTTACCGTTACGGTTAAGTAATCGACCGTTGGGGTCGGATACACTTGCACCGCTTTCTCTAGCATAGTGGGCAGTTCAGAAGCCGTCACCCGGGCCGTGCCCCCCGAGTTTGGGACAACGAAAAGGGGCGTTTCGGTAACCGTCAGGCTTACGTGCCCGCTAGAAGCGACTACTTCTTCTACCTCCATATCGGCACTACCAGCCTTTGGACGGTAGATTTTAGCGGACCCGGCTCCGTTCAAATCCAAGGTATAATTGAGCGTGCGCGCACGCTCATCGGGTACGACCAGCATATACATCGATTTCCCGTTCAGTTCGTAGCGGTCCACGATGGGATCAGCATGGGTCGTTTCTTTGTAGATATAATCACCGAACAACTTACCCGTCTGAAGCAGGAAGTCAGCGGCCGGGCGTCGACTCATGTCGGCATTGATCAGCCCGGACGTACCAAACATTCCACCGGAGGATCCATTGTCATCATACATCTGATAAAAGAACACTTTATCGATACCCAGCCGGGCGGCAAACAAGGAGGTACGTAAAATCCAGTCACCCTGCGTCTGCAACGCCGACTTATCACCAACTGGAATTGCTTTTAACGGACTACCCTGATTTACGTCATAACCTGCTTCTGTAATCCAGACTGGCATATCGTACGATTGCTCCCGGCTCACTTTCACAAATTGCTCCAGAATCGTATTAGCGCTCGTTACTTCGGGAGCTGCTCCGCGGGTAGACGTGCCGCTCTGGGTCATTGAGCCATTATCGGTATACAAGTGGAAATTGATTACGTCCCAGCACAGATCAACCGTGCCATCCGATTTATACCCCCGAAATTCTTTACACCAATCTACCATTCCCCGGACGAAATCAGGTCCCGTCACGACACCCATCATCACTACTTTCATGTTTGGATCCGCGTTTTTGACGCCTACCCCTGGCCCCATCGTATTCTTGTGTCCGTCGTAAAAAGCTGATAGGTTGGCGGCATACTCCCGGGCGTTCTGATAAGCTTTTCTGCCTTTCCACCATTTGTCCCGCTCGTTATCGCATTCGATATACTTAATCAAATTCAGGCCAATCTTCACCGAGTTAGGCGTATCAGCATGCCAGCGTGGTGTATTATGAACGCTCAAAAGTGCGGGATCAACGTTGGGATTGCTGCCGTAACGGGCCGCGTATTGGAAGGCTACTTTAGCCTGCTCGATGTAGGAAACCGGCTGAGTGAAATCTTTTCCGTAGCGGACGGGCACATTCTCGGCATCGCGCTCCCCATCCGGATACGTAGCAAGCATCCAGTCGGGCAGGGTTTTTAGACAGGCGAGTATCTCGATGTTCGCCTGTTTGCAGCGCTCATAAATAGCATCGTAATTCCAGCCGCCACTTATGGTCGGATTATAGGAGTAGACACCCTGGGCAGATTCAAGTTTCTGCCAGTCCATATAATGACGAACACCCGTAAAGCTTTTAGCCGCGTTCATCTTCGTCTCGTTGATCTGCCAGGGCGTTTCGCCGTCTTCGAAGTTCCACTCGTAGGCATTTACCCCGAACATATCCCGCAGTTTTACCGGCTTGGCAGGCTGACCCGCCCGGGCCGACGAAACGCCAGTGTACGTACCATACAGTTCGATCTCGGTAGGCAATTCACCCTGAATACTCAGCACCAGATAGCGAATGTTGCTGACCGGTACATCCAGTTTAAATTTCGCATCGCCGTCAATGGACCGCTCCGGGTACGGGCCAACCCATGTGCCGTACTCCTGACCGGTAAACCGGGCAATGGGTATCCGCTGCCACTGGTCGGTAACCACTGACAGCACGACGGGCTTGTCCACCGTTGTCCCCTCGAAATCGTACAGCTTAATGCGTTCAATGGTCATCTGCTCGTTGGCCAGCAGCGGATAATACGCATCGTATTCATTCACGACCTTGCCCCAGCCCGTGTTGACGCGTACCTGCGTTTCGCCATCAAACAACGCATCCAGTCCGTACGTGGCATTGGTTAGCTGGTACCAGCGTTTGGGATCAAGGGTAATTTTGCTGGCCGTTGATGGGGCAGGTACCGCCTGCACGACCTGACTCCGGCTTACGGACTGAGCCGCAACAAATGATGTACTACCCGCCTGGGCTGCCGTGATGGTAGCTGTACCAGCCGCCAGCGCTGTTGCCTTCCAGATACCCGATGCGTTTGACACACTGACGATCGTGGGGTCGGAAGACGTAAACGTGATCGGTGTTTCAGTATTGTTGCTGGTCGCTTTTAACTCAAAAGGTTCGGGGCCTGCTGTTCTGGCGGGCAACTCAGCGAACGTAATAACAGCCTGTATTTTCACGGGTGCTGGCGGTGGTGTTGCTCCCACCGTAGCGTCAAACCAGTTCAGATTAAACGCTCCCCGGTTGGCGTAGAGACGTAACAGTTGATTCCCGGCAGGTAATGTGACCGACGTTGTAACGGTTGTCCAGTTCTGCCAGCCACCTGTTTTTGGTACATCAACTTGTCCCAATACGGCCCCCGTTGCCGATTTCAGTTCAATCAATCCATTGCCCCAGCTATTGGCAACCCGGAACTTGACGGTGTACTGACCAGCCGTCGCCACGGCTACGTTATAATCCATCCAGTCGCCATCGTCAATGTAGGCCACATTCTTGCCGCCCCCCGTATCGCTGGTTGTTTCCGGACGTACGTCCGTGGCGACATCGAACGCTTCGGCTTCGATCTTCCCAGGCAGCGATTTAGGCGCCTGCGCTTCAAACCAGTTGATACTAAATATTCCTTTTTTAGCGTACAACCGCAAGGTTTGCGTACCATTGGGCAGCGCAGCCACCACCGTAGCGGTCTGCCAGCTTTGCATCCCCCCCGTACGTGGTACGACCAATCCGCCCAGCCGAGCGCCATTGGCGTTACGTAGTTCCAGTTCCGCTTCGTCGCTGAATCCATTGGCAACCCGTAGCTTAAACGAGTACATACCGGCCGTCGCCACGCTGACGGTATAATCCATCCAGTTGTTATCGGCAACCCAGCCCACATCCAGGCCACCGCCCGTATCCTCGGTCGTTTCGGTCCGGACACCGCTCATCGTATTGTAATGCTCCGCTTCCAGCCGACCGGGCAGCACGGTGGTATTAATGGCTTCGAACCAGTTCAGATTAAAGGCTCCTCGTTTGGCATAGAGACGTAGTAGTTGGTTTCCCGCCGTCAGGTTAGCAGTTGTACTAATCGTTGTCCACTGCTGCCAGTCACCCGTCTTGGGCACATCCACCTGGGCCAGAATAGCCCCCGACACAGACCGTACTTCGATCAGGCCGTTTCCCCAGCTATTAGCCACTCGAAAGCTGATCGTATGCAGTCCGCCCCGGCCAACGGTTACGTTATAATCCATCCAGTCGCCGTCGTCGATGTAGGCCACATTCTGCCCCCCGCCTTCATCGCCCGTTTGTTCCGGACGTACATCGGTGGCCACATCAAACGCTTCGGCTTCGATGCGACCGGGCAGAGGCTTAGGGGGTTGTACGTCAAACCAGTTGATACTGAACACCCCCTTCTTGGCGTACAACCGGATCGTTTGATTGCCAGCGGGTAGCGAAGCCGTCAGATTCACGGTCTGCCAGCTTTGCATGCCCCCCGTGCGCGGAACAATCAGACCGCTCAGCCGAGTACCGGCCGCGTTACGTATCTCCAGCTCCGCATCATCGCTGAATCCATTGGCAACCCGGAGTTTAACCGTATAAATGCCTGCCGTGGCGACGGTTACTTTATAGTCCATCCAGTTTTTGTCGGCAATCCAGCCAACGTCCAGCCCCCCGCCCGCGTCGTCGGTAGGTTCCGTACGAACGCCACTCATGGCTTTGTAACTTTCCGCTTCAATCCTACCTGGCAAGGTGACGTAG
The DNA here is from genome assembly GCF_054776615.1 of Spirosoma pomorum. Classification (NCBI taxonomy): domain Bacteria; kingdom Pseudomonadati; phylum Bacteroidota; class Cytophagia; order Cytophagales; family Cytophagaceae; genus Spirosoma; species Spirosoma pomorum. The sequence continues at coordinate 205,368 of NZ_BAAHBP010000002.1, forward strand.
GATTGGGCAAAATCAGCGCCAGCCGTTCCCATCAGTAACGTACTGCACAACAAAAAACGACGTAAAATTTTCTTCATGCTACGCTGGATTAGAGAACGAATAAGCAGACAATCAGTGAGATAAACTGAGTAAAGATGTTGGCTAATGGTTACAATTCCAATCAACCATAGAGGCTAACATCCTGACAATTCTGTTATAATTCCGAGCAATTTTTGCTCCATATCTCTTTTCTAGCGAGGTAAAGTTTTCGCCGTTTCCGAACAAAATCCAAGAAATTAGTGACCAAACAGGCATTATCTCGTCACACGGCATGAAGACATATACGTCTACGATCTGGCTACCACTTCTTTTTTGCCGCTTCTTTCTTGGTAGCGAACACCTCAGGGAAATCTCCCCTTTTTATTAGTCGGTAGTCAAAACCGATAAGTGATCATTGGCGCCAGGTCTTGGTGCCCTGTTTTTGCTGCGGCCAGTTGTGACAGATAACGGGCACGAACTACAGCCCAATGACCGAATGCCTTTTTACCAAAACTATCCGTTTCATTTCCCGTTTTACAGGTAAGCATTTAAAGGTCTAGACGCTATGAAACACTTTGATACAGCGACGGAAGCGATGGAAGATCTTCGCGGTCGCGGCTACACGCATGAATTTGCTCCCAAGAATGATCATCTGGAAGATCAGAACTCGGACACCAAGCTGAAAAGTAATGAGTTTGAAGTCGATGAATTTCACCGCTTTGAGGGTACATCCGACCCCGGTGACGAGATGACCGTTTACGCCATCTCTACTTCCAACGGCCTGAAAGGAGTGTTCGTTTCTGCCCAGGGAACGTACGCCAACGAAGCCTCAGCCGAGTTAATGGCCAAGTTCAACGTCGACCATCCGAACGTCAATACTGACGGAGCCGTTAAGCCGATTAACTCGGCTGGTTCTTTTCAATAAATCTTTTTCGCATATTTGCAAGACAAAAACCCGGAACATGCCAAATTTTCCGGGTTTTTGCTTATCTTTGCCTTTTTTACAAGCAACGCGTCGTTCTTTTTTGTATTGATACGCTATGAAGTTATCCGAATTTAAATTCGATCTGCCCGAAAGTCTCATCGCAAAATACCCCGTTGAGCGAGGTGAATCCCGTCTGATGGTTGTTGATCGAAAAACCAAAACCATTGAACACAAGCAGTTTTCGGATATACTGAGCTACTTTGGTGACGGCGACGTAATGGTGATTAACAACACCAAGGTGTTTCCAGCGCGCCTGTATGGTAACAAAGAGAAAACCGGTGCCAAAATTGAAGTCTTCCTCCTGCGCGAACTAAACCGGGAGATGAAACTCTGGGACGTACTGGTTGATCCGGCCCGCAAAATCCGGGTGGGGAACAAACTTTATTTTGGCGATAGTGATCTAGTGGCCGAGGTCATTGATAATACAACCTCCCGTGGTCGTACGATTCGGTTCCTGTTTGACGGCAACCACGAAGAGTTCATGAAAGCAGTGGACGAACTGGGCGAAACTCCCCTACCCCGCGAAATTAACCGGGAAGCCGAAACCGCCGACCGCGATCTGTATCAGACTGTCTTCGCCGAGCACGTCGGTGCCGTTGCGGCTCCTACGGCTGGTCTGCATTTCACCCGTGCGATGATGAAGCGCATGGAAATTAAGGGTATTCACTTTGCTCCGGTTACGCTGCACGTCGGTCTGGGTACGTTCCGGCAGGTTGACGTGGAAGATTTGACTAAACATAAAACGGATTCGGAGAACTTCCGTATTCCAGAAGAAACGGCGTCGATTGTTAATACAGCGCTGGACGCGGGTAAACGAGTCTGCTCAATCGGCACTACGTCACTAAAAGCGATCGAATCGTCGGTGTCGGCCAACAGCCGCCTGAAGCCGGTAGAAGGCTGGACGGATAAATTCATCTTCCCGCCCTACGATTTCAAAATTGCTAACTCACTCTTGACGAATTTGCATCTGCCCGAATCCATTCTGGTGATGATGACGAGCGCCTTTGGTGGTCATGAATTGATCAAGGAAGCGTATCAGGTTGCAATCAAGGAGAAGTATCGCTTCTTTGGCTACGGCGACGCTATGCTGATTTTGTAATAAGTGATTGAGATGGCAGGTAGTTGGTTATTTTTGTGGTACGTACCACTGAATAACCAACCACTTGCCTCTTTATATGCCAACCGGTTCTTTACCTCGCTTTGCCATCATTGTAGCAGGCGGCAGCGGTAGCCGGATGAACGCCAGCGTTTCGAAACAGTTTTTGCTGCTTCAGGGAAAGCCCATCCTTCAGCGCACCGTCGAGCGCTTTCTGGCCGTAACTCCAACACCCCATATCATACTGGTTCTGCCCGAGCGCGATTTAATCATCTGGCAGGAACTATGTCTTCAGCACCAATTTTTCCCGGACACTACCAATAAGATCCAATCCGTATTAGGCGGTGCGACTCGTTTCCAATCGGTTCGAAACGGACTGGCTGCGATTCAGGATAGCGAAGGGCTGGTTGCGGTTCATGACGGCGTCCGCCCGTTCGTAACTTCTGACATTATTGAGCAGAGCTACCAAACAGCCGAACAGACAGGTTCTGCCGTCACCTGCGTTGCCGTAAAAGACTCCGTACGGGTGGTCGATCCAGCGGGCCGGAGCCAGGCAGTTGACCGGAGCCAGTACCGACTTGTCCAAACCCCTCAGACCTTCCGGCTTGATTTATTCAGACAGGCATTCCAGGTCGAGGAGCAGCCGTTTTTTACGGACTGTGCCAGCGTCATTGAACACGCAGGCTACGCCATTACACTCATTGATGGCTCCTACGAAAACATCAAAATCACGACTCCCGAAGATCTTGCCTGGGGACAGATGGCGACTTTATAAGAAGGAGAAATGCGTAAGATAGTGAGACAAAAGAACTGGGACGCCAGAAGAAAGTAGCAGGTTGTGAAAGCTGCCTTTCTTCTGGCGTCCCAGTTCTTTTGTCTATTGCTCTATTTGCCTAAAAACTTCGCCGTTACTTCGGCTACGCGTTTTCCCTGAAACTTAGCCGCGTCTATAGCCACTTCATCAGGCGCAACGGTTCCGTTCTGACTGACAAAGGATGTACCATACGGATTTCCGGCCTGGAATTGAATGGGATCAGCGTAGCTAGGAGCTACGATGATACAGCCCCAGTGGTAAAACGTATTATTCAGCGCTAAAATCGTACTCTCCTGACCGCCGTGTTGCGTGGCGGCACTAGTGAAGGAAGACCCGATTTTGTTAATCAATTTACCCTGGCCCCAAAGAGGACCAGTCGTATCCAGAAACTGTTTCATCTGAGCGGCTGGCAATCCGTAGCGGGTTGGAGCTCCTAATATGATAGCGTCTGCCCACTCCAGGTCGGCCAGCGTTACCTCTGGAACATCCTGCGTTTCGAGTCGATGACTCGCCCAACCTTCGTTTGATGCAATAGCTTCTTCAGGAGCCAGTTCCTTTACTTTAAACAGTTTAACCTCGGCCCCGGTAGCGGCAGCCCCTTCTTCAACTGCTTTCGCCAACTTGTACGTCGTGCTGGTTGCACTGTAATAGATCACTGCAATCTTAGCCATGTTTTCAATCGATTAGATTCGAAGCAAAATTCGTGTACGTACCTTTTATGTATATACTACTATATACTACAAATCAGTGCTTTTGTTTTCGTTCACCAAAAAAGGGTGAGCCCGACAGACCCACCCTTCAGAAAATGCAATTTATAAACCTATGAATTGCCTAACGTCCGATCTGGCTCGTTAGCCCGTGTAGCGGGAATTGCTCCTTCGCTCGTACTACGGTTCCAATCGGCGTCGGTTACTATAACGGCTTCGTCAGTTGCCTCTGGCTGCTGGTAAGCCGTCATTGGGTTATCTTCGTCCGTTGTTGCTTCCTCAGCGTCGCTAGGCAAAGGGGGTTGTCCCCACGAGGCACGCTTCGATTCTTCGATGTCTTCGTTATAAATCCCTTCCTTATCGTCATTCTCAGCTACTAATGATTCTGCCTGAGTGACATCACCGGGCACATCGGTGTCACGGCTATCAGCTACACGAGATGGAAGTTCATTTTCCAGGTTTTTATCGTTCAACTGAGCCAGTTCAGGAGCGATGCCCATAGTGCTGTGCATCTGCTGAGCTGCATATGACTCTGTACTTTCTTTGCGGGAGTTGCTACTTACGCTCATAACGTTGATTATTAGGGTTGATTAATAAGTCGGTTTGTTGTTCAGATCAGTACCCGTTTCAGCTATGTCGTCATGCTGTTCTTGCTGGGTGTCCTTGACCTGATCCTGCTCTTTTGCTTCTTTCTCGGCATCGGGCGTATCAACCTCATCGGCGGACGCGTAATCGTCCGGACCACTGGTCGTTACGTCGACGGTTGCCGTGTTCGTTTTGCTCTCGCTAGCAACAGCACTGTTTAGTGCTTCTTCCGTAACCTCCATGGTGCTATTATCACGATCGCCCATACGAAGTATCCCGTTTTTACCATCCATGTCCGTGCTGCCAATACCGCGGTTGTTGCGACCATCCTGGCCCCCACGAACCTGCAAACTATCTAATCCGTTAGCAGAGTCCTCCTGGTCAGCCCGGTTTCTATTATCTTCTGCCCGTACATCGACGTCAGCATCATCAGATCCAAAAGGACCTTCTGTACGGCCATTTATTTGCGTTTCGTCACGATCGACACCTGTTTCCTCCTTCATATCGTTGAATCGGTTAATTGACTATAATAACTCGGTAGAATTCAAAAAGTTTGTCAGTAAGCCCTACGTAGACCTCAGAATCTTGATAGATGATATACGCTGATGGATGGCCCATCCTATTTATTGATGATGATACCGATTAATCACTTTTAGCCTTATTAACTGTACTATATTCATGTTAAATTATAATCCAACAAGAAAATATATTATCTTGCCACTCTAATATGCAGTAGAGCACAGCGGTTTCGATCTACGAAGCCCATTCGCGAGAATACCTTGCCCGCTTTATTGTCTCTTACTTCGATTCTGGACTTTACTAGTTGGATAAAGCGTAATGCAGAAAGCGGACCGATATTGTTGGTCCGCTTTTTTGTTTTCACCAAATACAAAAATGGCTCCCCCACTTCCGGAGGAGCCATTTTTATAAGCACTCTATTATTTATCCCACCACACTCGGGTATACTGATTATCAGCCCCCTGACGCGCTATTACGGTTGCGTAATTCGTTGCATTTAGCGTAGTCTCAGTTACTGGGTAGGCCAACCGACGTGGAATCTCCGTTCCTCCATTCAGCGTGGTCGGCGCTGGCGTCAACGCAGGATAGCCAGTACGGCGCCAGTTATTCCAGGCTTCGGTTCCTTGGAAGAATAAGGCGATCCAGCGCTGATAGCCAATACGTTCCAACGCGGCTGCTTCGGTATAAGCTACATCCGACTGTGCGACGTAAGCGGTGTAGGCCGCGTCTGTATAAGCCGAGCCCATCCATTGTTGCATAGATGCCTTAACAGCAGCTTCGTAAAGGGTCTTCGCATTACCCGTTATCCACCCAAGTTTAGCGGCTTCGGCTTCTGCGAATAGCACCTGAGCGTAGGTTATGATGTTAACGGGGGCCGTACGGCTAGCGATCGTATTGGCTGCCAGCGAAAAATCCTGTGCTTTACCTGGAGCAGGGAATACTCCATACGGCACCCCTGCATATTCTCCGCGCAGATTAGTAGCGGCCATGTAAGGTAGACGGGGGTCGTTTTCCTTTTTCAGATAGTTAACAAAGGTGTTACTAACCGCAAAGTCTTTCCGGTTATTTGTCACGTAATTATTGTACAACGGGTTTTCGTTGTTCGCGTCAGCCAAGAACTGATACTTTACGTTATCGCTGTTCGATGCCAGTACACCGTCAGCCATGGCTGCCGCAAACTCCGTTTTTCCCTTCGTTGGATCAACTTTCGACAAACGTAAGGCAGCAATCAATCGCAGCGAATTGGCAAACTTCTTCCAGCGGGTAGCATCGCCGTTCAACAAAATGTCACCTCTCACGGTAGTTCCTCCGTCGAACTGCGCAGCAGCTTCTTTCCACTCCTTGAACAGATCGTTGTAAATATCCTGCTGGCGGTCAAACGCGGGGGAAAAGTTTTGGTCAGCTTTCAGAGCCTGCGAGTACGGCACATCACCCCAGCGATCCGTTATGAACTGAAAGATATAAGCCTTCAGAATACGAGCGATAGCGATCTGATTAGCGTTTGACCCATAGGTTGCGGCTCCTGCCCGTGTGCTTTCGTTAGTATTCTGATCAATAATCGTTTTCAGACTAATCAGTGGACCGGCATACAGACCATTGTAGCTGAAATTGATCGTCTTGTAACGAGAATCCTCAATGTACGTGACATCGCCAAACTGCTGCACATAAAGTGCGGGGGCAATGTTGTAACCCCCAGGTCCGACCTGGCTATTGATAACCCCTACGTTCCGGACAGCCCCCGTCAGCAAACTCGCTGTATTCGGTTGTAGCGCGCTGTTCGTATTGGTATTTATCTCTTCGAAATTGTTGCAGGATGTCGTTACCAACATTAGTCCCGCGAACAGAATGGACAGTTGCCCTTTCATTCGTTTCATCTACTTTATAGTGTTGATTTGTTGTATCTCGGGGATCGTTTACGCCTATTTCAAAACGTATAAATAGGCGTAAACAATCCCTGAGAACATGAATTTAGAAACCTAAACGTACGTTAACCCCGAATGAACGAACCGGTGGCAATTGACCACCTTCGTACCAGATCGTTTCCGACTCAGATATATCGATTCCTCCACCGATAGCGCTGTAAATCAACAATGGATTCCGGGCGATCAGAGAAATGTTGGCCGATTTTATTGCTTTACCCAAGATGCGGGCTGGCAGGTTATAGCCGAGCGACACTTCACGCAGTTTTACGTAGGTTTTGTCGTAAATCCAACGCTCGTTAAGGGCAAACAACCAACCTTCATACAGACTCTGTGCATCAACGCGGGTTGTGTTTTGCTGCCCTTCCGTCGTTACGCCATCAAGAAGAATACCACCACCCGACGCAGGATCATCACGCTTTGGATTTCCTAGTTCGTTCAAACCCGCCGTTTCTGCCGCCAAGCCCGACCCTGCATTGAACATCTTGGTCGTTGAGAAGAATTTTCCGCCTACGACGAAGTCCGTGTTGACCCGTAAGACAACACCCTTATACGTGAAGGTATTCAACCATCCGCCCTTGAATTTTGGTAGTACTGATCCTAGATACACGTTGTCTTCCTTCACGTAAAGACCAGCGGTGCCCGCTTTAACATTATCTTCCGTGGGTGCATAAACCAGCGGCTTACCGGTAGCCGGATCTTTCTTGATACCTTGTCCGTACAAAGCGCCCCAATCTTGACCGACCCGAGCATTAAGGGTCAACGTACGCCACTGTGGGCCATCAACTTGATAATTGCTCAGACCGTCTACCAGACTAACGACTTTGGAACGGTTCCGGTCAACGTTGATGTCAAATTCCCAGTTAAATCCATTGGCTGCTTTTACAGGATTTGCGTAGATATGTAGTTCCAAGCCCGACGTCTGAATCAAACCGGCATTAATTACGGCGTTTGAATAACCACTGGTCGCGGCAACCGGCAGCGGGATGATCTGGTTCTTGTTTTCGTTTCGGTAGGCCGTGAATTCAACGCCTAAACGATTCCCTAGGAAGCGCAGATCGATACCTCCTTCGTACGACCCGGATAAGCCGGGTTGCAGATTATTGTTGGGCAGAGTCGTTGGCAAGAACGCGGTTGGGTTGTTGCCGTAAGCTGTTCCTGCGCTATACGCCAACGCCAGCTGATAAGGACTTACGTCGGTCCCAACCTGCGCGTAACCGGCCCGAATTTTCCCATATGACAGAATCTTGTTTTGCGGAATGAACTCCGTAAAAATCAGACCGGCCGACACCGAAGGATATAGATAACTGTTGTTTGCTTTTGGCAGCGTTGACGCCCAGTCATTTCGGATCGAAGCTTCAACGAAGACAAAGTCCCGGAAACCTAAACTTACGTTACCGAAAACACTGTTCACTTGGTTCTGGAACAGGTAGTTGTTAGCCAGGGGACGGTCGATAGATGCCGCAATGTTGTAAAATCCTGGTGCTGACAAACCACCCTGCGTAGCCTGGAACAAGCCATCGGTGCGGTTATAACGAATGTTACCACCCGCGTTAGCAACTACCGATATATCCTTGAAGTTTTGGTTATAGTTAGCCAGCAGTTCGTAGTTATTTTCTACCGAGTTTGCTGCCAGTGTCGAGAATCCACCCAATCCACCTGCATTTAGGGTTCCAATAGCGATACGTCCCTGCTGGTAGAAATTGCTCTGATCCCGGCGAACCGTAGCCGATGCCTTCAGATTAGGCGTAAACTGATACGTCAGGCCGAAATCACCAAACAACCGGTTACTCCGGTTAGTGTTCGTGTTTTCATACGCCTGAGTATATGGGCTATCCCAGTATTTTGGTCGAGGATCTAGCGGCCCACCAATATTCCAGCTTCGGAACGTACCATCTGCGTTTTTGTAGTTGCGTAAGTCATCGATTGATAGCTGACGCTGGAACCATTGGTTAAACGAACCGATCGTCTGGTTGTAGCCAGTCAACGTTGGGTTGGAAAGTGCACCAAGCCCAAAAGAACTCAGAGGGTTATTCGATGAAGTCGTTCCTCCCGTTGATCCATAGCGGTCAGCGGGCTGGTTCAGCGTACGAACGGTTGTGTAATTGATGTTTAAGTTGGCAGTCAGCTTATCGGCAAATTTGATCGAGTTCTTCGCGCTGACGTAATCCCGGCTCTGTGACGAGTTTGGCACGATACCGTTGTTGATGATGTGCGTGTAAGAAATTCGACTCTGGAAAGCGTCTGTACCCCGCGAGAACGCGATGTTTGTGTTGTTACTGATTGGTTTTTCGAAGAAGTCGCGCACGTTGTTCGGATTCGGCGAAAACGGAGTCAACTGGCCGAAAGCAGGTCCCTGCTGCCACGAAGCTGCCGACCGGTGGGGTGAACCATCCAGACGAGGTCCCCAACTTTCGTCGGCGGAGTAATCCAGAATTTTCTGGCCATTGAATGATGCCCAGCTCGCCGGGTGAATTTTAGGATCGTAGGCAAACGTTTCCCATTCCTGCGAATAGCCACCACCGTATTCATTTTGGTACTTAGGCAACAGAGCTACCATATCAAGCGTCGTACTGTGGTTGATATCCAGCCGCGTTTCACCGGCTTTGGCCCGTTTCGTTGTAATTACGATAACACCAGCCGACGCCCGGTTTCCGTACAGAGCCGATGCAGACGGTCCTTTTAATACAGACAGCGTTTCTACGTCATCCATATTTACCTGACTGATATCCGTTGGTGTACCGTCTACTACGTAGAGTGGATCACTGCCCGTCAACGAGTTGACCCCCCGGATTCGGATACTTGGGTTACCAAATTTCGCCCCCGATTGACCAAGTACCTGTACGCCGGCGATTTTACCAGCCAGTGCATTACCTACGTTCTGATCACGAGCAATGTTTAACTTCTCCTGCTTGATGTCCTGAACGGCGTAGTTCAGGGCCTTCTTGTCCCGCGCGATACCCAATGCCGTGACTACTACTTCCTGTAGCTGACTAGCGTCGGAAACCAGTTTGACATCAAGCGTTCTACGGTTTCCGAGTGGCGCTTCCTGCGTCGTAAACCCGATGAAACTAAAAACCAACGTCGAGCCGGCGGGTACGTTAAGTTGATAGTTTCCGTCGGCATTCGTACTCGTTCCCCGAGTTGTTCCTTTTACGGAAATATTTACTCCGGGCAGTGCAGCACCATCCTCTGATGATGTAACCTTACCACTTACTGCTACGTCTTGAGCCAGCAGCGGCAAACTAAATAAGCACAGTATAAGCTGTACTATTAAAAGTTTTCTCATAGATCAAAAACCTGACAGTTAAGAAAAATAAATTTTAATCACTATATCAAAAATGTACAAAAAACAGTCAACAAAAAAGTTCTGTAATACCCCCCTTCTACCGTATAATTATTGGCCATCTGCTCAATAAACATATTATTGTTTTATCCAAAAACCAATTGCCTGTAAATCAACTATTTATGATTTTTTAATATTGTTTCTTTAATTAGAGAGCGTGCATGGTTATTAATCGGTCTTTAATTAAATTTTAATCTTATATACTTAATCCATATACATCCTCGATATGTACATGACGAAAGTCTTGAGTATTAAAACGTAACAGGTATACTCATATTAGATTAGTTATATTTACTCAGTGCATCGAGTAGTCCATTATAGTATATTGGCGAGCAACTATTTGATCCGCTCTACCTTTTACAAAAAGACCGGGGCAAACCATCTTGAATGGTTTGCCCCGGTCTTTTTGTAAAAGTTTGGACTGCTTACCTTGTTACGTGTTCAACGGCTTCTGGCTTCTTTTTACCAGTCAGTTCCGCTAATAGCTCGTCGACGTTAACCGTCGCGAAACTGCTGGCGTAATCAGCCATGGCGTAAGGAATAATCAGATCGCGGCCACTGATCAGCCCCCCGCAGCTATAGACAACGTTTGGCACGTATCCTTCCCGCTCATTCTCGTCTGGGCTAAGGATTGGCTCAGTCGTGCGGCCAATGACTTTGCTCGGATCGTTCAGATCCAGCAGGAAAGCGCCCACGGCATACTTCCGCATGGGGCCGACGCCGTGACTCAGCACCAGCCAGCCTGCTTCGGTTTCGATAGGCGATCCGCAGTTTCCTAACTGCACGTACTCCCAATGGTATGTTGGCTTCAGAATCAGCTCTTTTGTTTGCCAGAAGTACAGATCATCGGAGTACATCAGGTAGATGTTTTCTCCGTCCTGCCGGGAGATCATAACGTATTTACCGTTGATCTTCCGAGGGAATAACGCCATACCTTTGTTCGACACTTCAGCCCCGTTCAAGGTACTGACGCTAAAATGCGTAAAATCCTTTGTCTCGAGCAGTTGCGGAAATGTTACGCGTCCGTTGTAGGCCGTATAGGTTGCGTAGTACGTAACTTCTCCGTTATCATCAGTAAACTGCACAAACCGGGCATCTTCAATTCCGTTTGTTTCGTTCGGCGACGTAGGAAAGATACACCGTTCATCCAGGCTCTGATCTTCGTCAAAGTGAATCTCGTAGTTCGACTTTGCCAAGGCCAGCAGTCCACTGGCGATGGTGTCGTACTCGGCGTTGTAACGATATTGCGCTAAAACGCGTTTGATCTGCTGCTCCAGTTCCGACAGACTGAACTCTTCGCCCAGGCCCGTCATCATCTTCTCCTGAATGCTGTTCTCCAGTCGCAATTCGTACAGCTTACGTTCGAACTGGGCGCGGGTAAAGCGGTGATTCGGAACAATATCGGGCGCGGTTACGTAACGCGATGGCTTGCGAAGAACAATCTTCCCTTCTTCGTCAATGTAGCCCATGCGGAACGAAATGGACGATACGTGTCCTTCGCCCGTTGCCCGCAGGCTGATTACGAACCGCTTGTAGCCAGGCGGAACGTTTGTCTGATCCGGGTGCCACACCATGGATGGGTTAAACAAAGCTGCTGATTCGAGGGAATACTCCATCGTGAAGTAAGCTCCCAGCAACAGTTGTCGCTCGTTTGATTGGGGCTCGTCGGTCAACAGGTGCTGTTTTATCTGCTCGAAACGCTGCAACAAAAAGCGTTCGAGTTTGTAATGTCTCCCCCCAAATTCCCGAATGACTTCGTCGAGTTTGGCGGACGCTTCCTCGTCCGTCATGGAGTTGACACGGGCAATAATTTTCAGTGTGCGAGTAGTGCTACCCAGATCAAAGGGCCGGAACAAAACCCGGGTTGGATCAGGTCGGAGTACGATACCGGTGCGCGTTGCTTTCAAACTCATAAATAATCAGGTACGGTGTAACTGCAAGCAAGAACGAAAAAGACGTTGAAAACAAGATGACAGTTCGCTAATTAACCGCAGATTGTTGTCAACGTCTTTTCTCCCGCAATTATCGGGCAGTTTATTGATGATTGTAAAATGACGGATAAATTAGCCGTTGGCGAGTGCAATCATCGACACAGGTGCGGCCTTGGTCTGAACCCGTTTTTTCTGCACGTGATATAACTCAGCCAGGGCCAGCAGGTAAGACAGCGTCGATTCAGCTCCCTGGTTCTGATTCACCCGGTCGATGTGGAGACCGTCACGGCATCCACCTGTTTGCTGATCGTACAGCGGCAAACCTAGATCATTGCCACCCAGGAACCATTTAAACACATGGATTGCTGTCCGGTGCCATTCTTCGTCACCCGTTACGTCAAACGCAGCCAGACAGGCCGACATCGTGCTTTGCGCTTCGAGGGGTTGCTGGTCAAAATAAGCCCGGGTGCGGCCCCGAACGTAAAACCCGTCGGAACCGATTGGCTGGAAATGCCCCCGTTCGGCTGTCTGTTCTTTGATTAGCCACTGCAGCGATTTCAAACCAATTTGAATAAGTCGTTCTTCGCCGGACCGGATCATAACGTGTGCCAACACGGCATTATCGTACGAGAGCGTATCTTCAAACCAAGGCCATTCTTCGGTAGCAGTTTCCGTGTATCGGAACAGGAGTTTATCCAGTAGCTGATGTTGAATGGTTTTAGCCAGCCGGTCATCGTTGAACCTCTTCTGGTACTCGCAGATACCCAACAAAGCAAAGGCCCAAGCTCTTGGCGATGCCATCTCAGCAACACTCGGCAGGACTTTCTCCACCAGGTTCAGCGCCCAGGTCACCGCGTTGCGGTCTTTGGAACGGCCAATAACGGCGCCCAGCGCCCAGATGGTCCGACCGGTACTGTCATCGGAACCAACGTCCTCTAGCCAGCGTCGATCATAACTCATGAAGTTCCGGAACCGCCGGTGGTCTTCTGAATAGGCGTGATTCAAGAAGGCGCAATAATCATCGGCCGCCTTGTTCAGCTTCATATCATCCATGCCGGCTTCTTGCAAAATAGTGGCCAGCAGAAGCGCCCGCGAATTATCGTCGGTGCAATAGCCTTCGTCGTAGAAAGGCAGGTGATAACGAGCGTGCTGTACGATACCGGTCGAATCGGTGAGCCGGTATAGATGATCCAGTCGCAGCGTTGGTAATTTGAAGGCGGTGCTTCCGTTCCCCCCCATCGTGTAGGGAGTCTGGTTATTGATTACGCTCACCCGCTCCTGCCGCGCTTTGGCGAATGAATGTGAATATTGCTGAATCACCTGCGACCAGATCATTTCACGACCCAGCATGTATCCGCGTTTCCGCATGGCGTGCCGTTTTCCCTCATCGCTAAGCAGATCAATAATCGCATCTGCGAAGGCATCAGCTTCACCGAATGGAACCAGTGATCCACGGCCATCAGCTAACAGTTCTTCCGCATGCCAGTATGGCGTCGATACCACAGCTTTGCCGCAGCCCAGTGCATAAGACAATGTACCAGACGTAATCTGCGCCGGATTGAGGTAAGGCGTTACGTAAATGTCGGCGGAACCTAGGTATTCCAGTAGGTCTTCCAGTTCAACGAACTGATTGTAGAACCGAACGTTGTCGCGCACGCCACAGTCTTCAGCCAGCTTTTTCAGGCTATCGCGGTATGCTTCTCCCTCATGCCGGATCAGATGCGGATGGGTTGCGCCCAAGACCATATACACCACGTTTGGAAACTGCTCAACGATGCGTGGCAGTGCCTTGATCATGGTTTCAATGCCTTTGTTAGGCGACAACAGACCAAAGGTTAACAGTGTCTGTTTACCTTCAAGACCGAACTGATCTTTGTAGAAGTGCGTATCGACGAACGGCATATCAGGAATGCCGTGCATGATAACATCAATCTTTTCTTTGGGAACTTCGTAAATATTGATCAGGAAGTCCCGGCCTTTCTCTGACATGCAGATGACCCGCGCCGATAAATCAGCGATGCTCTTGAGCACCAGCAGTTGTTCTTCGTTGGGGTTTTTCAGAATAGTATGAAAGGTCGTAACAACTGGCATGGTCAAGTTACGCAGCAACGTTAAAATATGGCTGCCAGCTGGGCCGCCAAAAATACCATACTCGTGTTGCAGACAAACAACTTCCAGATCTTTTGAATTGATGAACTCAGCCGCTTTGCGGTATGCATCCTGATCATGCTGATAGAAATCATACCGGACTTCACTGGGGTAATCGTATCCTTCCAATGTGTCGTTTACAGAAACGACAATTGCGTTGGAATCTGGAATAAACGAATCATACGACTTGTACAGGTCGGACGTAAACGTAGCAATGCCACACTGGCGTGGTAGATAATCACCAATAAATGCTACGTTCTTTGGGTTATGCGTCCATACTGCTGAGGTCTTTGTTTGAGTCGTCATATCGCTAGAGGGTATCAGAAACCGCGCTATTAGGCGCGATGTATTGTTTATTTCCTCAAGTAAAAGCGATGAGAGCCCCTATTTGTTTAAACGGATTAGTACAAATTCGTTGCCAGAATTCAGACGTCAATACCTTTCTATTCTTTACGGCAATTGAATATAGTTTTCGCCCTATTCTATATCCGTAAAACCATAAAATTAACCCACCTAACGCTTTGTTATCCTGAAGCTAATAGGTTCGCAATACAGCCTGTGCCGTATCGTCTTCGCCATTGTCGTAGCCATTGTTAGGCGTGGAATCAGGGTCGGCTACGGCAGCCAGTTCAATCTGCGCTTTTAGTCTATCGGACAGGGATTGCTGTGCGGCTACTCGAAATTGTAATGTTGCCGATCCTCCGGCGGTCACATCGCCCAGGTTTCCCCGTACTACACCTGCTTCCAGGCGCATACCAGCACCGTCCAGAAATGCCAGCCCCGCAGGTAATTGGCAACCCACCTGAACGCCCCCCGACGGCCGACCGCCCCGATTGCTGACCACTATACTGACCGTGATAGGTTGGCCAGGAGAAATAACCTGGCTACTAAGGGCCAATTGCAGACTTAAATCAGCTTTGTCCGCGTCAGCGACAGGTTGGTTCGAAGCTACCAGTGGTAAGGATGGCGCATTAACGGATAAGGGGGTAGCGAACACCTGATTACCTGCCGAACGAGTGCGAAGGCTGATCAATGCCAGGTCATCTTGCCCATCCCCAATACTGGTGTTTGTCCGCGAGTCGACATCAAGCTCGTTCATCCGGGCAACTTCTGCCGCAAAGCGATACGTTCCCTCCTGACTTGGGCGCACCAGAAACGAACGGGTTGCCGTTGTCCCCGCGGGCAGATTGGGTATGATGGCCGAAATCAATCCCCTTTTGTGCGAAACTTCCCCATCCATGAAGAGCAGCGGCCCTGGCAGTAAGCTTCGTACTAGTACATTATTGGCGGCCACCGCTCCTTCGTTTCGTACCGTGACATAAATACGGACGGGCGCATTCAGATTAGGCGCGGTTGCATCGGCCGACAGCGACAGGCTAAGATCAGTAGCCTGGATGTTGGTGGGTAGTACGGGGGTGGTATTTCGAAAGAAGTCGTCGTTCATGGCCTCGAACCAAGCATCGCCAAGCTGCCGGATGCCATCGTTGGTAAAGTGTACAACGTCCTCCCGTGGCATTTGTACGACGTCCGTATTTGGGCCAGCGTATACCTGCACTCCGTTCTGAATAACCTGATTCTGTGCGTTGATCACCGGCGCGTACTGGCGCAAATTATAGTTGTAGTACAGGTTATTGTCCATCGACGCCCGCGCTACCATCCACGGGATTTGATAACCCATATCCTGTCGTGATTGCCGGATGACCGTTTCCAGATCGGATGCGTAGTTGGGGGCTGCGGGGTTGATATCATAAAACTCGGCTTCGCCCTGGTGCCAGAGTACAGCGCGCAACCCCGTCAGCGGTACGTAATCCTGCGCCACCCGCTTCAGATTCCCGTAAGGCATACCCGGCCGGAAAAATTCGTTATACGACGTAGCGGTACTGTCGACCGTAATGCTTTCCCGCCAGTTCCGAACGGCCGTCCCTGACCAGCAGGTGTTGTAAAACGCTACCGGTACATTGAAGCGAGCCGCCAGCCGATCGCCCAATCGTCCCCAGCACCAGGCACTTTCTCCCCGGGGGGCTACGTAGCCAGTTGTTGACATAGGTGCTCCAACAAACGGGATGGGGAGCCGGGTCGTATCCGTGATATTTCGCTCCGATGAACAGACAACCCGTTCATCGGCGGGATTGACAGCGCCATAGCCAAAAATCCCCTGTCCATTCGACTGCCCCGCCACAGCAAATACCTCGCCGACCCCAACAGGCTGTACCACTTCGGTCGCAGCAACTCCTCCGGACCACGACCGGATTTCCAGCCGGTACCAACCTCCGTTAACGTTCACCTGCCCTCGATACTGCCCCTGTGTCGGTGCTGCGTCCAGGACCGCCCAGTCGGTATTAATTCCCTGTCCCGCGTTCCGGGCAAGCACACGCCACTCCACCCGCTCGGCAGGATTAGGACAGGTGCCCAAAATCGTCATGATTGTTTGATTAGCGTTATTTCGTTGCAGGACCGTATGCGGCCGGGGGAACGTAACGGTAAGCTGCCCGAGTACAGTCAGCGGAATTAGTGCAAACGCAATGAGCCTGCTGACCAGCAGTAATCGTTTAAGTAAAGGTGTAGACATATGGATGGCTGGATATACGTAAGACGAAAATCCAGTCCATCGGGCTTATCTACAACTCAACACGCGCGTATTTACTAGACGGCAGGTCTCAGATTTCTTCAAGCAACGTATCAAACGACACAAACTGACCACCGAACCGATGTTGGATTCGCTTCTGTATAGGTTCAGCATGCAGATCAAGGAATGTTGTATAATCGGCCATGTCGTTAAAATTGAGCTGCACCGAGTACGTCAGTCCCCCGTTATCGATTTCGGTCAGTAACCGTAGCATTTTGTGGCCAACTGGCAAACGCGTTGCCATAACGGCGGGTAGGTAGAATTTCTTCATCCAACTCACCCAGTCTGGTCCACTCTCAACAGCTACGCTGTATGTTGTATTGTAAAGAATCATACGTAGCAAACACGCATTGATGGGCGTAAGTTGGCGGTTTGGTTGTTTCTTTGCCGGACAATTACCGTAAAACTATCTGCTTTATGTACCCTGGTCTCGTACACGCCCACTCTGGCCTCCGCTGGATTGCTCTTATCTTATTAGTTGTTGCTGTTGTAACAGCCATCGCCAAATGGCAGGGACGTAGCGGCTACACGGACGGCAACCGCAAACTGTACCTGTTTACCTTAATTTCTGTTCATACCCAGTTGCTGATTGGTTTGTTGCTGTTCTTCATCAGCCCCAAAGTTAATTTCTCGATGATGAGCGAAAAGATCTATCGATTTTATACGGCCGAGCACACAGCCGGTATGCTAATCGCTATTGTGCTGATCACCATCGGGTATTCTAAATCCAAACGGGCAGACGATGCTGTTACGAAACAACGCCTGATCGGTATTTTCTACGGAATCGGTCTGCTGTTGATTCTGGCATCTATCCCCTGGCCTTTCCGTATTCCAGGAGCAGGCTGGTTCTAAGCTTACAATTCATTTCTTTTTTCGAAGCCATCGGAACTCCCGCACAAGGTGGGAGCCGATGGCTTTTTTGTACTCTTTTGGCCAAACACTGCGTAAATAGTCTATTAAGCCTATATTAAATTATATATTTTTCTTTACTCCTATGATTGCCTAAGTCAACTCACAGTCAACGGCTTACGGACGTGGCACTAAAAATTTCGTAGAAGACTGTGGAAATAAATCCCCAAATAGTTTGGCATTTATTCCACAGTCTTCTACTTTTATATCACGTAATTTGGCTTTGACCTCTTTTTATGATCAAAAAAGTGCTCCTGACAGCATTTTCTGTTGTCTCGTTTGGCATGGCTCAAGCGCAAACCGTACCCGCCGTAACACAGGTACCTACCGTAACTGAAGAATCTTTTTACGAACAACTGCCCATCGTTAGTGATGTAATCGGTTTCGCCCGTAAGCATCTAGCCGTCCGGTACCGATCAGGGGGCACCTCCATCCGGGGTTTCGATTGTTCAGGCTTTACTCGATTCTGTTTCAGCAAATTTGGTATTGCATTACCTCACTCCAGTGCCGCACAAGGTAACGTAGGGGAAGCCGTCGAGAAAAAAGACGCCCAACCCGGCGACCTGATCCTGTTCAAAGGCCACAGTTCGGGCAGCAGCCGAATTGGTCACGTCGGCCTGATCACCGAAGTTATTGGCAACAAAATCAAGTTTATCCATTCGGCCTGGAATGGCGGTGTCCGCTACGATTATCTGGATGCGGATTATTACCAGCGCCGGTTTGTTGGTGTCCGGCGCGTGGTAACGATGCTAGCTCAGCAGGAAGCCAGTTTACAGCTTTAATGTTGTTCCTGCCCCCTGCACAACGGCGGCCGCTACGTCATCAGCGTGGCAGATAATCACTTTCTTCACGCCGTTCTGTAGTGCGTTGAACGCGTTGTCCAACTTAGGAATCATTCCTTTATTGATCACACCAGCCGTTTTATAATCGGCGTAGAGTGCGGGCGTTAATTCATTAATGACGCTGTTATCATCGTCCGGATTCAACAGAACGCCTTTTTTCTCGAAACAATACACCAGCGTTACGTCGTTATGACGCACCATATCCAGTGCAATGGCTGATGCCATCGTATCGGCATTCGTGTTGAGCAAGCTTCCTGTGGCGTCATAGGTCAGCGGAGCAAAGACGGGCGTCAAATCCTGCCGAAGAAAGAACTGAATCTGCCCAGAATTGACTTCCTCGATATCGCCCACAAATCCGTAGTCGATCTCCTTCACCGGACGCTTGTGCGCCAGTACAGTCCCGGCATCCGCACCGGTCATACCAATTGCGTCTACGTTCAGGACTTGTAGCTTCGCCACGATCTGCTTGTTCACCAGACCACCATACACCATTGTCACAACGTCAAGCATGGACTGATCGGTAATTCGCCGACCGTCGACCATCGTCGTTGGAATATTTAGTTTCTCGGCAACCTGCGTAGCGATTTTACCCCCGCCGTGAATCAATATTTTGGCATCGGGCAATCCAGCAAAGGCTTTGAGGAAACGGGATAGAGCCTCGGGCGCGTCAATTACGTTTCCGCCGATTTTTACTACGGTAAGCTCACTCATAACGACAGAAGGATCTCTTTTAACACCGCCTGCGCTGACCATTCGCGGTTAGCGGCCTGCTCAACAACTAACGACTGCGGACTATCCAGTACGGCGTCAGACACTTTCAGGTTGCGACGTACCGGCAGGCAGTGCATAAACTTACCACTATCCGTCAGCGCCATGTCTTCCATATTTACAGCCCAGGAAGAGTCCTGCGTTAACACCTGACCGTACTGATTGTACGACGACCAGTTTTTACCGTAGATGAAATCGGCTCCCGCAAAGGCTTCCTCCCGATCGTAGATAACTGGTGTATTACCAACGAATTCAGGGGCGAGTTCGTAACCTTTTGGATGAGTCATGACAAAATCTACATCGCCCGATTGAGCACACGCGCCCATCCATTCGCTGAACGAGTTCGCAACGGCCTGTGGCAAGGGTTTGAAATGTGGTAACCAGGTTAATACAACCTTTGGCCGGGGTTTGGTTTTTGCTTCGTCAATAGTAATACAATCGGCTAGTGACTGCAACGGATGCCGCGTCGCCGATTCCAGATTGACAATAGGCACCTTAGCGTACTTTGCGAACTGGTGCATAACTTGTTCGCGGTAATCTTTATCCCGATCCTGTAACTCGGCAAAAGCCCGGATGCCAATCACGTCGCAATATCGCCCGATAACGGCCGCAGCTTCGCGAACGTGTTCAGCTTTATCGCCATTCATCAGGACGCCTTCTTCCATTTCCAGCCCCCAGCTGTCCTGGCCTACATTCATGACCATGACATTCATCCCCAGGTTTTGAGCGGCTTTCTGGGTACTGAGCCGTGTCCGCAGGCTGGAGTTAAAGAAAATAAGACCGATGGTTTTGTTTTTACCCATTTGCTGATCAGCAAATGGGTTGGCTTTGGCCGCGCGGCCGGACTGGATCAACGCATCGAGGTCGGTGACATCAGCCAGCGAAAGGAAATTGGTCATTGAATTAGCTAGTCATTCGGGAATTCAACTACTGATCTGGGTAGTCTAAACGATACGGCTCAGACCAGTGGCCTGTTTTTCTACTAAGGGGGCCGCTCAATTTTATCATTCCTCCAGATGACTAAGTGCCCCGGTCGGAATGATAAAAACGGCACTTTACGTTGCTTAAACGGTTGCGCTCACTTCTTTGCGCAGCGCTTCCAGAAACAGATCGGCCTCGTCGATACCGAGCGCCAGTGATGGTAGCAACCGGATCGTATTTTTTCCCGCTACGCCGGTGAATTGCTTGTGCTCAAACAACAACGTTTTACGTAGGGTATCGACCGGAAAGTCGTACTCGATTCCGATCATCAGACCGCGACCGCGCAGTTCTTTGTAGCCGCCAATCTGCCGGATACCGTCCAACAAGTAATTGCCGACACGCACCGCGTTTTCTAGCAGCCCTTCGTCGTTCATGATGTCGAGCACGGCAATACCAGCCGTGCAGGCCAGGTGATTACCGCCAAACGTTGTGCCGAGCAGGCCATAACTGGCTTTGAATTTGGGCGAGATCAAAATGCCACCAATCGGGAAACCATTACCCATGCCCTTCGCCATCGAAACAATATCAGCCTCGATGCCACTGAATTGATAGGCAAAGAATTTACCCGCCCGGCCGTAACCGCACTGCACTTCATCCAAAATGAGAACCGCGCCGGTTTCGTCGCACCGCTTGCGGATCGCCTGAAGGAATTCACTAGTAGCAACCTGAATCCCCCCAACGCCCTGAATACTTTCAATGATAACCGCGCAGGTCTGATCGGTGATACCAGCCACAGCCGCTGCTACGTCATTATAAGGCAGAAATTTGACGTGCTTATTATAGTTAACGGGGGCTACGATAGCCAGGTTGTCCGTAGCGGCCACCGCTCCCGCCGTCCGGCCATGGAATGCTTTCGTGAATGCGACAACCTCTGTCCGGTCGTTATGAAATGACGCCAGTTTCAATGCGTTCTCATTGGCTTCTGCGCCAGAGTTGCAGAGAAACAACGCATAGTCCGAAAGACCTGACAAGGCCCCTAATTTGTCGGCGAGTTCCTGCTGTTGCGGGATCTGTACCGAGTTGGAGTAAAACGAAATCTTATTCAGCTGATCGGTTAACGCCCGGACGTAACGAGGGTGCGTGTGCCCCACCGAAATAACGGCGTGACCGCCATACAGATCCAGATACCGGGTACCGTTAACATCCCAGAGGTAGCTGCCCTGCGCACGCACGGGCTCGATGTCATACAGCGGATAAACGTTAAATAGCTCAGCCATTATCAGCAGATTATAGAGGTAATCGCTCCGGAACGACCTGTTTCGGAACAGAGGGATAAACTAGTGTGCAAGTTTACGGATAATCCGCGTTGCATGGGGGTATTATTACACAAAAAGGAGCCTACAGACTCCTTCTCGCTGTTATTTAGTGCTTATCTTACAGTCGATCAAGGAACGACAATAATACGTTTACCGACTCTTTCGGCCGCTCAATCATACTCAGATGCCCGGCCTGATCAATAAGCGCTACATCGATCTGATCGGACAGATCGGCCAGTTGCCGTGTTTGCTCGTACGGAATCAGCTGATCGTCCTTCCCCAACACTAATCGCATGGGTATAGTAGCCTCCCGCAACACGTGCGTCCGGTCCGGGCGACCCATTATAGCTCCCATGCCCACAGCCAGCGCATCGGCAGGCAGCGTTCGATAGGAAGCAACGAGTTGCTTCACTTTGTCGGAAGGAAAAGCGGGCGACACCATTTTGGGCAATTGCCGCTCAATAAACGGAGTACTTCCCTGCGCTCTCAGTTCTTCGATCGTTTTTTGCCGCTGTTCCCGTCGCTCAGGGGTGTCGGCGGTGGCCGTAGAATGGTACAAGACCAAACCCGCTACCAATGCTGGGTAGCGCTCTGTAAAAGCCAGTGCGATGTAGCCACCCATAGAATGACCAACCAGCACAACCCGCTTGGCCTGCACGTTGCGTAGGTAATTAGCCAGTTCTTCGGCGTATCCCTCAATCGTCGTGCGGGTCGTCGACCGGGAGAAGTCAGGTTTGAGCACAGGCATGGCCGATACTAAATCGGCGTCGATGCTATTCCAAATGGAAGCATCGACGCCGTGACCATGAATGAGCACCAGAGTTAGCGGCTCCTTCATACGTTGTTTATTACGCTAACAGGTCCAGTAGAATCAGTACTAAACCGACAACGAGTGCGATACCACCGATTACGGCACCGGCCGTGTTACCAATGAGTAACAACAGCAGACCAGCGACCGCTACGATCACACCGATCGTCAGCATTGATCTTGCCATCGTTTTGGTTGGGCTCTCGGGAGCCAGTTTATTTTTCACCTGCTTGTCCAGGCGTTTTGCCACCATACGCTCAACGAGACCAGCTTTTTTAGCCGAAGCCGTTGTAGCTAATTTCTGAGCCGATACGCTATTGAGCATCGTTTTTACGCGCTCCATTCGCTTTGTCAGCTTCTTATTCGAAGCCAGTTTATTGTCGTTGCGCACATAAGCCTCCACTTCGTTCATGGTCGTTTTTGCCTGAACGAGTTGGGCTTCGGCCTCAGCGACTGTTGCTTCTGATGGGACTACAGCGGGCGTTTCGGCCACGCCTACTTCCGGTGCGGCTTCAGTCACTGGAGTTACCGTCGCTACGTTAGTTTTGTAGTGGTCAACGGGTCCCCGTTGAAAGTAAGCTACTGGACGGCTACAGGAAGCCATGACCATCAGACCCAGCAGGGCGGCACACGCTTGTTTGGAGAATGTCTGCATAATAATACAGGTTGAAAATTTAGTTGAGTTTTATCCCAGAAACCCCATACAGTTGCCTTTGTTAGGCAATACATGAAAAAAGTACCGAAAACTTCGTGTATTCTCTTTACTTCAAAGCCTTACAAGTTCGATCAGGTTGATACGAAAAAAGCACTGGTATGACCGTCGGGCCATTACCAGTGCTTCTTCTTTCTCAGTTCTGCTATCGCTTACGATTCCAGAACGCCCAGCAGGATCAGAACGATACCGACTACCAGCAGAACCAGACCGATAATACCAATCGGACCACCAAAAATCAGACTCAGAATCAGACCGATGGCGCCAATGATGATACCGTTCCGTACGTTACGGCTCATTACTTTAGCTTCTTCTGGAGCAACGTGGTTTTTGATTTTCTTGTCCAGCTTCTTCATCACCATCCGCTCAGCGAACGACATTTTCTTAGCCGTAGTAGCGTTGGTCGCTACAGAGGCCTTCGTTCCGGCGTTGGCCAGCATTTCGTTAGCCCGTGCAATACGTTTCGTCAATTTTTTGTTTGACGCTAGTTTGCTGTCGTTGCGAACGTAGGCTTCAACCTGGCTCATAGCGGCTTTAGCCTGGGCTACCTGAACCGCTGGCGTTACTGCTGCTTCCGGTGTCGTCGCTGCTACTTCAGCTACTACAGGTTGCTCTGCTTCAACCGACGGTGCAGCGACTGTAGCGGCTACACTTTCCGTTTTTTGAGTGTGGAACCGCTCAGCCTGTGATGGCTGAAAATAGGCAACAGGACGGCTGCATGAGGTAAAAACGGCTACACCCAACAGTGCTGCGCAAATTTGCTTGGAGATGGTGTTCATAAAGGGGGGATTTTTAAATGAAGAAATTGGTTACCACTGTCAACAACTCAAACCGTACCTGTTTGTTGGATAGCAGTCGCAAATATTTTGTTATGTACAGATAAAATGACCGAGCGTTCAACAAATAAAGCCCGTGCTACTAGGTCAAATCAGGGTTTGAACGTAGCAGCACAGGTTCATTACAGGCTTACAGTAGACCAACCAATAGCAGGATTGCACCGACAATGAGCAATACCAGACCGATAGTAGCCGCTGAGCCGGTGGTCAACAACAGCAACAGTAAGCCAATCAGCACAAGTACGGCACCTGCAGACAGCGTTCCTACGCTCAACATGGCTTTTTCCGGGTTTTGAGGAGCCAGCTGTTTGTTGATCTTTTTATTCATTTTCTTCATCATCAGCCGCTCCATTAGGTTGGCTTTCTGAGTCGACTTTACGTCGGTTGGCGCAGCGGTTGACGCTTTGGCTGTAGCAGCAGCCATCATTGTCCGAACGCGACTCAGACGTTTCTGTACCTTTTTGTCAGAGGCTAGTGCGGCATTTTTGTTGACCGATGCTTCTAATTGGTCGACGGCGGCATTAGCCTGGGCTACTTGCTGGGCGGTTGCAGGAGCTTCTGCAACGGCGGTAACCTCAGTTACGTTAACAGCAGCCGGAGCGGGCGTAGCTTGTGCAACAGTGGTGGTTGGGGCGAAATGCTCACGCGAGCTTTTCTGAAAGTAAGCTACTGGACGGCTGCACGAAGCGAAAAAGGTCGTCATCAGCAGACCAGCAACCAGAACGTTTGTACTGTTTTTCATAAAATCAGTCGATTATAAATAGAACATACGATTGTCGATGGTGTAAACAGGACCTTACTGCGTTTGTTAGTCAATTCGCCTAAAAATCTACGTTATCAAACAAAGAAGCCCGGTTTTTGACAAAACCGGGCTTCTTTGTTTGCTGCATAAAGCGTGTTCAGGCAACGGATCGCAGTTGAAAGGAACTTGCTTTGCCAAATTTCTCCCGGGCGTATTCCAGGCTAACGACTAGCTCTTTTACACCCACCTGCGATGGAATCTCGAACATGGCATCGGTAATAATCGATTCGCAGATTGACCGTAATCCGCGCGCTCCCAAGCCATATGACAAAGCCTGATCAACAATATAATTCAACGCGCTGGTGTCCCAGTGGAGCGTTACGCCTTCCATCTGGAACAGCTTGTCGTACTGCTTCGTAATGGCGTTTTTGGGCTCGGTCAGAATTTTCATCAGAGCTTCTTTGTCCAGCGGCTCCAGATGCGTCAGAACGGGCAATCGGCCGATTAACTCCGGAATCAGTCCGAACGATTTGAGATCCAATGCCGAGATGTACCGCATCAAATGCTCTTTCTCCAGACTATCATTCAACTGACGATCGCCGGAGAAGCCAATGGGACGAGTATTCATCCGCTTGGCGATGTGCCGGTCAACGCCATCAAACGCACCACCGCAGATAAACAGAATATTTTCGGTATTGATCGAAATCAACCGCTGATCTGGATGCTTACGTCCGCCCTGGGGTGGTACGTTCACCACCGATCCCTCCAGCAGTTTCAGCAAGGCCTGCTGAACGCCTTCGCCACTAACATCGCGCGTAATGCTGGGATTATCAGCCTTCCGGGCTATTTTGTCGATCTCGTCAATATAAACGATACCCCGCTCGGCAGCTTCAACATTGTAGTCAGCCGCCTGTAAAAGTCGGGTCAGGATTGTTTCCACATCTTCTCCTACGTACCCGGCTTCAGTAATAACCGTCGCATCAGCAATGCAGAAAGGAACCTCCAGGATTTTGGCAATAGACCGGGCCAGGTACGTTTTTCCCGTACCCGTCTCCCCTACCATGATGATGTTCGATTTTTCAATCGTTACGTCATCCTCGGTTTTGGTCTGCATCAGCCGTTTGTAATGGTTGTAGACCGCTACCGTAATGGTTTTCTTCGCTTCATCCTGACCAATTACGTACTGGTCGAGGTGGCGCTTCATATCGACAGGCTTGATGAGCTTGATGTCGACCGGAGCCGAGTCGTTTTTTTGCGGACGCATTTCATCCATCACCACCTGGTGACCCTGCTCAATGCAGTGATTGCAGATGTGCGCGTCGATTCCCGACAGGAGCAGCATCACCTCATTCTTACGTCGTCCGCAGAACGAGCAACTGATTTGTGGCATGTAGGTTTGCAGTGTAATTAAGCGGGTTATTGGCGACAGCGACCTAGCGGTCAGCATCACCGTTGGTTAACGGATCGTGTACTGGCTTTGTTGACCCAAACAGAAATAATCTGGGTCATTTGTGAGGTTCTTGTCCCCCAGCCTTAACAAATTTATCATTCGGCAGGGAGTTCGCCAAACAGTAGACGCGCCTTCAGCGACGCAATTGAGTAATGGGCATAAAAAAACGCGAAGGCAGTGAACCTTCGCGTTTCGTTACTATGTCAGTGATGTATTGCTAGATTGATTAAGCTAGCTTTTCCCGACGCAGCACTTCGTCAATCAGACCGTATTCTTTCGCTTCTTCGGCCCGCATCCATTTGTCACGGTCCGAATCTTTCTCGATCTCCTCAACGGTTTTACCGGAGTGAGCAGCCAGGATTTCGTACAATTCAACGCGCAGTTTCACAATCTCACGGGCGGTGATCTCGATATCAACCGACTGACCCTGTGCGCCACCCGAAGGCTGGTGAATCATAACGCGGGCGTGAGGAAGTGCCGACCGTTTGCCAGGAGCACCACCGGCCAGCAGGACAGCTCCCATCGAAGCCGCCAGACTGGTGCAGACCGTTGCCACGTCCGGACGAACGTACTGCATGGTGTCGTAAATACCCAGACCCGCATACACTGAACCACCGGGGCTGTTCAGGTACATCAGGATATCTTTACGTGGATCGGCTGATTCCAGGAACAGCAGCTGCGCCACGATGATGTTAGCGATATTGTCATCCACGGGTAGCCCCATGAAAATAATCCGGTCGGCCATCAGACGCGAGAACACGTCAACTTCCCGGAAATTCATCGGCCGTTCCTCAATTACCGACCGGGTCATGTTTTCAACCGTGTGGTTCATGTAGCCATCGACGGTCAGGCCGTTCAGGCCCATATGGTGTACAGCGTACTTGCGAAATTCTTTTTCGTAATTCATCATTGGGTTTACTCTTTAGTTAGCAAACGAATAACGCTTGGTGTAAGTTTCGAGAATCCTTTCGTCACAAAATTGCGTTATCCTCCCGAAAAACCTTGTCGGTTCTGGTTTAGATTTTATCGAATTTACTTGATATGAAGACATCCATTGCAGAAAAAATACGCCTGAATCGACTACAGCGCGGCTTATCACAGGAAAATATGGCTTCGCTGCTCCACCTGTCCACCACCGCCTATGGTGATATTGAACGGGGCAAAACCGATCTTACCATCGCCCGGCTCACCCAGATTGTCGACGCGCTGAACATTTCGCTGCTAATCCTGCTGACGGACGAGGCCATTCCCGCGCAGGTCATTGATGAGAAGGCCATCGACGTCACCAATCATGAGCTTGAAACGCTGCGGCTGGTCAACGAGAAGCAGCAAATCGAGCTGGATAAACTTCATCTGGAAGCCGAGTACTGGAAACGGAAGTACGACGAGCGGATAGCGTTCGAACTGGCCCGCGCCATGGGTGTCGAACAGAAACGGGAGCGAATTGGGTTTTAGAACGATTATTGTCGCTACTCCTTACATTTGCCTATACAGCACCGTATGTAACTATGGAAAAGCAGCATCTCACCTATTTCAAGATTGAGAACTTTAAGAGATTCGACTCATTCGAGATGAACAATCTGGGACAGTTCAACTTGATCGTGGGTGATAATAACGTGGGGAAGACGTCGGTGCTGGAAGCGTTGACGTTTGATGTAGATGCTACAAGATTATTGACAAATTTTTGGACAACAATTTCATCCAGAGGGAACTACCAATTCCAGAAGAAAAAGCCAGATTTCAACGACATACTACAAACTCGATTCTGGGAGTCTATTTTCAAACGCCCTGATTTACCGATAAAAATTAGCATCAATGCAATTGACAAGTTCAGCCTAGTTATTGAATTGAGACCAAATCTAGATCTAGTTGACACAGAAAAAGAAATCGTCAATAGAGCAATTACACCTATTATTCCTAGTTATTGGCTAAAAGTGTCCTACATGAATGATGCTAATCAGTGGGTGCATAGGCAAATGATACCTGCTTATTTTGAAGGTTCCGACCCAAACATAACGTCTGCTTTTGTCGGCTCATATATTCCATACATACCATCGAACCTAAATTATGACTTTGACTTACTGAATATTTACTATCTATACGTAAACCCAAACAAGGAATCAAGGCGAGAAATTGAAAATAACTTAAAATTATTTATAAGTAACTTAGAAGAATTACGTCCTCATAAACTCTCGCCCAACCAAGAAGTACTTGGAGTATCATTACTAAATAGTAACTCTATCTTACCACTTCCCTACTTTGGAGAAGGGACGGTGAAATATACTCGGTTTCTTCTAGAAATATTTCTTGCTCAAGATCAACGTCTCATGATAGACGAAATTGGCTCCGGTATTCACTTCACGCGATTAAAAGAGTACTGGAAAGTCATTATTCGTCTATGTGCTAAGTACAATGTCCAGCTTTTTGCTACGACACATAGTCTTGAATGTCAGCAAGCATTTATTGAAGCGTTGGAAGAGCCCGAAATGCAACAGTATCAAGAAGATGCCCGAAATATTTCAGTTATAGAAAATAAGCGTGGGGAAGTAAAAGCGGTTACGTACGATTTTGAACAATTTGAGTACGCTTTGAATATAGGCTTCAATACACGAGGTGGAAAAGCATGAGTAACGTACAGATTTTTGTTGAAGGCGTTACCGATCAGAAATTCCTGCAAGACGTAATTGAAGAATGGTACGACATTAGGCTAGCATTAGGTAAGTGGGACAAGCCGGGCGGAGACATCATCTCTTTGGATGGCAAAACGGCTTTCGACTCACCCGGAAAAACGAATAAACTGATTCCAGTTTTTCAACAACTATCAGCTCAAGACATAACAGCTATTGTTATTTTCGACGCAGATGAGCCTTTTTCGGTTAACAGGGACAAATTAGAAGCCCACAGTAAAAAGCTGAATTTTTCTTATTTCTTACTTCCTGACAATCATCGAGACGGTGAGATAGAGACTTTACTTGAGGAGATTGTCTGCCCAGACAATCAAGTCATCTTTGATTGCTGGTCGTCCTTCGAAGCTTGCCTAAGTGGTCACAAGACGACCAATACAGATTCAGGGGCTTTCACCACACCTGCTAACAAGACTAAGATTTATGCTTACGTAGAGACCTTAGTTGGAACGAGTGATTCAGAAAAAGAAAAGATAAAAGATCGCAATCGCGATTACCGAAATAAAAAACACTGGAATCTCGATCCAAATCACCAGCCCCTTAGACCACTCAAAAAATTTTTAGACCAATTTTTCACTCCGTAATGAACGAACAGAGTAAACAGTTTTTGTACCAGTACCTCAACAATGCCTCCCCGACCGGATTTGAATCATCGGGGCAGCAGATCTGGCTGGATTACCTCAAACCTTACATTGACGAATACATTGTCGATACGTACGGCACCGCAGTCGGTGTTATCAAAGGCTCATCGAATTACAAAGTTGTAATCGAAGCCCACTCCGATGAGATTTCGTGGTTCGTGAACTATATCTCCGACGATGGCTACCTGTTCGTTCGCCGGAATGGTGGTTCCGATGCGGTGATTGCGCCGTCGATGCGGGTCAATCTGCACACGAAGAAAGGCGTTGTCGAAGGCGTTTTCGGCTGGCCCGCCATTCACGTCCGCGATCTGGCGAAAGACGTTGCTCCCAAGGTAACTGACCTGTTCATCGACGTGGGCGCGGCTACCAAACAGGAAGTTCTGGATATGGGGATTCATGTCGGTACTGTCTGCACGTTTACGGACGGTCTGATGGAGATGAACAACCGTTATTACGTGGGTCGCGCACTCGACAACCGCATGGGTGGGTTTATGATTGCGGAAGTGGCCCGGCTGCTGAAAGAGAACAACGTAACGCTGCCATTTACGCTGTACGTTGTCAACGCCGTACAGGAAGAAATTGGCCTGCGCGGAGCCGAGATGATTGCCCGGCGGCTCAAACCTGATCTGGCGATCTGTACCGACGTAACGCACGATACGCAGTCGCCGAAGTACGACAAAAAGGAACAGGGCGATCTGAAATGCGGAGACGGACCGGTATTATGCTACGGTCCTGCGGTACAGAACAACGTGCTCGATTTCCTCATCAACGTAGCCGAGACGAAAGGTATCGCGTTCCAGCGGCAGGCCGTGAGCCGGTCGACCGGTACGGATACGGACGCTTTTGCCTACGCTACCGAAGGCGTCGCGTCAGCGTTGATTTCGCTGCCGCTGAAATACATGCACACCACCGTCGAAACGGTGCATATGGACGATGTACAGAACGTCATCAAGCTCATGTACGAAACGCTGCTGGCGCTGCAAGGCAACGAAGATTTTCGGTATATCAAGTAGTTGACAATAACCAAATTGCTATTTTTCAGCCCGGTAACCTTGCCTAGGGTTACCGGGCTGTTTTCGTTATTTCCTCCACGGCCAACCATGACCAAGCTTTTCGTTCTCTTGCTCTTTCCAGCCGTGCTGCTGGCGCAACAAGCCCCCGACTTCTCGGTTCGTATTAGCGAGCAGCCACGGACATCGAGCAATTGATAAACAGATAAACCGCCTTACCGATCTCGTTCAGAAACGATCAATAAGGTGGTCGGTATTCATCAATGCTTACTTATCCGTTCCGGCGAAAGCCACCACCTTGTCCACCCGATCCGCGGTTGCCCCGGTCCCGTTGCTGGAACGGATCGCTGGGGGGCGTAACACCCGCCCCGAACCGGCGTAGGTTATACACGAAGCTAACCATAAAGTAGCGGTTCAGCACCCGGCTCCGTACTTCTTCGGTATACGTATCGGTTACGTTCCGCACGATGCTCTGATTCTGGTTCAGCAAGTCGAACGCCTGCAAGCGTAGTTCGCCCTGTTTCTGCTTAAACAACTGCTTCGCCAACGTAGCGTTCCAAAGGGTGTACGATTGATTAAAGTTAGCCGAGCTGCCGCCGTAGTGGTTGTAGTACACATCCGTCGAGAAGGTAAATCCGCCCGGCAGCTGATAAAACATATCCAGCGTAACGGTCTGGTTCAGGAAGGTCGTGTTCTGCTGGGGTTGCAGTGAGTAGCGCGCCGTCTGCCAGTTAATGTTCCCGGAAAGATTCAGATCCAGTTTCTCCGAAAAGTTAGAGCTCAGCCGAATCCCCTGCCCTACCAGCCAGTTTTTGGCCTGGTTCGACCGGTTGTTCACAAAACTTGTCCCCTGATTATACGTCAGGTTCGTATTCAGGTTGATGTTCGTCTTTTGCGTACCGATTTGCACCGGCTGTCCCAGCACGAACGAGCCATTAACGGTATAATAACCATCCGTATTAACCGGCGTGGTTATTTGCGCTCCGTTAGCCGAGAATTCCGTCGAGTTGACAATCTTGTTATTGGTCCGGCTGGCGTTGATGAATACGAACATATTCCGGAACGTAGCCGAGTTGAACCGGTTAAAGTTCAGGTTAATACTGTGGCTGTATTCGGGTTGCAATGCCGGATTACCGTTCCGGATGTTCAGTGGGTTGGTATTGTCCGGCACCGGCTGTAGCTGCGTCACCGATGGCGCGTTGATGCGGGTACGGTAGTTGATACGTAGCGTTCGCTGCTTGCCGAAGTTGTACGTGAAAAGCGCGTTCGGCAGGATATTCTTGAACGTCCGGTTGATCCGAATCTCCCGGCTCAGGTTATCCGAGTTCAGGCTGGATTGCTGCGCATCGACGCCAAACGCGTAGTTATACTTCAGCCGTCGGGTTTGCCAGGTTAGGCCGCCCCGGTTGGTGACGAAATCGTTGATAAAATTATTCGTCAACTGCGTGTTCACCCGGTCGTACTGATTCGTCTCCGCGTTGAAATCATTGACAATTCGGTTCGACGTATTGTGGTTGTTCGACAGATTGTAGTGAAACTCCAGCGTCTGGCGCATCGACAGGGGCTCGGTGTAGCTCACGTTGATCGCGTTCGTCATCGAGTTTGTTACCTGGTCGTTCCGCTGATTGATCGTCTGCGTAATAACGCCTGTCAGCGAATCGCGGGTAATGATGCCCGAAGTCAGGCTGGTCGATGAACCGTTGAATTGATTCAGTGCCCGGTTGATGCCATTGTTGTTCTGGTCGTTCATCGCGATGTTCCAGTTCACCGAGAATGTCCGCCCTTTCTTTCTGAACTTCCGCAGAAACAGCAACGAATTATTCCCGTTAAATCCGTTCCCGTTCGAGTTGTAATTCGTCTGGCTGGAGTTAGCCAGCACGCCCTCATTCGTCAGCGTCTGGGTGGAACTCTGATTCATATAGCTGGAGTTCAGCCACGACAGGTTCGGGATAACCCGCAGGGTCGTCAGCGAGTCAATTCGGTAGTCGAGCCGGAGGTTCACCCGATGGTTGGTATTGGTATTATCCGAGCCGTTCGTCTGGTCGCGAATGAAACCGGCATCCGACCGCGTCGTTGACCCCGCCGTTCCACTGGGTATTACGTTCTCGCGGTGGCTCTGCTGGTTAGTGAGCGTATTGGTGTTGCTAACGTTATAGCTGCTCACAACGTCTACTTTCTTGCCCCAGCCGTCGCGGTAATTAATCCCTCCTGCCCAGGACGACGTAATAGCGTTGCTCCCTACCTGACCGGCCCCATTGCCGCCACCGCCATTCGCACCACCCCGTATTAGGTTACTGCCACCGCCACCACCCTGACCCTGACCAGCACCGCCAAAATTACCGCCCAGGCCTAAATCCTGAGCCGTAAATCCCTGCTGGTTGATGTTGTTCGCCATGCCCAGCACCGAAATCTGCCGTCCATCGTTGAACTGGTTCAGACTAACACGTCCGGAGTAGCGAGCATCCGATCCGTCAATCCGGTCACCGGCTTGCGGTCCAGCTCCGACAGTCTGCTGCCCGAACGACCCTTTACGCTTATCGCGTTTGGTGGTAATGTTGATGGTTTTCTCCCGGTCGCCATCATCCACGCCCGAGAAAGCCGACTGCTCCGACGACTGGTCGAATAGTTGTACTTTGTCGATAATGTCGGCGGGCAGGTTTCGGGTAGCCATTTTGGCGTCGTTGCCGAAGAACGGTTTGCCGTCGACCAATACTTTAGTCACGGATTGGCCCTGTGCCTTTACGTTACCGTCGCGGTCGACTTCAACACCCGGTAGCTTTTTAAGCAGTTCCTCCACCTGCGCATTCGGCCGGGTTTTGAACGAGCCCGCGTTAAATTCCAGCGTATCGCCCTTAACGGCGATGGGTGCCCGCTCTCCCTGTACCGATACTTCAGTCAGCGTCTGCGACTGACCAACCAGATCAATAGTGCCCGTGTTGGCCGTTAGATCGTTAGCCGAAAGCGAGACCCGGCGGGACCGGCTTTGGTAACCCAGATACGTAATCAGTACCCGGTACTGCCCCACCGCTACTTTAGGAAACGTAAATTTTCCGTCTCCATCCGTGATCCCGAAGTTGACCAGCGACGAATCACGCGCCGACAACAACGAAACCGATGCTTCCATCAGTGGCTTGCGGGTTAGCGAGTCGACGACGGCCCCACTGATCGAGCCGGTTTGTGCCTGCGCTCCCATTGCGCAGCACACCAGTAAACATCCTAGAATAAACGTTAGCAGCCGCATACACTTAGTTTCTACCAGATCCGTTGAACGGCATATTCTGCATCATCCGCTGCCGGAAATCGGCCATGGCTTTCCGACGAAGTTGTTCCATTTCTTCCGGTGAAACCGTTTTTGCGTCCTTAGGCGGCAGAATCGACGCATCAGCTACTGCTTCCATTGAGACGTTGGTCGCCTTGTACGATTCGTTATCTGATTCGATCAGCAGCACCACGCCTTTGGGGGGCGTCAGATCGGCGACGGGGGAATACGTAAACGGCAGATCGGTGGTATACCAGATCGTGTAGGGCATTTTGCGGTGCGTAGCCGTTGCTTTGTGGCACACATAGCCCGCTATTTTCTTGGTCTTGTCGCTGTCTTTCCAGTCGGTTACGGCCGGCAGTGGTTTCGCCGTCATGTACGTCTGGGCCGTAGAATCTTTTTTCAACGTCATCACCTCGATACGCTGGCGATTGGCTAGGTCCAGGTACGTTTGCTGTTCCATCGGGAAGCCCCCCATCCGGTTGCGATTTCGATTGCCGCCCTCGTTTCCCCCAGCAGGCGCACCGGCCGGTGGGGCACCAGCTCCTTCAGAGCTACCGGGGCCGCCGTCGCCCATCTGTCGCCGAAACATCATACCCGGTTGCCGATCACGCTCTTCCTTGGCCATGTTACCGGCAAATACCAGCTTTTGCGTAAACGAGATTGTTTCGGGCATGCCTTCCGGCGCATCGGCACTACCGGGGCTCACTTCCCGACCGTTGATGACCATCCGCATCTGCGAACGGTCGATCTGGCGCATGCCTTCGTACGTAATTTTACCGGAAACCGGCGACTGGGCGCACAGCGTTCTGCTAACTAGCCCGATAAGAATAAGGATATAGCTATGGTATCTCATACCGCAAGGAGTGAATTGGTGTGTAAACGTTGCATTTATTTACCAACTCCGCATTAAAATCAGCTGGAATGACCCCAAACATCGGTTAAACACCGTTTTTTTGTGACCAAACGATTTGTCAGAACGCGAAGCGATGGCAAACCACAACAACGTTTCGGGGTTGGTTGTGTCCATAGCCTAATTTTCGGAACTTGCCGAACGAAACAGCCTGCCAGTCACCATGATTACGGATATATCCCAACTTGACCCAACGGGTACCTATACCTATGCGGACTATCTCAAATGGCAATTCGACGAAAGCGTCGAGTTGATCCGGGGTAAACTATATCGGATGTCGCCAGCACCTAGGCGCGCCCATCAACGGGCGGTAAGCCATCTGCTGGTTGACATCAGCTTGTTTCTTGGTACGAATACCTGCGAAATCTACACCGCTCCTTTTGACGTCCGGCTACCTGTCCGAAATGAGCGAAAGCCGAACCAGTTGCATACCGTTGTTCAGCCTGACCTATGCGTGGTTTGCGATCCGGCTAAACTGGACGACGCGGGTTGTCTGGGCGCACCGGACTGGATTATCGAGATTACGTCTCCCCGAACGGCCAAGCAGGATTTTAACGAGAAATACAACCTCTACGAGGAAGCCGGTGTCCGCGAATACTGGATTATCCAACCAAAGGAAAACACCGTAAACGTCTACGTACTCGAAGATGGGCACTATGCACTGGTCGATGTATATGAGTCGGGGGACATTCCCTGTCAGATTTTTCCGAACCTGGTTGTTTCCCACGAACGAATTTTTCGCTAGATGAACGTCTCCCCAACCGACCACTCGCTTTCTGTAGCGTCCATCAATATTGTGCTGTTTGCCGCCCGCCAGCAGGGTGTTGATACTGATGCGATGGTGCAGGCCGTTGGTATCCAGCCCGAGCAGTTGCGCGATCCGGATGGTCGCGTACCAATTCGGCAGATGCAGGCCCTCTGGGGGAAAATTGTTACCCAGACTGGCGACCCGGACCTGGCATTACGGTTAGGCGAACTGATTAATCCGGTGGCGGTAGGCGTACTGGCGTACGTTATGATGCACAGTCCAACGCTTGGACAGGCGTTCGAAAAGCTGTGCCAGTATCAGGACATCGTCTGCGACGGCAGCCGCACGTCGGGAAAGCGGATTGGAAATGAGTTCTGGCTATCTCTACACATTACCAGCCCTGACATTATTTATTCGGATTATGTCTATAATTCCGAATTGTCGATCTACCTGTCGGCCATGCGGGCTATGACGGGATTACCCGTGGTTGCGCAGGAAATTCGATTCGCCTACCCCAGGCCCGCCAGGATCAGTGAGCACGAACGAATTTTCGCCCCGGCCCGACTGGTTTTCGACGCCGATAATACCGTTATGGTTCTCGATGCAGCCCTGCTCGATACGCCTGTGCTGAACGCCAGTCCAAGCCTCTTTGTCATGTTTGATCGCCACGCTGATGATCTGTTACGCAAACTCCAGACGCCTGCGCTCAGCACCCGCGTTCGCACCGAGATTCTTACGTTGATGAAAGGCGAAGAACCAACCCTGACTACCGTCGCCGACCGACTAGCGCTGGGCGTTCGTACGCTGCAACTTCATTTGAAGGACGAAGGCACTACGTATCAGCTACTGTTAGACGAAACCCGTAAAGAACTGGCGATCAAACACCTGCGTGAGCACCAACTTAGTACCACGGACATCGCCTATCTACTAGGATTCACCGAACCCAGCGTCTTTTTCCGGGCGTTCAAAAAATGGACCGGTCAGACGCCGAGCACGTACCGGACTGTGCTGGTCTGACAAACCCCTCAGCGATTAGTTTCGACCAGCAACAGCCAAGCCTCGAACACGATCTTGACAAAGGAGAATGTCGTTCACCCGCCTAAAATTTATTCGACAGGCAATTCCTGTATGCCTGCCGTTTACGTGAGAACGTTCAACAGGCTACCTAAATAGCACCCAGGTCATACTTATACGCCTGAGCGAATTCAGCAAACGTCCGGGGTTCCTGCCCCGTCAGCCGTTTCACTTCCTCCGTTGTATCGATGCTGTATCCGCCGGCAATCACCGCGTACTGAGCCAGCAACGCATTGCTGAGCCAATCACTTAATTCAGACGCCATCATGGCCCGGTGCATCTGATCAACCGATAAGGGTGTTTCCCGAATTGGCAATTCCAGGGCTACGGAAAGATGAGCAACAACATCCCTGGTAGATAGTGACTCCGGTCCGGTGAGGTAATAAACAGCCCCGTGGTGGGTAGCTTCGGTGAGGACATGCCTGGCCACCAACGCAACATCCCGCAGGTCGATGTAACTCGTCTGACCATCGCCCATGATGTGGGGTAGCACACTCATCGACAGCGCCATCGCCGACTCAATAAAGTTCTGCATAAACCCCGACGGACGTAGGATCGTCCAACCAACCGGTTTGCTGCGCAGGTAGTGATCGATTTCGGCGTGGGCTCTCGCCCAGGGCACACGGGCGGTCAGGTTCGAATCGGCCGCCGACACCTTTACGATATGCTGGATGCCGGCTTCTACCGCCAGATCAATCGTTTGTTTTTCCCACTGTACCTGCTGAGGGTCGGGCGGGCTCAATAAAAACAAACGATCACACCCTCGCATGGCCTGACGCAGGCTTTCCGGATCGTCAAAATCACCGATCACCGCTTCTAGGCCCATCTGCGTATAGGCGGTTACCTGTTCCTCCTGTCGGCACATCGCGCGCGCCGGTACGTTATCCTGTACTAAAAGCTGGCAAAGTTCACGTCCAATATTTCCGGTGGCTCCGGTCACAAGAATCATACGTAGCTGGTTTGATCAGAAAATTAACTGGTACATACGGCTCGGTCGATACGGGCAATTGCCCTTGCAATCAACTCCGGGTTATTCATCCGTTGGCGTCCTGCTCAAAAAATACGTTCTAATACCAGGGTACCTGCGGCTTTCTTTACCGCTAACGGATATACCATTTGTCCAGCATAAAGGTAGGTTCATTAATGACATTTATCCGTCATTCCTGTAAAACAACTGCTATCAATACAGGCTTCGCTGAATTGCACTACCGCTTATAGCGTTCCCGAACTGGTATGCTTGAAGCTATCTGAATATTTCAGGCCATACCCCAGGGCCCGGTCCATAGCGGAGTGGGCCACTAAAATAACTCCCGCCAGCATCAAGTTCTGATTGCCAGTCATTACCCCTACTGCGCCGATCAAAAAACCGACGGCTTTGTGGTGAACGACATTGTAAAAGACCGCGCCAACGGCCGGATTTATTACGTACCCAAACATACTAAGGTCCGGAACCAGCAGTAATGCCGGAAACCACCACCACGCAAAGTTCAGGAAGGAAAACGCGTATATGCCGAGCAGAAACAGAGCGATTTCCTCCAGTTTCAAGAGTAGTTTCATGGTTGGAATTGATCGATGAGATCAGGATTATATTGTGGTAGGTTCAGGATTGATCACGGGAGCAAACGGCTGCTTCACCCGATTTTTGGCAAACCAGGTCAGCGTTTCGGTCAGGGCTGTGTCCAGTGGCGTTTCGTGAAAGTCGGGAAACGTCGCCCGAACTTTAGTATCGTCCAGCAAAACGGTACCGCCCCACAGGTAGAGCATCTCGTTTACCTCCCGCATCATGGGCGAGAATAGACCAAATACCTGAAATAAAAGCCGGGGATACACACGAACGGGCAGCTGCTTTCCAACCAGCGCGCCGATCCGGCCAAACAGCCAGCGCATGGACGGCACGATTTCGCCCCCGTAGTTCCAGACTTCGTACGGACGGGTCTGTCCACGTAACATCAGCCGGACGATGATCTCGGCGGCATCCTTGGTGTAGACCAGTTGGTGCGGAATATCGACGTTGATAAACCCATTGATGATTTTCCCCTTCAGCGCATTTTCATAGATCGGCGCTACGCCCGCGTTCAGGACGTTTGGACCCCAGAAATCCGGCAGCCGAACATTCAGCACCTGACACGTACCAGCCTCGGCGGCCTGCTCTAGCATAGCTTCCAATTCGACGCGCAGTTGTCCTTTCCGGCTGATCGGCGCGGGCGTACTGTCTTCCCGAATGGGCGTAGTCGTATTACCGAAGTTGTAGACATTACCAGGGAAAACGATGGTAGCGCGGTTTGTTGTCGCAGCGTCGATCACCTTGCGGGTGACGGTGTCCATGTTCCCGAACCACTTGTCGTACGGATAATTGATACTGTGGAAGATGTGCGTTTTGCCAACAGCTAGTTGCCGGAGCAACGTAGCGTCCTGCGCGTCACCTTCGACAACAGTCAACGTTGGAGCGTTGGGGAACAGTGCTTCCGCCTTGGCGCGGTTGCGAACGAGAATAGTAACAGGAAACTTATGAGCCAGCAGGTTGGCGGTGACGGCGTAACCGATGCTGCCGGTAGCGCCCAGAACGAGGGTATTTAGTGTTGTGTTCATAGCGAGAGTGCTTTGATTAGTACACAACAAAGGTCCGGCAACTAGCTTGGTCAGTCGATGACGTAGTACGCAAACCGACTGACCAATAACGAAAATTAGTTAACCAGCTTTTTCACATCGAGCACCCGAATCTTGTTCTGCTCGGCTTTTTGCAGGGTTTCGGGGGTGTAGTTCGACAGGCGGACGTTCTCCTGCATGTCGGCCCGTTTCTGAATATGCTGCTCCAGGTAGCGATCCAGGTGTTTGCCTTCCAGCCCGTAGCTGAAGAAGAGCGACACGCGTTCACCCTGCTGTTCGCGGAACAGGAAATCAGGCAAACGGTTCTCCAGACCCACGTGCAGGGGCAAGTTGTTCAGGACTTTCATCCGACGGGCGTTGCCGCTGTGCAGCGTCCGCATGTTCCAGACCACAATGTCCCCGGCGCGGGTATCAGCAAACACGTCAGCCCCATCGGCGGCATCGTGGCTTCCCGCTTTGAAACGGATGCCCCCGCTGTACGTATCGTGATCCTGAAGGTAGATTCCAAAGCGAATCAGCGGATACGAACCGTCCCAGTCGGCCCCCTGGCCAAACTGATATCGGTCGATGTTATCACGGTGGAAACCCCGCGTTCCCGTACCGATCTGATACGTACTGTCAGAAAAGTAAATGGGCGTGTCACCCAATATGTCGGTCGCAATCTCGACGATGCGTGGGTCATAAATCACCCAACCCATGCCGTCTTTGCTCAATAAATCACCTTTTACCGAAGCCGCCTGCTTAACCTGGGCGACTAAACCGCGCTCTTTTTGCTGGTCGCGGTGCCGGTAAGCGGCCTGCCGTAAACCAGCGACTTCCTCCGGGGTAAATACGTTCCGAACGATGAGGTACCCCTGTTTTTCAAACTGTTCCCGGCGTGTCATGACTGCCTCGTTTACGCTAACTGATTACCAGACAAAAATACCACTTATTGATTGATCGCCGACACCTCCGTTACGGTGGCAACCCGCGCCATGTCGTCCCAGAACGACGGGTACGATTTAGCCACCACGCCTGGTTCTTCGATAATGATCTCACGCTGCATGGCCACCGGCGCAAAGGCCATCGCCATCCGGTGATCATCGTACGTTTCGATCTGCGGTACGGTGTCGGTAGTAACGTCGGCGAGTTTGCGAACTTCGTAGCGATGGTTGGTTTCCACTTCCACCAGTTCGACACCGAGTTTCTGCAATTCGGCCTGTAGAGCCGCTACGCGGTCGGTTTCCTTGATCTTCAAACTTTCGATACCGGTCAGCGTCAACGGAACACCCAGGACACCAGCCGCTACGGCGACAGTCTGCGCCAGGTCGGGGCAGTCCGTAAAATCCCAGCTTAGCGACGCTTCCGTCGGACGCTTCGTCAGGCGAACACCCGTTTCGGTGAACGTGCTCTCGACGCCCAGCGACCGCATGATATCGACAATGGCGCTATCGCCCTGCAATGATTTTTCTTTTAGGCCTAACAAATCAATCGTAGCCGACTTGTCCTGTGCCAGCGCCAGTACGCTGTACCAGTAACTCGCGCCTGACCAGTCGGATTCAATCTGGTACGATTTTCCGACGTAAGGCGTTGGGGCTACGGTAATCGTTTTGGCCTCCCAGTTGGCCTGTACGTCGGCACCGAAATAGACCATCTGCGCCATCGTCATTTCGATGTATGGCCGAGAGCCAACGGCTCCTGTTAATTGCAGCGTTAACCCCTGCGGCAACGTAGCGCCGACCATCAGCAGCGCCGAAATGTACTGGCTACTCACGTCCCCGCGAATCGACACCTGATTGACGCCCGAAGCCGTGAACCCGTTGAGCTGCATCGGTGGATAGCCATCATTTTTCAGGTACGTAACGTCGGCACCCAGCGTCCGCAGGGCATCGACCAGAATTCCGATCGGCCGCTCGCACATACGAGGAGTACCAGTCATAATTTTATGTCTTCCCGTCACGGAAAAATAGGCCGTTAGAAAGCGCATGGTCGTCCCCGCGTCCAGTACGTCAGCCGTCGTCAGCACACCCGTCGGACTCTGGCGATCAGCCTGTAACAGCCGAATCATGGTCTGCGTATCGCGGGCGGTAGACAGATTTTTTAGGTCACACTGAAAGCCCGATAGGGCATCAATCAGCAGCGCCCGGTTGCTTTCACTTTTGGAAGAAGCCAGCGGAATTTCGGCCTGAACAGGACCAGCGGCAGGAGTTAAACGAACAGCAGTCAAAGGATTCAACAGGATTGGAATGAGGCCAAACAGCCCACAAAAAAACGAAAAACTGCTTACATTTCGGTCATCCTAGGCGCACTAGCCTTAAACCCGTTTTCTTTTACGCATGATTCAGTTCAGTAATGCCACCGTCTTCACGGGCGATCAATGGCTCACGAATGCCACCGTACGGGTGACAAACGGCCATATTCAGGAAGTCATACATTCATCCGACCCAAGTGAGTCAACTGACTATACGACGATTGATCTGGCGGGCGATTACCTAATTCCGGGCCTGGTTGACCTACAGTTGTACGGTGGTTCAAATCTATTCCTGAATGATCAGCCTACGCCCGATACGGTCCGGCACATCTACGCGAGCCACGTAAAAAACGGCACAACAACGCTACTGCCCACAATTCACTCGACTTCGCTGGAGATTATGCAGCAGTCAATGGCAGCCGTTCAGACGGTTCGGCAGGAAAACCCATTTGGTGTGCCAGGTATTCATGTCGAAGGACCGTATTTCAACCCGATCAAGCGGGGAGCGCATAGTTCGGCTTACGTCCGAACACCAGCCGAAGGCGAACTGGAAACGCTATTCAGAACCAATGCCGACGTAATCCGTATTCTAACGCTGGCCCCGGAGATTTTTACCTCCGAACAGCTTCAATTGCTTTTTTCGCTTAAACATACCAACACGCGCCTATCGCTGGGACACAGCAACGCTACGTATCAACAAGCTACGGACGCGCTCAATTCTGGTCATATTCCGCTGGCAACGCATTTGTATAATGCGATGCGTGGGTTCGAAAGCCGGGAGCCGGGCATCGTGGGTGCTGTTTTCGATCACGATACGGTACATGCCAGTATCATTGCCGATGGCTACCACTGCGATCCGGCTACGATACGTATCGCCCGAAAACTGCTGGGCGATCGGCTGTTTCTGATTTCGGATGCCCTGTTTGCCAATCCCCCCCGCCCCGATTTTAGTCTGGGCGAGTTCATCGTTCATTTCGAACCCGATACCGAAGGGCCAGGGCGTTACGTTAACAACGAGGGAAAACTGGCTGGGTCGGCACTGACGCTGATCGACTGTGTACGCGTCTGCGTCGAGAAAGCCGGAATTCCGCTGACCGACGCCCTCCGCATGGCGACGACCATTCCGGCAACGGTAATTGGTATGGGTGATCAGATCGGAAGAATACAACCGGGCTACATAGCTAACCTGGTTCGTTTAAGCCCAGCAATGGCGGTTAAAACCGTGTGGCAAATGGGCAATGAGTTGACCGCTTAACGTAATGAACCCCATCCGAAATGGTTCAGAACCGTTTCGGATGGGGTTTATTTACTACGTACCGCTCAGTGACTAATCCATCACCAGCGTACCCAACGCTTCTTTGCTGAAGCCTTTCAGCTCGTGGGTACGGCCAGTTTCAATTTTGGCAACCCAATTTGGATCGGCCAGAATGGGGCGGCCTACGCCTACCAGATCGAAATCACCGCGGTCCATACGACGGGTCAGTTCGTCGAGGGAACTTGGCTGCGAACTTTCACCGGCGAAGGCAGCAAGGAATTCGCCCGTCAGGCCGACGGAGCCTACCGTGATCGTTGGGGTACCGGTCAGTTTCTTCGCCCAGCCCGCAAAGTTCAGGTCGGATCCCTCAAACTCGGGTTCCCAGAACCGGCGTTGCGAGCAGTGCAGAATATCGACACCTGCGTCAACCAGCGGCTGTAACCAGGCTTCCATTTCCTGGGGGGTGCTCGCCAGTTTATACGTATAGTTTGAGGGTTTAAACTGCGATAGTCGGATGATGACAGCAAAATCATCCCCTACCTGCCGCCGTACTTCTTTGATGACATCCGTAGCAAAACGGGTCCGCTCGGCCAGCGTTTTTCCGCCATAGCTATCGGTACGCAGGTTCGTGTCTTCCCAGAAGAACTGGTCGATCAGGTAACCGTGGGCACCGTGCAGCTCCAGGCAGTCGAAACCGGCGGCTTTGGCATCCGCAGCGGCCTTACCAAACGCCAGGATCGTTTCTTCAATATCCTTCTCGGTCATGGTCGAGCCGTTGTTGTTGCCGGGCCGGTTCAGCCCCGACGGACCTTCGAACGGTACGGGTGGTACCCAGCCGGAATGGTGGTTGTCCATGATGCCCATGTGCCAGATCTGTGGCCCCATCTGTCCACCGGCAGCATGCACGCTGTCAATTACGTTCTTCCAGCCCGCCAGGGCGTCGTTTCCGTAGAAATGTGGTACGTTGGCGTCATTCGAAGCCGAAGGACGGTTGATGACAGTTCCTTCCGACAGGATCAGACCGACGTCACCTTCGGCCCGTTTCTCATAATACTTAGCGACATCGGCGGTGGGTACGCCGTTGGGCGAAAATGAGCGCGTCATCGGCGCCATGACAATACGGTTCTTCAGATTCAGCGTTTTTAGCTGGAACGGCTGAAACAGACTTTGGGTACTCATATGATTTACTAGTTGGATTATAAATTCTTTGCGATCAACTCACTCAATTCCTCGAAGGCGGCTTCATCCCGTTTGTAGTAGGTCCATTGACCACGTCGGGTGGCCTTGACGAGACCAGCCCGTTGCAGGATGGAGAGATAGTCTGAAACCGTCGACTGAGTCAGGCCAGCCTTCGCCTGCAACTGCCCGACACAGACACCGTGCTCATACCCGAACTCTTTTTGACCGGGAAAATTCTCTTCCGGTGCCCGAAGCCATTCCAGTATGTCCAGCCGTGTCTTGTTGGCCAATGCCTTGAAGATATCTACCTGCTCCTGTTTCATCAGTTAATCATATCGACTTTTACCGATATACCGAATTACAGATACAATAGTTCCTTTGGCTATAGTAATCCCTAAACCCAGCTAGCACCCAAAATGTATACTTCTTTGAAAATCAAATAAATACCCTACCTTAGTGCAGTTAGTGCCGCCAAGATCTTTGGTAACCACCAGAAACAGAAGGCCCTGCGAAATTCAGGTAATTTCGCAGGGCCTTGTTTGTATTTTCTTAAAGAGCGAAAGCGATTGCTAGAGTAATGTATCCCAGAGCAGATACAAATTCAACGTAATGATGATGACGGCTACAAGCCAGGAGATTGACTTCATCCAGGCCGGATTCACGAACGGTCCCATTTTGATTTTATCACTGGTAAACTTTACCAGCGGTACTACCGCGAAACTGAGCTGAAGCGACAGAATAACCTGACTCAGGACCAGCAGCTCGGACGTGCCTTTTTCCCCGTATAGAATGGCAACAATCAGAGCCGGTACCACGGCTACCAGCCGGGTGATTAGCCGCCGTAGCCAGGGTTTGATCTGTAAGTGTAGAAATCCTTCCATCACGATCTGCCCTGCCAGCGTACCCGTCAGCGTTGAATTTTGCCCCGAAGCCAGCAAGGCCACTGCAAAGAGAATACCTGCCATCTTCAATCCCAAAATGG
The DNA here is from genome assembly GCF_054776615.1 of Spirosoma pomorum. NCBI lineage: Bacteria > Pseudomonadati > Bacteroidota > Cytophagia > Cytophagales > Cytophagaceae > Spirosoma > Spirosoma pomorum. The sequence continues at coordinate 249,948 of NZ_BAAHBP010000002.1, forward strand.
GCTCCAGTAGATGATAGGCATCCGTGATGTCAGCCACCTGCTGGTTTCCCGTTGTGTGAAAAGCGGCTGCCGCCAGAATCAGAATGGAAGCGTTAATAAAAAAGGCCAAGAATAAGGAAACGGTCGAGTCAATGGTGGCAAACTTAATAGCCGACTTACGTCCAACCTTATCGCGACTAAAATCGCGGGTCTGCACAATGCTCGAATGCAGATACAGATTATGCGGCATTACTGTAGCACCCAAGATACCAATGGCGATGTATAGCATACCTGGATTAGTAACGACTTCGGCGCGGGGCAGCAAACCATCGGCGATCTCCCGGATTGAGGGCTGTGACACCAGCAACTCATACCCGAAACAGGCAACGATCAGGAAAATCAGACTGGCGACGATACGCTCAATTAACTGAAAACCTTTGTTTTGTAAAAACAGCAAGAGTAGTACGTCAAGTACCGTAATGATAATTCCCACCGTCAGCGGCAACCCAAATAGTAGATTGAGGGCGATGGCGGACCCAATAACCTCGGCCAGATCCGTAGCGGCAATAGCAATTTCGGCCAATACCCACAGGCCAAAGGCAACCGGGCGGCTGTAATGATCACGGCAGGCCTGCGCCAGATCGCGCCCCGTGGCAATACCCAGCTTCAGGGCCAGGTGCTGCAACAGAATCGCGAATAGATTGGAAATCAGTACCACAGACAACAGGCGGTAGCCGAACTGCGCCCCACCAGCAATATCCGTTGCCCAGTTGCCAGGATCCATGTAGCCAACGGCTACCATCAGGCCGGGCCCGAGGTATGCTTTCAGCGTTTTAAAGAATCCGGCCCCCACCGGCACCTGAACTGAACTATGCACATCGGCCAGCGAATTGGTTGTGTTATGCCGTCGCCAGCCTTTCTGCTCTGTATTCATTATTGTCATATCATACCCAGTCGCTTACGTACCGTCTCTGCTTTAACGAAACAAATCTACGTATTGTTGAAATAAATTTTTAGACAAGTCTAAAAATTTAGAAAGTTTAACATAAAAATTACCTTTGTGGTCAAACTGTTTCCCCTGGGTCAGGCGTTTCTATCGAGTAAGCCCTACGCATGCATTCATTTACAGAAGAAAATTACCTGAAGACGATCTATTATCTCGCCAGCCGACAGGAAGGCGAGGTAAGCACTAACGCACTGGCCGAAATGACGGCGACCAAGGCGGCTTCGGTAACAGATATGCTGCGCAAACTGGCCGACAAACACTTGATTCATTACAAAAAATATCAGGGGGTTCGGCTGACAGAAGAAGGCGAACGACTGGCTTTGCAGGTTATCCGGCGGCACCGGCTCTGGGAGGTATTTCTGGTCGAGAAACTGGGCTTTGGCTGGGACGCGGTTCACGAAATTGCCGAAGAGCTGGAACATATTCGTTCCGACGAACTCGTAGCGCGGCTCGATACGTTCCTGGGCCAGCCCCAGTTCGACCCCCACGGTGACCCAATTCCAACTCCGGCCGGGCAGATGCCAGAAACCGGCTATCGAAAACTCTCGGAGACATCAGCGGGCGAATGCGTACGGTTGATGGCCGTACTAGAGCACTCAACTGAGTTTTTGCAGCATCTCGACCGGTGTGATCTATCACTCGGCTGTACGGTCACCGTTGCCGAAGTCAGTACGTTCGACAAATCCCTGCTCATCCACCTCGCCAGCAACCGACCCGTCTTCGTCAGTGCCGACGTTGCCCGAAATCTGCTGGTTAACTAAGCCGCTTTTCCTGACACCTGCTCCGGCAGATTTGCAAACGACTAATGAAGATTTTAGACTGGTACATTTTAAAGCGGTTCCTGCAAACGTACATCTTCGTGGTGCTGGTGATCGTGCTGGTGGTTGTCATGATCGATTACACGGAGAAAATCGATAACTTCCACAAGAACAACGCTCCCACTGACCGGATTCTCTGGGACTATTACCTCAATTTCATTCCTTACTGGGCGAATTACATCAGTCCGCTGATGGTGTTTATCGCCACGGTCTTCCTGACCTCCCGGCTGGCCGCCCGGACGGAAGTGATTGCTATGCTGAGTAGTGGCATCAGCTTTATCCGGCTGTTATTTCCTTACGTACTAGGGGCTACAGTACTGGCCGTCCTGACTTATTTTATGGTCAATTACGTCATTCCCCGCGCTAATAAGATCCGGATTGCCTTCGAAGTGCAGTACATCAACGATGCTTATACCTATTCGGGCCGAAACGTACACATCAAGATTGCACCGAATACCTACGCCTACCTGGAAAGCTACAACAACCAGAGTAATACGGGTTATCGTTTCACGCTGGAGCGGGTTGAGGGAAACCAACTGAAACAGAAACTGGCGGCCGATCGCATCGAGTGGAACGCCAAGAAAAAGAAGTGGACGATTCGCGACTATAAGGTTCGTACGATCAATGGCATCCAGGAAACCCTAACGTCCGGTACGCAGATCGACACTACGCTGAACCTGAAACCCGACGATTTCAGCTCGGACTTCAACCTCTACGAAACCTTCACCCGTCCCGAACTCAACCGGCACATCGAGCTGCTACAGAGCCGGGGCGCCGACGGGCTGGAAACATACCTGCTCGAAAAATATAGTCGAGACACCCGGCCCTTCGCCATCATTATCCTGACGGTCATTGGCGTCATTATGTCGGCCCGTAAGAGTCGGCGGGGCGTGGGCTGGCAGGTAGCGCTGGGATTCTTCCTGGCCTTTGCCTACCTGCTCTTTTTCATGCTGGCCAAAGGGATCGCCGAATCCGGCAACCTGAACCCCATCATTGCTGTCTGGCTACCAAACATTATTTTTGCGGGCATCGGCGTCCTGCTGTATAATACGATACCACGTTAAAGAGTGAATGAGCGAAAGAATGAAAGAGCGATCACACCGGATGGCTTTTTACTCTGGAGGGCCGATTTCATTCTTTCACTCCACTTTGGCACTCCGCTCTTTCGCTCTTTCATTCTTTCGCTCTTTATGAAACCGCCCGCCCTTTCCGATTACCTGCACCTCCACTTTATCGTGCTGATCTGGGGCTTTACGGCTATTCTGGGCAAGTTTCTGGAACCCCTTTCTTCACCGGCGGTTGTGCTGTTTCGAACGGGGCTGGCCGCGGGGGGCCTGGCACTGGTGCTCTACGTTCGGAAGCAGCCGGTCGCCGTTTCACCGGCTGACCGCTGGCGATTGCTGGCTACGGGTGGCTTGATTGCCCTGCACTGGATTCTGTTTTTTGCCGCAGCCCGGTTGGCGAACGTATCAGTTTGTCTGGCCGGTATGGCGACCAGTTCGCTTTGGGCTAGCCTGCTGGAACCCCTGATTTTGAAACGACGGGTTCAAGTGATCGATGTCCTTCTGGGTGCGGTTGTGATGGCGGGGCTCTACCTGATCTTTCGTTTCGAATTCGACAAGATTGCCGGCTTGCTGACGGCGATCCTGTCGGCCATGCTCTCCTCCCTGTTCACGATTATTAACAGCCGCTTTTCCCAACGGCACGACGCGCTGGTGATTTCATTCTACGAAATGGTGGGAGCTTTTGTGGGCTGTATTGCTTTCGTTGGCTTGTACATCGCGACGAACTCGACCCTTATTTCGACTGATCTGGTACCGCAAACGGGTGTCCAGTGGCTGTGTCTGTCGCTGCTGGCTTTTGTCTGTACCGTTTACGCGCATACAGCCGCCGTTGGGCTGTTGCGTAAGTTTTCGCCTTACCTCGCCATATTAACTGTAAATTTGGAACCGGTCTATGGGATTATCCTGGCCGTACTGATTTTTGGCAACGCCGAGCGCATGACGGCAGGCTTTTATATCGGTACGCTGGTGATCCTGGCCGCCGTCATCAGTTACCCATTCCTGAGCCGGCAACGACCCGCAACAACTACACCCACCGGGGGCGATCTGGAGATCGACCTGACTAAATAATCCATCACCCCCGCCCGGCGAGGGTGTCCTGGCATGAGACATTCGCTTACTGATCGGTTGGCCACCGTAACAGCCCTTGTCCTTTTTCTGATTGCCTACGTACCCCTCCTGGTACTCTCTTCCCACAATCATCCGTCGGCGGCCGACGATTACTGCTTTGCCGATACGGCAACCCGGTACGGTTTCTGGCAGGCGCAGATTTATTATTACAACGGCTGGACCGGTCGCTACTTCTCTAACATGCTGGTGCACGGCAACCCGCTGGTCTGGGGCTGGTACGATGGCTTTCGGTTGATTCCGGCACTAGCCGTTACAGGATTGCTGGCGTCTCTCTACTCGCTGGTGAGCGAGGTTTTGCGCGATCAGACACTTCGCCTACGATTGATTAGCACGGGACTGCTCTTTTACGCGGTTATCTCGGGTATGCACAGCACAGTCGAAGGTTTTTTCTGGACAGCTGCCGTTGCGTCTTACACTGTCCCAACTACCCTGACGCTCTACCTGCTGGCCGTATTGTTACGTTGGTATCGACTTCCAAGCGGTACACTCAAAACGTTAACCATTGTCTGGGTGGCGGTACTCATCTTCGCGATCGTGGGTTCCGGCGAGACGAACCTGATTTTATTACTACTTATTCTACTGGCTGCAGGGGCTTATCGGCTCTTCTTTCTGCGGACGTTCGATTGGTTTCTGGCTGGTATGGTCATCGTTACGTTAGCCTCCGCCTGGCTGGTGTTCAGCGCGCCGGGTAACGGTATTCGGCTGGGCTCCAATGAACAGGCTGGCAATATCCCGAAAGCACTGGTCGACACAGCCCATTGGCTAGGGGTTGTCCTGGTCACAAGCGTTTTGAAAACACCGCTGCTGCCTTTGTCACTGTTCTGGCTTCCGGTAGCCGTGCGTCTTAACCGCCCGGAAAGCAGCGTGGCCTTCCTGTTCCGGGTGCCGTTGCTGCTGCTTAAACTGGTGGTATTAGGCTTGTTGATCGTTCTAATTTTTCCATCGACTTACGGGCTCGGCGTCGCGCCCGGCCGGGTACTGAACGTGGCCGAGCTGACGCTTGTGCTAGGCTGGTTCTACGCGCTGACGGTTTGGGTGCGTTGGTTGATGCAGCAAAATAATCGATTGGCACACTGGCTTACTCAGGGCGCTCCCCTGCCCGCCTGGACTACTGGTCTGGCTAGCCTTTGGGTTATTGGTAGTCTGGCAGTGAGCCCAACTATGCAACAGTTTTATTCGGATCTTGGCACCGGCGCAGCGGCTACCTACGATCGGGAAATGACGGCCCGACGCCAGCAGTTGCTTTCCCCCACGGATACACTTCACCTGACACCCATCAGTGTACATCCGGCCAGCCTATTTGTCGATGATATTCACACCAACAGTGATCACTGGTGGAACCGCTGCCAGGCACAGTATTACCAACATAAGGTGGTTATTCTGGACGAACCCTCAACCACCTCCGCCCGCTAATGACCGCTCGTTCTATGTCGTCTGTCTGCATTATCATTCCCTGCTACAACGAAGCGAACCGGTTGCCGGTCGATACGTTCCTGGACTATGCCCGCCAGCGCCCGACGGTGCTGTTCTGCATGGTGGACGATGGGAGTAGCGATGCCACCCGAACCATTCTTGAACGGATGCAGGCAACCTTACCTGCTCAGATAACAGCGCTTATTCTCCCCCAGAATCTGGGGAAAGCGGGCGCTGTTCGGGCAGGCATGCTGCACATGATCCGTCCCGAATTACAGCAGACGGACCAACTACCCGATTACCTGGGCTTTTTCGATGCCGATCTGGCTACTCCGCTGGACGCCATTGACGATCTCACGCAGGTTCTGGACAGTCGGCCCGAACTCGATATGGTCCTGGGCTCCCGGATCAAGCACCTTGGTTCCGACATTCAGCGGAAGGTCTTTCGCCACTACTCAGGTAGGGTCATTGCCACCCTGATCAGTAACATACTGGATCTGCCCGTGTACGATAGTCAGTGTGGTGCCAAACTATTCCGTCGGTCTATCGTCAGATACCTGTTCAGTCAGTCCTTTATCAGTCCCTGGCTGTTCGACGTTGAATTGCTGGCCCGACTGATTCAGCGCTACGGCCAAACAGACGTATTGAGTCATGTGGCGGAATTTCCGCTGCGGCAGTGGGTTGAAAAAAGTGACTCCCGGATTCAACCTTCGTATTACGTTAAGCTCTGGTACGAATTATACCGTATTTACCGGCACTACCGCCGTGACTGATTTTTGTTGACGCGGGACCTGTAGGTAATTTACCGCCCTAAAATCCTCGATAGGCTCTTAATTTTGTCCGTAAATAATTCCATCGTCTTGAACTCAACGCCCGGCTCACTTCCTGAACGTATCAATATTGTTATTCCGCTCTTTAACGACTGGCAGGCGGTTGGCCTTCTCCTGGAACGTATCAGGACAGTAGTTGATGAGCAGATCCGTAATCGTCTTGCGTTTCTGATCGTTGATGATTGTTCGTCGACCAACTACGATACACTCCCAACGGGCATTGGTCATTCGCTGTCGGTCCTGCGCCTTTACCGCAACGTTGGTCATCAGAAAGCCATTGCGCTGGGGTTATCTTACCTGGCTAGTCAGGACGAACAATACCCGACCATTGTGATGGATTCGGACGGGGAAGACCGGCCCGAAGACATTCCTCACCTTGTCCAGCGGAGCAGCGAAAAACCAAACCATATCGTCTTTGCGCACCGCTCCAAGCGCCACGAAAGCCTGAGCTTCCGGGTGTTTTACGAGATCTACAAGCGGGCGTTTCAACTATTGACGGGTAAGGTTATTACGTTTGGCAATTTCAGCCTGGTACCGGCCAGCCTGCTGCGTAAACTGGCTCACGTATCGGAAATCTGGAATAATTACCCCGGTGGTGTTATCCGGTCGCGGCTACCTTACACGGCGATTCCGCTGGAACGAGGCCACCGGCTGGCTGGTCAGTCCAAGATGAATTTTGTCTCACTGGTCCTGCACGGCCTGAGTGCCGTATCGGTCCTGATCGACACGACCGCCGTGCGGCTGACGATCTTCTGCATTCTGATGATGGTCTTGTCGTTGTTCGGCATCGGCACGGTCGTATATATGCGCTTTTTTACGACCCTGGCCGTACCCGGCTGGGCAACCTATCTGGTCATCTCGCTATTGATTGTCATACTCCAGGCGTTTCTGATTTCCTTATTGCTGGTTTTCACGGTCCTTTCCTACCGGACCCAGATTCAGTTTATACCAGCCCGGCAATTTGGCGACTTCGTTGAGCGGGTGGAACGCGTTTATTAGCGATACAGGCAAACTTTTTGACAACGGATGACAAGCCAATTCAAAAGCTCAAAAGACTTATTTTTACGGCCAACACGCATACGTTCATGATCTGTTTGCCCATTACTTCGCTGTCCTTGTCTTCGTATTTCTCCCCACCGGTAGTCATTAGCACTCTATGGGGCAACTCAATTCTCAACGGCCAATTCACTGATTTTTAGTAGTCGGTTTCCGTTTCCATAACGTACACACGCTACACGAACACGCTTTATGTCTGTATTATATGTTAAAATAGCGGCCGCGGTCGTACTTAGTTTTCTGGCGTTCCTTTTGCTCTGGCAGCGAAACCGAGTTACGAATGAGCTGCAAAAAACCGGCACTTGGATGCTGGATGTGAGCTGGGCCATTTTTCGGCTGGTTCCTTTCCTGATTACGTATATCATTTTGGGCTACATACCCCAATCGGACGTGGCCGAGTTCTATTATCCGATCGGTCTGTCGGCGCTGGACGGTGGCATTCCCGCGCGCGACGTATATACCTGTTATTCTCCGCTGTTTGGCTACTGGATTGCCCCTTTTCTGGCCATCTGGCGCGACTCGCGCATGGTCGTGCTGGCGATGCTGCTGGTTGAGTGGCTGGCCGTTCGACTAACGTACTACTATTACCAGCGCCAGGAAACCACGGGCGAACGGCTGTTTCGGGGTGTATTTTATTACATCTTACCCATGCCATTTATCATGAGTGTATTCAGCGGGCAGGAAGACGTATTGCTCTGGCTGTTTATGCTGCTGGCGATTCCGTTCATGCCGCAGCGCCCCTTCCTGGCGGGTCTGGTGCTGGGCCTTGGCATGCTGGCCACCAAAGCGGTGTTCATTCTGATGCTGATCGCCGTGGGGCTTATCATGCTTCGTAACTTCCGGCAGGCCATCTGGTTTGTGGCGGGACTGGCGACAATTGGCCTACCCGTGGCCGGGTTTATGTTCTGGAAAACCGGGACACTTTTTCTGGAACAACAATCGCTGGAAGGCGACTGGCTCAAAGCACCGAATCTACGCTCCTTGCTCAATCCTTTCTTTGCCGCTGGCCTGCAAAGTGCTGGTAAAATCTGGAAATGGGGCGGGCTGCTCATTACTATTGCGGTAGCCCTGCGGACCGTCTGGCTGATACGTACCCGCACCACCACCTGGACCTACCGCGATTATATTCCGTTCGTTTACATTGCGATCTACAGCGCCATGACTGTTGTTCAGCAGAACGCCATCAGCAATTACGCGTACCTGTTTATGCTACCACTGGTTTTTACGCTGCTCAACTTCGAGCGGACGAGCTGGTGCCTGGCGCTGATTGGCTTCAACGCGCTGGCGGCCGTTCACCCGTCGTTGTGGTGGCGCATTGGGCAGCCCTACTATAATCAGTTAAGCGACCTATTGCAACCCTTGGCATCGCTCGAATACAGCATCGAGATTCTGCTAACAATTGGGTTCGTTTACTACGCCGTCCAGGCGCTACGGGTCCTGCGCCGACCATCCCCGCCTACCGACGCTCATGCTCTTTAATTCGCTTCAGTTTTTACTGTTTTTTATCGTCGTTACGCTCAGCTATTTCAGTCTGAAATGGCAGGGGCGGTGGATTCTGTTGCTGGTAGCCAGTTGCTACTTCTACATGGTCTTCAAACCCGCCTACATTGTCATTCTGGCGCTGACCATTGTTATCGATTATATAGCGGGAATCTGGATTGAAAAGAGCAGTGGCAAGGCTCGGCGCTGGCTGCTTATTGTGTCGCTGATTACGAACCTCGGCATTCTGGCTTTCTTTAAATACCTGGGTTTCTTCGTCGAGAATCTGGTCATGCTTTTCGACGCGGCTCACTTCCCCGGCCTGGCCGACCAGACACTATCGGCGGGCAATCGGCTGTTCAGCAAAGTGCTGCACCTCTTCGGCGAGAGTGGTATTACGTCGTTCAAAGGCAACATGGAGATTCTGCCGGTGGGGTTGTCGTTCCATACGTTTCAGGCCATGAGCTACACCATTGAGGTGTACCGGGGCAATCACAAAGCCGAGCGCCATTTTGGTATTTATGCCCTTTACGTCATGTTCTACCCGCAGTTAGTGGCTGGTCCTATCGAGCGGCCCCAGAACGTATTGTGGCAATTTCATTCGTACTTCAAATACGACCGGGAGAACGTAAAAGCGGGGCTGATGCAGATGGCCTTTGGCCTGTTCAAGAAATTGGTCATTGCCGATCGGCTGGCTTTGCTCGTTAGCTACGCTTACGATAATCCAGAGCAGCACAATGGCCTAACGTTACTAGCCGCTACGTTCTTTTTTACCTTCCAGATTTACTGCGACTTTTCGGGTTATTCCGACATTGCTATCGGGGCCGCGCGGGTCATGGGCTTCGACCTGATGGAGAACTTCCGGACGCCCTACATTGCGCAGTCGGTATCGGAATTCTGGCGTCGCTGGCATATTTCGCTCTCGACCTGGTTCCGGGATTACCTCTACATTCCGCTGGGGGGTAACCGCAAAGGTGAGGTGCGCCAGTACCTGAATATGCTGATCGTTTTTCTGGCCTCCGGCCTCTGGCACGGCCCCAACTGGACGTATGTGATCTGGGGTGGCCTGAACGGTCTGTATCAGGTGCTGGCCGTGTTGCGCGACAAGCTGCTGGCCCGCCTGGGTTTCCGTTCCATTCCGCCCCGCATGGTGACCTCACCGGTACATGATACCGAAAGTCGTAAATCGCCGGTTCGGGTTGTGATTAACGTACTCACGACGTTTGTGCTGATTATGCTGACATGGGTCTTCTTCCGGGCGCATACCCTCGGTGATGCGTTCCTGATCCTGCAACGTATCGGTACGCTCTCGTTCAGTGACGTCATTACTGGCCCGCTGAACACGACCGAATTGTGGTTCAGCGTTTTTCTGATCGTTTTCCTGCTGGTTAAGGAGTATTTTTATCTGACAATCCCCACGCGCAATACGCTTCAGTTTGTGGTCTTGTTTGCCCTGATCACCTTCGTTACGTACCTATTCGGCGTCTTTACGTCCAGCCAGTTTATCTACTTCCAGTTCTAGACGGGTAACCCCCTAAATTCCCTTCAGAATTGTCTTGTAGGAGACGAGTAGATGAGATTGCACCACTATTTGTAAATCTTCTTCACCCCTAAATCCCCTGAAGGGGACTTTATTCAAGTATGAGCAAAGTCCCCTTCAGGGGATTTAGGGGTGAAGATGGCTGCTCATGAAACTAGTTAGCTGATACCGCTCAAAACCTCATAAGATAAGCCTAAAGGGGGGGGGATTCGCGTATAACCTTCCCCCCTACAAGGGGGCGGGGGGTATAGTCAGCCAGACCTCAACAGCCTTTTTTTAGAGGATTTCATGATTTATCTGGTCTAGCCTAAGATGAGTTCATTCAGGCACTTGAGCCCGATTAGTCCATGTATTTCGACCTGGTGTTTTCATCATACTGACCAGGTAAAACAAAGCCAGAGCAGCCTTTTGAAAACTGGAGCTTATTACTTAAATCAGCTCCAGTTTTCACACTCTCCTTCCCGGCATACTAATGAACTGGTCAGCACGCGCTGGTTTCCTGAAATTATCGTTTCTAAGTTTTGTTTGCTTTTCGCTCTGGTCCTGTCAACAGCAGGAGCAAGTCATCATTTCCGGCGACCTGGGTGACGCTCACACCTTTCTGGAAGGGAAATGGCTATACCTGGAAAATATAGAATCCATAACTACGGTAGACTCTGCGCTCGTTCGACAAGGAAAGTTTCAGTTCGATATAAAGCCAACAGAAGAGTTCACTCCGTATCATGCGGGAATTACATACAAAACGGGCAATCCTGTCTGGCCCTCCCTACTACTAGGGTTTAAAAATCCCTTTCTTGAGAACCATCCTAAGTCGCATTTCTATGTGGAAAAAGGCATTACTCGCCTAGAAAGAGACCGTTCCTTCGAACCACATGGCATGGCGAAGCTTGGTTTGACGTTCACTGATATGAAACCTCAAACGGCCGTCGCGTTCAAAAACTTGTCTTTCCGTAGCAACCAGAACGCTTCAGTCGAAACCGCAGCATTCAACCGCGATCTGGCGAGTGACTATGGCTACTCCATTCACTTGCTCAAAAACTTATACCAGAATAGAAGTGCGCTCAGTCAAGCCGAATTCTCGAATCTACTGGCTGCTTTTGATCCATCCCTGCATTATACCCAGCTTTACAAAGACCTTCTTTTTTACTCGAAATTGTCAACTCCGTCGGGCAGCGGATTTCCTAACGGTCTGGGCTTACAGATGCCCGATGGTCAATCTACACCCTTCGTTTTCGACACGACGAAGTACAATCTGGTGGTGTTTTGGGCTAGTTGGTGCGGCCCCTGCCGCCAGGAGATTCCCCAAATCAAGACCCTTTACGCGGCTCATGGAAATCGGCTTTCCATAAGCAGTATCTCTCTTGATCAGCACGAAGATCAGTGGAAACGGGCTATGCAGAAAGAACAGATGCCCCGGAAGCAGTTTTTGTTAGCCAACCATACGTCGCGTGTTACGCTTGATAAACAGTATGATTTAACTAGTATCCCTGTCTGGCTACTATTTGACGCTCAGAACAAACTGATCGACAAACATGTAGGAATAAAAATGGGCGAAAACGCCATTGACAAACGGGTGGCGGCTCTAATCGCACGGTAGAAAACAGTAGTGTACTCTTGTCTTGTTAGTTAAAGCGCATATAATAGCTTGCTCGTTAGCTCTACGAAACTGACTTCTTTGTAGGGCTTTCCCCAATAAGTTGGTTTCTTTTCCTCAGGCCTTCCCCGTTTATAACGGGGAAGGCCTGTCTATATCGTCCCTTTTCGAGCCTATGAACAAGTAATATCAGGATAGTATTTATTCAAGAACTTGCTGGATAGACGAGACTGTTTATCAATTGACCATTTCATCCTTGATACTCTGGTTAATACCCTTACTATCAGAACTTTAACATACAAATACGCTACATTTTGGGCTGTATTGTTACGGCATTTTTAGCCTATCTGAGCAGCATAATCTTGTAAAATCTTTTGTCCACAATTTGGAAGTGAACTGTTCATACCCTTTTCTTTGCAAAAGACTACCAAATCAATAGATTATAAGTACTAATAGTCTATCTACAACCGGGGTTATTAGGACTTATCGAAAAGGGCGAGCGTCATGCTCAACCTGCAAAACAACCTGTTATGAATCACTTTTTCACTGCGGTACTGTTAACCTCTCTGCTCCTGCTGCCCGATTGGTTAATTGCTCAGAACGCCCCCATTATCAATGCTACGGTAACAGGTAAAGTCCTCGACGCCCAAACGAGCAATCACCTCATCGGTGCGACCGTCACCATCAAAGGAACCACGAACGGTTCTACAACCAATCAAAACGGCCAGTTCACCCTGGTAACGGGTCAACGGTTACCGTTCACCGTTGTCGTTTCCTACATCGGCTACCAGACGCAGGAAACGATAATAAGCCAGGACGGCACTGAAATCCGATTACAGGAAGGCGCCAGCCAGCTAGCCGACGTAACCATTACGTCCCGTCGTCGGCAGGAGTCGGCGCAGAGCGTTCCCATTCCTATCTCGGTGTTGCGCGGAGCCGTGGTCGAAGATGCGGGGGCCTTCAACGTCAACCGGATCAAAGAACTCGTTCCGTCGGTGCAGCTATACGCATCGAATCCCCGGAACACGACACTCAACATCCGGGGACTGGGCTCGACCTTTGGGCTAACCAACGACGGGATCGATCCGGGGGTAGGTTTCTATGTCGACGGGGTTTATTACGCCCGGCCAGCAGTTACAGCGCTCGACTTCGTGGACATTGACCAGATCGAGGTGCTGCGCGGCCCACAGGGGACGCTGTTCGGTAAGAACACGACGGCGGGTGCGTTTAACATCACCACGCGGGGAGCTAGTTTTACGCCGGGTGCCACCTTCGAGGTCAGCTACGGTAACTACAATTACATCCAGGCCAAAGCCTCGCTTACCGGTCCGATCAGCAAAAAGCTAGCCGCCCGAGCGTCGTTTTCGGGTACGCAACGGAATGGTACAGTGAACAACATCCGCAGCAACCAGCTGGTTAACTCACTCAATAATCTCGGTTTCCGGGGGCAACTGCTCTACACGCCCAGCGACAACGTACGCCTGACCCTGTCCGGTGATTACACCGACCAGAAGCCGAACGGGTACTCCGTTTTGTATGCGGGAACGGTTACGACAAAGCGTGCAGCGTACCGGCAGTTTAACGCCATCATCGCCGATCTGGGTTATCAGGTTCCTTCCACTAATTCCTTCGACCGGATTACGGATCAGGACACTCCCTCGAAGGCCAATAACCAGTTGGGTGGAGCGTCGCTTAACGCCGACATCAAACTTGGGGGTGGCACACTGACCAGCACGACGGCCTGGCGCTATTGGAAATGGGATCCCCTCAACGACCGCGATTACATTGGTCTACCCGTGTTTACTATTTCGGCGGGTAACTCGAAGCACAATCAGTATTCGCAGGAAGTTCGTTACGCGGGTAACCTGTCCGAACGGGTAAGCGGTGTTGTCGGGTTGTATTACCTCTACCAGGATTTGCAGTCTGACCCCGTACAGACCGAAGAGGCCGGGTCCGCCCAGTGGCGGTTTGCGCAAAGCTCAACCAGTGCGCTGTGGAAAACCCCCGGCCTTTTCGATGGATTTGGTATCCGTACGACAAACCGGCTCCGGAGCACCAGTGCCGCCGTATTTAGCCAGATCGACTGGACGATCACGGACAAGCTACACGTACTGCCCGGTCTGCGTTATAACTACGATAAGAAGATAGCCAATTATAACCGCCAGACCTACGGGGGCCTGCAAACTACGGACCCAGCCCTGCTGGCGCTGAAAAACGCGGTGTACACCAATCAGGCATTCGATACCGATGTGGATGAAACCAACTTTTCGGGTCAACTAACGCTGCAATACAAAGCCAGTAATCGGCTCAACGCTTTCGCTACGTACTCGATCAGTTACAAGCCGGTAGGCATAAACATCGGAGGATTGCCAACGGCCAACGGCCGCGTCCTGACCGAACTGGCCCGGGTAAAGCCAGAAGCCGTTCGGCACTATGAGATTGGCGTTAAAACCAAACCAACCCCAAACTCGACGCTGAATGTGGTCTTCCATAACAGCGACATTCGCGATTACCAAACCCAGGTCCAAACACCCGAACCGGGCGTCAACCGGGGTTACTTAGCCAATGCCGAAAAAGTACGGGTGCGGGGTGTCGAGGTCGATGGTAACCTTCGAATCAGCAATGCCTTCTCCGTCTACGGGTCGGTTGCATACACCGACGGAAAATATATTTCGTTCACGAACGCGCCGGTACCGCTGGAAGAAACGGGTGGTGAGCAGGCGTTCAAGGATATTTCAGGTGGCGCACTACCGGGCATTTCCAAATGGGCTAGCTCAGTGGGTGGCGAAGTAAGCGGAGCCGGTAAGTTTCTGGCGCAGGACGGTCGGTTCTTCTTTGCCGCTGACGCCTACTACCGCTCATCATTCTCGTCTAGCCCATCGCCCTCGCAATATCTGAACATCAACGGGTATGCCTTGATCAACGCCCGCGTTGGATTCCGGGCCTCGAACGGTACATCTATTTTTATCTGGGGCCGCAACCTGGCCAACCAGAATTACTTTGAGCAACTGCTACCTGCACCTGGCAACGCTGGTCAATACGGGGCCGTCCTGGGCGATCCACGCACTTATGGGGTAACGCTGCGGTACGCATTTTAAAGAGCGAAAGGGCGAAATAATGAAAGAGCGATACCTCCGGCAGGCTCGCTCTTTCACTCTTTCATTCTTTCGCTCTTTAAAATCCTGCAACCTCCCTCCTCGAATACAACCTCACCCGGTGCTAAATTATCGGGTAAGTGGCCCGTCATGCTGGCAGCAAAGACGTAACCAGTATCCTCGATGTGCGTCCAAGCCAGATAATTTCCAGAACCGGGTGCGGCTAGCCAGCGGGTTTCTTTACCCACTATTTCTGGCCAAATCTGCTCCGCAAAAGCCCGGATTCGCCCGATAGCAGCGAACTGTTCCGCATTCTGTCCCCATTCGAAGGGTCCGTGCGTTACTTTGTCCGTCTGCCGATCATCGCCAATCTGGAATACGTAAAGCTTCGTGTACTCTTCGTTGGCTCCTCGCGTTTCGTGCAGATTGCGGACTTCAAACCCCAACCCTACGTAACTAGGCATGTCCGTCAGGAACAGGGCCGTGAAATAGCGGAATAGATTACCCGTCCGGTAAAACTCATCGAAACGCGGATCGTCCTTATCAGCGGTCATCACCGTAAAATTCGGCGCAAAGTGGTGCGTGCGCCGGAGCGTATCGTACAGCTTGAACTGCTGCTGAAACTCCGACGATCCTATTACCAGCGACTGTAGATCGCCCAGGGTTGAATCCGCTTCGATAGCATCCAGGTGGTCGGCTTCGTCGCCATAGGCCATCGTATCGGGTGGCGCTAGGAACGTTTCGGCAAAGAAGCCGAAGTAAGGAACGCCGTTCGCCTGAACGTATTTTTTGACGGCCCGCAGCGGATCGTAATACTCGTCGGGCGAAGCAGGCACCCCGGCGGGTCGCATCTGTACGTGTGCCATGTCGCCCCGCATGAAGTCAAAATTGTACGATCGCTGACAATCGCTGATTTTCTGATTCAGGTACGTCCAGGCCGCTAGGTTAGGTCGATCGAAATCCAGCTCCCAATCTTTATTATCGTCCTTCGATTCATAGAATCGGTAACGGGCCAGCGGTCCAAATACCCGCGACATGGCTTCCGGTTTATCGAACGCGTACTGGTACCACGTTTGTCCGTAGTCATCCACCGTAAAATCCAGCGGATCAATGTGGAGTCCCCGGTAAGGTGGCGCCATGGTCATGGGCAGCGTTTCGAACCCCTGCGCCACCAGGTGCCGGATCAACGCCAGTCGCCGGGCTAGCCGACCACCGTAGTCGGCCACGCTCCCAAACAACATTTGCGAACGTCGGTCGTTGGTCAGGGTCGTTAGCTCCGTGGAGAAAAACTCTTCTTTGGGAAACGTCAGTGGCGCGCCATCGGCGGCCCCCTGTACTTTCAGCCACTGCCAGATCGAATCCTCGACGTACCGATAAACGCAGCTTTTATGATCGATCAGCTTATCAGGCTCACCGGTCTTCTCTCCGCGCTGTACCCACTCAAACAGCGACGGGCAGGCCAGCACCATCTCGGAGAATCGATCGGTATGCGGAATTACGTCCATCCCGACGGTACGTCCCAGGGCGTGCAACAGGTTTGTCACGGCCTTTAACTGTTTCTCGACGGTGTTGAGCGCTGGTACGTATTGCGCCAGCTCCACATCAAAAAACTCGGGGTTGATTTCCCAGCTAACCATGCCATAGAGGCTCCCCACTACACCCGGCTCCCAAATAGGCAATAGGTGAATGCTATCGTGGCTGGCTGGCAGGGTCAATACGTAGTTAATCAATTTCCAGAACGAACCGATAGTCCGGATATTTACCCCAACCATGTTGCTGCGCTTCAGCCAGTTTCCGTCAGGGTACTGGCTAACCGGGCTGGCGACAGTCTGGGCAGGGTCCAGCGCCCGGCGAAGCGTATCGCTTCCTAGCCGTTTAAATAGAATATCGAGGGTTTGGTAAACCGAAAACTGTACAGCCTGTTCAGGAAGTAGCTGTTGGATAAACGAGGTTTGTCCAGCCTGATACGCGTTGGTCAGCCCTGCATGTTGTTGTTGCCAGATGGCTTTTAGATCGTTGAGAGAAATAGGCATGCAGTAAAGGTAATCGAGTTTGTCAAAACTACTAAAGCCAACTATTATCCTATTACCAAACCTTAAAATTATATTCAGTTACGCTATTGAATGGCTAACTGATGCATTGTCTTAATCATTATGATACCCAGCACGGACGTACTTATCATTGGAGGAGGCCTGGCTGGCCTGGTCAGTTCGCTGGAGCTGGCGCGGGCAGGTCATGGGGTAACGCTGGTCGAGCGGAAGCCGTATCCGTTCCATAAGGTCTGCGGAGAATATATTTCGAACGAGGTTCGCCCCTACCTCGAATCCCTGGGTCTACCGTTGAGCGCGCTGGGAGCGGCCTCCATCAACCAGTTCTGGTTATCATCCCCCGCAGGCAGACTGTTAAAAAGCCCCCTCGATTTGGGTGGGTTTGGTATTAGTCGCTACACGCTGGACCAGGCCCTGTATGAACTGGCGCAGGCCGCTGGGGTAAACTTCGTGCTAGGGAAGCAGGTAGATGACATCCAGTTCGACGGTCACCAGTTCACCGCAATACTCAACGATGGTCAGCAAATTACGAGTCAGGTTGCACTGGGCGCTTACGGCAAACGAGCGCGGCTGGATAAAACCCTGAGTCGCTCGTTTATGGACAAGCCCTCGCCTTATGTCGGCGTTAAATACCACATCCGTCCTCAATCACCGGATTGGGATTTCCCGGATGACGTTATTGCTCTTCATAACTTTTCGGATGGGTACTGCGGCATGTCGGCGATTGAGGACGGGAAATACTGCCTGTGTTACCTAACCACACGCGCCAATCTTCGGCAACACGGCTCCATTCCGGCGATGGAACAGGCTATCCTATGGCAGAATCCTCACTTGAAAGCCGTTTTCGAGCAAGCCGAATTTCTTTACGAGAAACCCGAAGTCATCAATGAGATTTCGTTTGCGACCAAACGGTCCGTCGAACAGCATATCCTCATGGCGGGCGACTCGGCCGGACTGATTACGCCCCTCTGCGGTAATGGCATGGCGATGGCCATTCACGGTGCCCGGCTGGTCAGTCAGTTTACGGATGCTTTTCTCCAGCGTAAACTAACTCGTCCGGAACTGGAGCGACTTTATCAACAAGCCTGGTCCCGGCAGTTTTCCCAGCGCCTGTGGGTTGGTCGAACGGTACAGCGCTTATTCGGCAGTCGCCGGCTGACCGACCTCGTTGTTCGCGTCTTGCAGCAATCGCAGCCCACGGTTCAGACCATTATGCGACAAACCCACGGTCAGGTCATTCCCGTCTGAAGCGTAAGTGGTTAATACGTTCGTAGCACCCGTAGTTTATGGTTCTTGTTGACGTTAATGGAAGGATTACTGATCAAGTGAAAGACTAGTCCACTCAACGCAAACGCGCCCGTAACAGGCCAGGCTCGCTTACTCACCTCCCCATTATTAACGAGGTCGGCAAGAACATAAACCGCACCCGCGGCCGGAAAAATGGTGCCAGCAGCCGTTATAAACGGTATCCGGCGGTGAATGATAATTTTTTCTACCTCGTCCAGTCGGAACGTAACGGGCTCATCCCGATTCATTACTTCATTCGCAATCAGAACGCTGAACGTGCTATCCGTGATCTGGTATACTTCTTCGCGGTATTTCTCTCCCCGCGCCTTGAAGTGAATATCGTCCCCTTCGAAAAACCGATACCGCCGAAAGCCACCCAGGGTGTGGTTAACATCGAAAACCAGATAATGCGACGGACGGAGCTGGGCTCGCTCCCGCTGGTAGGCTGATCCTTTTCGGTCCAGCAGTTGTTCGGTCGTGAGCGTATCCAGCGTCTGGGCATTAGCCATAGCGGACGATAGCAACAGGCAGGCAATGATAAAACGGAAAGCAGCAGGCATGAAATCGTGAAAACGCAGTGAATGATCAATTGACGCTGTAATAAATTCAGAAGTCAGTCTGTTTGTTCAGTCGCTCGGGATGCAACTGGCTTAAAACGCAGAAAACCAACTCGATTGAGTTGGTTTTCTGCGTTTGCCTGACGCTTACTGCTTTTTAATGGAGTCTTTCACAGCCTCCCGGTAGTCTTTACGTGCAGAATCCAGTTCGGCTTGTTCTTCACGCACCTCTGAGGTATCGCCCTCGCGTTGTGCTTCGATTACGTCTTCGCGTTTGTCCTGGACGTCTTCTGCTTTCTCCTGTGGTTTCGAGTTGCAGCTTGTAGCTACGCTTACTACGGCGAACGCCATCGCCCAGACTAAATTTTTCGTTTTCATTACGTGCATTGGTTGGTGAAAAACCTTTACGTTAGAGAGGTTCGGTACTTATACTTAGTTCGGGTTGGTTTTGTTTTAAAAATTGATGGACTGCCCCCGCTGATCTGCCTACCTTTGCCCGCATGATTACTGCAACTCAACTTCGCTCCTACACGGAACAGATATTCATAGCCATTGGCTGCAGCGAGACCGACGCCCGCCTGGCCGCGGACGTACTGGTGAGCGCGGACCTGCGCGGGGTCGATTCACACGGGGTAGCCCGGCTACCCGGCTACGTACGCCTGTACGATAATGGCCGACTCAACCCGCAGCCCCAGATCCGCATTGTCCACGAAACCCCGTCAACGGCCGTCATTGACGGGGATAAGGGGTTAGGTCTGGTGGTTGGTCCCTGGGCTATGCAGGTAGCCATTGAGAAAGCTCGAGTGGCCGGAACCGGCTGGGTCGCCGTCCGGAACTCAAACCATTTTGGTATTGCGGGTTATCACGCGCTGTTGGCTGCCGACCACGATATGATTGGTCAGGCCATGACGCATGCTGCTCCGCTGGTCGCGCCTACGTTTTCTCTGGAAAAAATGCTGGGTACCAACCCCATTGCCGTTGCTATTCCAGCCGCCACGGAACCAACTTTCCTGGCCGACTTCGCGTCGACGGCGGTGGCTTACGGAAAACTCGAAATTCTACAACGAAAAGGCCAGGATGTTCCGCTCGGCTGGGCGCAGGACGTCGACGGGCAGCCAACGACCGACGCCAACGCCGTGCGCAATGGCGGGGCCTTATTGCCGCTGGGTACCGACCGCGAACACGGTTCGCATAAAGGGTACGGGCTGGGAGCGGTGGTCGATATTTTCTCCGGTGTGCTGTCCGGCGCTAATTATGGCCCGTGGGTCCCTCCCTTCGCCACCGCCGGTTTTATGCAGGCAAACGAAGGGGTTGGGCAGGGAACCGGGCATTTTTTTGGGGCCATGCGCATCGATGCGTTCCGTCCTGCCGATGAGTTTAAAGGCCATATGGATACCTGGATTCAACGTTTCCGACAAGCTCGAGCCGTTGAAGGCAAACAGGTATTGATTCCCGGCGATCCAGAACGGATGATGGAAGCCGAACGACTAGCTAATGGGATTCCCCTTGTCGAGCCCGTTATCGCCAGTTTGCAAGAACTCGGGGCCCGGTTTGGCGTTACGTTGTAAAGACTAGTCATTTTCTGACTTATTTACTACCTGCGAAATAACTAGATGAACAAGTCAGGCCCATCTGTTATTATCTCGCTAATGCAGGCATTATCAAACGCCTATTTGGTCCCTACCGACATCATCGATATATTGTTGCATGAAAAAGCAAAACTCCAACCTATTTCAATCGCAAACACTCAACGGCAGTACCCAGTCTCAGGGTTTAGGCAGTACTAATTTTTCGTTCACGGACTACCAGACCGAAAATTTTTTCGATGAGATGTTTGTCAGCCAGACGCAGGTTCGAAATGGGTACACCTCGTTTCGGCAACGGGTGGAGCAGCTTACACGCGAAGACATGATCAGTCGGCAGCATGCCGCTGAACGAGCGTTGATGAGCATGGGAATTACGTTCAATGTCTACTCAGAAGGAGAAGGTACTGAGCGGATTATGCCCATCGACATTATTCCGCGCGTGATTGAATCGCTGGAATGGAATCGACTCGAAGCGGGGCTGGTACAGCGCATCAAGGCATTGAATATGTTTATCGATGACATATACAATGAACAACGCATCCTGAACGATGGGGTTGTGCCCCGCGACCTGATTGAGTCCAGCAAATGTTTTCTCAGCGCCTGTGTTGGTCTGCATCCGCCAAAGGACATCTGGTGCCACATTACGGGAACCGATCTGATCCGGGGAGACAATGGCCAGTTTATGGTCCTGGAAGACAACCTCCGCTGTCCATCGGGCGTCTCCTATATGCTGGAAAACCGAGAATTAACGAAACAGACCTTTCCCGAAGTGCTGGCCCAGACCGGCGTCCGGCCCGTATCGGATTACCCGACGCGGCTTTTGCAGATGCTCCAGTTCATCGCCGACCGACCGAATCCAACCGTGGTTGTCCTGACGCCGGGCATTTATAATTCGGCTTACTTCGAGCATTCGTATCTGGCGCAACAAATGGGCGTTGAGTTGGTCGAAGCGCGGGATCTGGTCATTTCAGGGGGTTACGTCAAGATGCGGACAACCAAAGGTTTCCAGATCGTGGACGTGATCTACCGGCGTATTGATGATACGTTCCTAGATCCCCACGCCTTCAACCCCGATTCGCTCATTGGCGTGCCGGGCATTTTTGATGTCTACAAGAAAGGACGAGTTGCTCTGGCGAATGCTCCCGGAACGGGCGTAGCCGACGATAAGGTGATCTATGCCTACGTCCCCCGGATCATCAAATACTATCTGGGCGAAGAGGCCATCATTCCAAACGTTCAGACGTATATCTGTGGCGAACCGGAAGACTGCGAATATGTGCTGGACAACATTGCGCAACTGGTAGTGAAAGAAGCGAATGAAGCCGGTGGATACGGCATGCTGATCGGGCCCAAGGCCCCTCCAGAGGAGCATGAAGCCTTCCGGGAGAAAATTCGGGCGAATCCACGTAACTACATTGCCCAGCCTACCATTTCCCTGTCGCGGGTGCCCTGTCTTGTAGGCGACCGCGCCGAAGGACGCCATGTCGATTTACGTCCATACATCCTTTACGGCGACAATATCAACGTGATTCCCGGAGGACTGACTCGCGTAGCGCTACGCAAAGGGTCTCTGGTTGTCAACTCCTCCCAGGGTGGTGGCGGCAAGGATACGTGGGTGTTGTATTGAGGGAAAAAGGGAGGAAGGAGAATGGAGGAAAGGAATTTCCAGCCCTCTGTTCTTTTTCTCATTCTTACTAGCTAACAAGGGAGACAGGGACGTAGGGTTACCTGCCTCCCTTGTTCCTTTGTTCTCCTTACGACTTGGTTTAGGTAGAGAAATAACCCTTTCTTTTTCCTTTCCCCTCCTCCTTTCATCCCTCCTCCCTTTCCTCCTTTTTTCTCTTACCTTTACATCAGACATCCATTCTTTGCTTTGCCTGATTTAAGTATCATCATCGTCAATTATAAGACCCCCCGGCTTATACTTGACTGCCTGCATTCCGTCCGGACGCACACGCGAGACATTACGTACGAAGTCATCGTCGTTGATAATCAATCGAATGATGATAGCCAAGCTCAGATTCAGGCTGTCTTCCCGGATGTACGTTGGTTCGAAATGGGCTACAATGCCGGTTTTGCGCGGGCTAACAACCACGGCATCCGGCAGGCAACAGGACGTAACGTATTACTACTCAACTCGGATACGCTGCTTCTTGACAATTTACTGGCTCGTTGCGTGAAGCTGCTGGATGAACAGCCCGACGTAGCCGCCGTTAGTGCCCGTCAGCTCGGTCGTGATCACCAGTTGCGGCCCAATCTATACACGACCTTTGGGCAAATGCGCCGGGCGTTTTATATCCTCCCTGCCAGCGAATCGTTCCAGCGTCAATTTCAGAAACTCATTCCAGATCCTCATTTTGAGGACCCTAATCAGGTTGAATGGTTATCGGGGGCTTTTCTGATGACTCGCCCGTCGACAATTGAGAAAGCAGGCCTCCTCGATGAATCCTTCTTCATGTACGGGGAAGACGTGGAGTGGGGTTACCGGCTTGGCAAACAGGGGAGTATGATTCTGTTACAGGATGCGCAGTTTGTGCATCTGGAATACGGCAGTAGTACAGATAACCAGCAGCATGTGGTGACCCACCTGAACCGGTTCAAACCCCAGGTTCAGGTTTCGCAACTGCTCTGGGTACGGAAGCAGTATGGAGCCGGGGCCTATCTGGCGTTGATGACCCACTACCTGACCATGATTCCAATCGTTTACGGCTGGAAGATTGCCGTTAATCTGCGCCAGAGAAAAGCCCCGATGACCGATTTTGAGAACCAGCGAGCCTTCGCCCATCAGGTCGGCACCTTTATGCGTTTTTTTGGGGCCACACTACTGAATAAACCCGGTTTTTACAAAGTCTGACCCGATCGCATCACCGTCTTCAATGCGAAGAGTTAATTGGATTTCAGTAGCTGGCCAGGCAGTTTTTGACTGAAAAATTGATTTTAGATAGAAACCTAAAAAATGGTCAGCCAGAGCCTCCGGCATAAATACATTTTTTTGTCCGGAGAACGTTGTTAAAAAAATGTGCTAAGTCTATGAGACTACTTTATACCCTCTCAATACTGGGTTTATTCTTCATGGCCGTGTTATGCCCTACTGTCAGTCAGGCAACGCACGTACGGGCCGGGGAGATTACAACCCGCCGTATATCAGCGACCTCGCTGACCTATGAAGTCACCCTAACTACGTATTACGACTACCTGGGTGGCCGGGCGGCTGCCGATGCAGCGAATGACGTAGCGATCTGTTTTGGCGATGGAACCTCAACCCGGGTTACCCGATCTACACCCCGCTTCATCAACGGGCGAACCTCGACGATCAACATCTACCGAACGACGCATACCTTTCCGGCAGGGGCAGCCTACACGATTTCAGCGACGATCGTTAACCGGAACAAAGACACCAAAAACTTACCCCCAGCTGCCTCGTCTGATCAAATCAGCTTTTTCGTTTCGACAACGGTTTTTATTAATGCGCAGCTGGGCCTGAACTCGACGCCTGTCTTGCTTAACCCGCCCCTCGATTCAGCCCGCGTGGGTCAGCGCTTCGTCCATAACCCGGCCGCCTTCGACGCCGATGGCGACAGCCTGGCCTTCCGCCTGAGCGTGCCTAAGCAGGGATTGGCGGAAGACTGCCCCCGCTACCGTAATATTCCTTCGTATCTGGATCCTACTCAGTTCAGCCGTACCAGCCAGGCCGGCGGGGCACCGACCTTCTCAATCAACCCCCGCACCGGTGAACTGGCCTGGGACGCCCCCGGCGAGGAGGGCCAGTTCAACTTCGCCTTCATCGTCGAAGAGTGGCGCAACGGCGTGCTCATCGGCGAG
Organism: Spirosoma pomorum; assembly: GCF_054776615.1. Lineage (NCBI taxonomy): Bacteria > Pseudomonadati > Bacteroidota > Cytophagia > Cytophagales > Cytophagaceae > Spirosoma > Spirosoma pomorum. Next base: position 274,250 of record NZ_BAAHBP010000002.1, read on the forward strand.
GTCACCCGCGACATGCAGATCATCGTCGTCGACCAGCCAAACCGCCAGCCCGTGCTGGCCCCCATCCCCCCCATCTGCGTCGAGGCCGGCACCCTGATCCGACAGGCCGTCTCCGCCACCGATCCCGACGGCAACCGAGTCATCATCAACGGCTTCGGGGGCGTCTTCAACGTGGGCCAGGATGGCCAGCCCCTGCCCGCGGGCGAACTTATCCAGCCCGAGTACGCCCGCCTGGTCAACGGGGGCGTAGCGATCAACCAGCCCGGCACGGCCACCTTCACCTGGCAGACTAACTGCAACCACATCCGCCAGCAGCCCTATGATGTTACGTTCAAGGCCAACGACGTGCCCGGCGGCCGGGCTACTTCGTTGGTGGCCTTCCAGACCTTCAGCATTCGCATTGTGGGGCCCTCCGTCAAAGGACTACAGGCCCGCCCCACAGCCTCGGCTGGCAGTCGGGCCGTGCAGCTCAACTGGACGCCCTACAGCTGCGCCCCCCGCTACGGATCCGACACCACCCGACTGGTCATCTACCGACGCCAGGGTTGTGAACCGGTCAACCCCCAGGCTTGTGTGACGGGCCCACCGGCGGGCTACCAACGCGTTGGCACCACATCCGCCAGCGCTACCTCCTTCATCGACACCACCGCCCTGAGCCGGGGCGGGGCCTACTCCTACGTGCTGGTGGCCGAGTACCCCGACCGCAACGGCGGCAACAATGGCGGGGCCAGCGTCTCCTCCACCAACGCCTGCGTCGAGCTGCCCCTGCTGGCCCCCGTCCTTACCCAGGTCACCGTCGACAGCACCGGCCCCGAAGCCACCCGCCGGGGCCAGATCACCGTCCGCTGGACCCGCCCCCTGGGGCTCAACCCCGCGGATCTGGGCGGCCCTTACCAGTACCGTTTGCAGCGGGCCACGGGCCTGGCCGGGGAGAATTGGACCACCATTACCACCATCAACACCGCCTTGCAGGCCGGGGCACCCGATACGCTTTACGTGGACCGGGGTAGCTCGACGACGGCCCTCAACACGGTGGCCAACGCCTACCGCTACCGCGTCCAGTTCTTCTACACCGCCCCCAACGGCCAGCTCACCCAGTTGGCTGACGTGGCCGATCCGGCCTCGAGCGTGCGCTTGTCGGTGAGTCCTAGCCAGGGCCGGATCAGTCTGAGCTGGCAGGCCAATACGCCCTGGAGCAACGAGAACCGCACCCACGATATCTACCGCAGCCGAAGCGGCCCCAACGGTCCCTTCAACCAGATCGCCACCGTGCAGGTGCAGGGCCCCCAGTCGTTTACCTACACCGATACGGGCGGAGACCTGGTTCTTCGCGATGGCAACACCAGTGGGACCCTGTCGCGCGACAGCAGCTACTGCTACCGGGTGATGACCCGCGGCCAGTACACTGACTCACAGCTGGCCCGCCTGGGGGTGCTGGTCAACTACAGCCAGCTCATCTGCGCCATGCCCACCGACACCACCCGACCCTGCCCACCCCGGCTGGGGCTGGACAGCCTCAACTGCGCCAGTCTGACCAACGAAAGTTTCTGCGACCAGACCAGCTTCACCAACCGGCTGCGGTGGCAGCCTACCAGCGGGCCCACCTGCGACCCCAACATTGCCAGCTACCGCATCTACTACGCCCGCTACGAGCAGGACTCGCTGCGGGCGCTGACCAGCGTGCCGGCCCCCACCACCAGTTTCGACCACGGGGGGCTGACCACGGTGGCGGGCTGCTACTACGTAACGGCGGTGAGCCAGCGGGGTCTGGAGAGTCAACCTTCGAACCGGGTTTGCAACGATGCGTGTCCGCAGCTGGTGCTGCCCAACGTGTTCACCCCCAACGGGGACGGCAAGAACGACGTGTTCGTGCCGATGCGTTGTCCCCGTTTTGTGGAGCAGGTGACGTTGACGGTCTACAACCGGTGGGGGAGCAAGGTGTACGAGAGCACGGGACCGACGCTGTCGTGGAACGGCAAGACGGCGGAGGGGGTTGATCTGCCGAGTGGTCAGTACTACTACCAGGCCAGTGTTCGCTACGCGGTCTTGGATCGGTCGGCGCCGGCTCAGGTGATCAAGGGCTGGGTGCAGATCATCCGGGATGCGATGAGTATGCGGTAAAAGAAGGAGAAAAGGGAGGAGAGGAAGTACCAGAGCTCTGCTCTTTTTCTCATTCTGGCTAATTAACAAGGGAGGCAGGTAACGTTTACGCTCCTGCCTCCCTTTTTACATTTCCTAGAGTTAAGCTCAAGATTTGGGGTAAAAGTGACTTCGGTACTTCCTTTTCTCCTTCCTCCCCTCCTACCTTTCTTCCTCTTATTTCATATTATGATATACCATCTGAACGTCGTCGTCCTCTTCGATGCGTTCGATGAGTTTTTCGACGTCGGCGGCTTCGTCGTCGCTTAGCTCTTTATAGTCGTTCGGAATCCGCTCAAATTCCGCCTGTTTGATCTCGTAGCCTTTCTCTTCGAGAAATTTCTGAATGGCTCCGAAAGCAGTAAACTCACCGTAGATAACGAACTGCTGCGCTTCTTCGTCGTATTCAATCTCATCACCACCAATGTCGATCAGTTCCAGTTCAAGTTCTTCCTGATCGATTCCCTCCGCCGGAATCCGGAATACGGATTTGCGGTCGAACATAAAGTCGAGCATGCCCTGCGTCCCCAGGCTACCACCCAGTTTGTTCAGGTAACTGCGAACGTTCGCTACCGTCCGGTTATGGTTATCAGTAGCGGTTTCGATCACCAGTGCAATGCCATGAGGAGCATAGGCTTCGTACACGATTTCTTTGTAGTCCTCCTGGTCCTTCGATGAGGCTTTTTTGATGGCCCGTTCTACGTTCTCTTTCGGCATGTTAGCCGCCTTGGCGTTCTGAATGATCGCCCGCAGCCGACCATTAGCATCGGGATCGGGGCCACCGCTTTTCACGGCCATCACGATGTCTTTACCAATTCGGGTGAAGGTCTTTGCCATCTGCCCCCACCGTTTCATTTTCCGGGCTTTCCGGTATTCAAACGCGCGTCCCATTGTATTACGTAGCGATAAGTGTACACACCAGGTAACTGTCCCGACGAGCCGTAGCTTACAGGAAATTACTCGGCGTTAACGAATTGATTACTAATTGTTGCAAAATCCAGTACTTCCTGCCCCCGCATAAGATCCTCGAACGTATCACGTTGCCGGATCAGGTAAGGCTTGCCACCGTACACCAGCACCTCGGCCGGGCGGAAACGGGCGTTGTAGTTTGACGCCATGCTGAAACCATACGCCCCCCCATTCTCAAACGATAGGACATCGTTTGGCCGAACCTCGGGCAACGGCCTATCAGTCGCGAACGTATCGGTCTCGCAGATGTAGCCAACGACGGTATAAATCTGCTCGGGACCGGTCGGATTCGATACGTTTTTGATATCGTGGTACGAGTCATACATCATTGGCCGAATCAGGTGATTCAGGCCCGAATCAACCGCAACGAACGTCCGCGCGGGATTCTCCTTGATGATATTGGTTTTCACCAGCAAGTGTCCGCTTTCGCTTACCAAGAATTTACCCGGCTCGAACCAGATCTCCAGCTCCCGCCCGTACTGCTGGCAAAAATCCTGAAACGCAGCCGACACTTTCGCGCCCAGATCAACGATGTCCGTTACGTGGTCACCAGCCTTATACGCTACTTTAAAACCACTACCAAAGTCAATAAACTTCAGGTCTGAGTAGTCGCTGGCCAGATTAAATAGCACTTCGGCCCCTTGCAGGAATGCGTTGGCATTCTTGAAGTCGGAGCCGGTATGCACGTGCAGCCCCACCACCGAAATCTGGTACTGGTCGATCAATTGACGAATGTCAGCACGTTGCAGAATTGAGATACCAAACTTAGAATCGGCGTGTCCAGTCGAAATTTTGATATTCCCCCCTTCTGCGATATGGGGATTGATCCGGATGCTCACCGGCACTGATGGTCCATAGTTCTGCCCTACCCATTCGAGCAGCGGCAAACTATCGACATTCAGTTGTAGTCCTAATTCAATGGCTTCGCGGATTTCCTCGAATGACACACCACTGGGCGTAAACATGATCTGACTAGGCGTAAAGCCGGCCAGCATTCCCATCCGGGCTTCATTCACCGACACCGAATCCATTTCGACGCCCTGCTGATGCATGAGCTTCAGAATCGATACGTTGGTCAGGGCCTTAGCCGCGTATTTTATCTTCAGGTTTACTCCGCTAAACGATGAGCGAAGCAACGCAATTTTTTCAATGATTTTATCGGCATCATACACGTACAGCGGCAGGCCAAACTGTTCGGCGATGTCCAGTACGTCGACTCCCTGAATCGTATAGTGTTGATTATTCAGCTGCATTCCTTACGAATTAGGGTGCAAATATACGGCTTTCAGCGTTGTTGCGTAATGCTCAGTGCAGCGCTTTGCCAGGATTAAAGAATAAATAAAACTATTGCTGGAACCCGGCGACATTGAGCACTTTTTTGCCTCTTTGGCAAGCTATCCGGTCTAGTAATTCTATCAATTGCCGTACTTTGTCCTGCGGCCAACTGGTTCCTTATGCCCATTAGCACATCTACGTCATCAACTCCTTCTTCTCGCCGTACGGAAATTCTGGCCGGCATTTCAACGTTCCTGGCGACCATGTACATCATCGTGGTCAACCCAGCGATTCTAAGCCAGACGGGTTTACCGTTCAGTGGGGTTCTGACGGCGACGATACTGCTTTCCTTTTTTTGCAGCCTGATGATGGGGCTTTACGCCCGCAACCCCATCGTCGTTGCCCCCGGCATGGGGCTTAACGCTTTCTTTACGTTTACAGCCGTTAAGGGTATGGGGATTCGGCCCGAAGTAGCGCTAGGCGCGGTGTTCTGGGCGGGGGTTCTGTTTCTGCTGCTGTCGCTTGGTAACATCCGGGCGACCATCGTTCGGGCTATCACACAGCCGCTGCGCTACGCTGTTTCAGCGGGCATTGGCTTGTTCATTACGCTTATCGGTTTTGAGAATGCCCGGTTCATCATCGCCAATCCCGCTACGCTGGTGAGTGTGGCTTCGCTGACCGATCCGATTGTGCTGACGTTTGTGTTTGGCCTGCTGCTAACGAGCGTTCTGGTCGTGCGAAACGTGCAGGGGGCTATCATCATTGGCATAACGGCAACAACGCTGGCTGCCTGGCCCATTGGCCGATACTGGGGTGACGCATCGGCTATTACGATGGGCCAGCAGACGCTGGTCAATTTTCAGGGAATCTGGGCCGCCCCGGATTTTAGTCTGATAGGGTCGCTGGATCTGGTCGGTTCCTTACAATGGTCGCTCTGGCCCGTCATCTTTGCCTTTGCCTTCACCGACCTCTTCGATAGTCTCTCCACTTTTGTTGGTGTGGCTGAAGCGGGGAATCTGTACGATGAAACGGCCCCTAACGCCGGGCAACCACGGAACCTGAACCAGTCGATGCTGACCGATGCGGTCGCTACGGCCCTGGCGGGTGTGTTAGGCACCAGTCCCGGCACCTCCTACATCGAATCGGCAGTAGGTATCGCGCAGGGCGGCCGTACTGGTCTGACGGCGATCATGGCCGGATGCTGCTTTCTGCCCTTTCTGTTTTTATCGCCCCTCCTGTCGGTTATTCCGTCGATTGCCACGGCTCCGGCGCTGGTGTTAGTCGGCGCTTTTATGATGAAGCCCGTTACTCGCATCAACTGGGAACAGTTGGACGACGCCCTGCCCGCTTTCCTGGCCCTGGTGCTGATCCCGTTCAGCTACTCCATCACGCAAGGACTGATCTGGGGTTTCCTATCGTGGACGGTCATTAAAGTCGCCGTCGGCAAACGGCAGGAAGTACCGCTGGGTCTCTGGATCGTGGATGCGTTTTGCGTACTAGCGCTGGTAGCCGGCCACTAAATTTCTTTTTTACGCCGGCTTGCCCGGCTAACCTGACTTATGAAAAAGCTGATTATTACGTCATTCCTCTTTATTACAATTTCGCAGACTCTTACAGCACAAACGTACAAATCCCGGCCTATTACCGGTTTACTGGGTGCCTTTGGGGCGGAAGTGACATTGGTGCGCCAAAGCCTAAAAAATCCCAAAACTGTCTTGGTTGACGGGGTTAAGTTCACGACGGGTCTACTGGGAAAGCAACGGGTTGTTGTTGCCGAAACGGGCATTGGCAAGGTTAATGCCGCCATGACAACCGCCCTATTACTAGAGCATTTCCATCCGGAGCGGGTACTCTTCACCGGCATTGCGGGGGGTACGAATCCCGAACTGCAACCTGGTGATATTGTCATCGGTCAGCGAACGGCTCACCACGATTACGTGTCCATAACCGATAAGAGCCAACCAACGCGTCAGACCCGCAACGCGATCAGTTATGAGTTCAACCCAATGTTCTTTCCGGCTGATTCCAATCTGTTATCGCTGGCTCAGCGAACGGCTAAAACGGTTACGCTCGAAGGTGTTCCGCTAGCGTCGGGCGGGGTTTCTAACCGACCGGTCCAGGTCATTACGGGTACCATCGTTACGGGTGATGCGTTCATTGCCTCGTCGGAGAAGGGTAAAAGTCTGCGAGCTGATTTTGAGGCCGACGCCACTGAAATGGAAGGCGCTGCCGTTGCCCAGGTATGCTACCAGATCAAGGTACCGCACCTCATCATCCGTAGCCTAAGCGATCGCGCTGATGCGGAAGCCCACATTGCCTACGACAAATTTTACCCCGCAGCCGCCCGAAATTCGGCCAAACTGGTGTTGGCAATCGTGCAGGCGTTGTAAATTCTCTGGCAGTTTTGGTAGCCAACCTGTGTTGTAAACCCCCAGTTTTTACAGAAAAAGTGGGGCGACTACCGAAAAGAATGGCTTTTTCTTCATATTGCCGCCTTATACTCGCTTAGCCCGCAGGCTTTATCCTTAATGACTGATACGTCACCAACACAAGCGGCCAATCCATTTCAATCGTTCTGGTGGGCCGGTTACGAATGTACCGACCAACTCAACTGCTTTGGGAATCGAGTTGACTTTCTCCCGTTAACCGGTCATTTACAGCTGCTTCAGCAGGACTACGAACACCTTAACCAGTTTTCGATCCGAACCGTACGGGAAGGTATCCGTTGGAGCCAGATCGAAAAAACCGCTTACCAATACGACTGGTCGATCGTCGAAACCATGCTGACCGAAGGCAAACGCCAGGGGATTCAGCAGGTGTGGGACCTCTGCCATTTCGGTTATCCCGACGACCTGACGCCCCTGCACCCGATGTTTGCCCGTCGATTTTCGGCGCTTTGCCGGGCGTTTGTTCGTTTCTACCGCGATCGTTATCCCGACGATACGTTGATCGTTACGCCCATCAACGAGGTAAGTTTTATTTCCTGGCTGGGCGGAGACGCCCGCGGTACGTCGCCGTACTGCACCAAACAAGGCTGGGAAGTGAAACGGGGCCTGATGCGGGCCTACATTGAAGGGGTTGCCGCCATGCGTGAAATTGATCCTCGCGTTCGGATTCTCACGACGGAACCGCTGGTTCATTTAGTTCCGCCGACGTCTGCCACCGAAAAGGAAATCATGGATGCCGCGGTCGCCGACGAAAACCAGTTCCAGTCAGTCGATATGCTGGCGGGTTACATTTCTCCCGACCTGGGCGGCTCCCCCGATTACCTCGATATACTCGGCTTTAATTATTACTACAACAACCAGTGGGTTAACAAAACCGGTACGTTCCTCGGCTGGGCGGATGCCGTTCCTGACCCGCGCTGGGTACCGTTCCGGCAGTTGCTGATGAAGGCATACCGACGGTACGAAAAACCCATTGTACTCACGGAAACAAGCCACCCTGGCGTTGACCGACCCGGCTGGATCGACATGATCGGGCGCGAGTGTGCGGCTGTGCTCCGGGCGGGCGTCCCACTCTGGGGAGTTTGCCTGTACCCTATCGTTGACCGACCGGACTGGGATCATCTGGATCGTTGGCACCACTCCGGCCTTTGGGATGCCGATCTGAGCGTGAGCCCTCCGGGTCGTATCCTGGTCGAGCCCTATGCCCAGTCGCTACGTGAAGCTCAGCAAACTGTCGCGAATGCGCTGACAACTCCAGTCAAAGCTGCCAGTGACCTGCTGGTTCCCTAACGTAAAGCCCTGATTGAGTCGGTACTACTCTGTCAGTTTACTGATTCAATCAGGGCTCTTACCTGCTTGACATCCTCAAAATTCACGGTGTTTTGGCTCAGGTAGCGGTCTAGTTCCGTTTTCTTCTGCCGTAGCAACCGGGTTAGATTTCTGTAGGACGTTCGGTATAGTCGTTCGTTGTTGTCCACCAGGTATAGCTGAGTTTTTTGACGGATTAAATCCATGGACGTATTATTCTGCCATTGAAAATCCTGTCCCTGACTGGCCAGCAAGAGTGCGCTCGGTATTGTCCGCGTCGAATCGGCGTTAAATTGCTGGCTGGACGCGTTGGCGCCATTTCCAACCACAACCGCTTTTCTGGTTTGTGCCAGCCGGACACCCGGATACGTTGCCAGTACTTCCAGATCGTCGTCATCGTCTTTTTTTCCTGGCAGGTACAGATGATCATCAATCAACACCTGTCGGATACGGAGCTTATTCGTCAACAAAAGCGTGTCTTTCTGATCGTTGATGAACGTTAGCCGGGCCAGAACGCAGTTGTAGTTCAATCGGGCTCGCTGCTGCGATCCGTTACGAAACACGACGATACCATCCCGAAAGTGATCGTATTGGTAAATTGGTGCAGATGCGACCGGTGTACTTTCATTCCTGACTGGGGCACTACCTGACGACAGGGTGCCTGGGTGAGCGAGTAAGAGCAGCAGTAAAGACGATTTCAGCATAAGGGTATGAATAGGTACTGACTGGATGACACCCAAAAGATGCAGCACTCAGTACCTGATACTCAACTCCTTTATGCTTATTTTCGAACTCGTTACAGGTGAACTGTAGCAACAACATCCAACTACTTAGTTTATCTCTGTATCCTTTCCTATTCCATTCCTATGAAATCAATCTCCGTTTTACTTTTCTTTTTACTATCCTCTTCCTTACTGTTCGGCCAGAAACTCAAACCGGGATTCGACAAAGCTGAGTATCTCGAACTGATGCGTGTGTTCGCGAAACAAGTAGATACCATTCCCGCTAACATCATTCCCCCGCCAACCCGCTTCAACTTCGTCTACCGATCCCCCATCGTAGGACTCGACAACCGCTGGGATCTGTGGACGAGCCCGGATTCGGCAGCAGTGCTCAGCATCCGGGGCACAACGCTGAACCCGGTAGGCTGGCTGGAGAACTTTTACGCGGCTATGGTCCCGGCTAAAGGGCAACTGACGTTGACCAATAACTACCAGTTTGATTACGAATTAGCTCAGAACCCCCGAGCAGCGGTGCACATCGGCTGGCTGATCGGCACGGCTTTTTTGACACAGGATATTTTGCCGAAACTGGATTCTTGCATCAGGGCCGGCACCAAGACTGTTTACGTACTGGGACACAGCCAGGGCGGAGCCATTGCTTTTCTGCTTACGTCACACCTGAGACAACTACAGCGAATTGGTAAGATTCCGTCAGCCGTGCAGTTCAAAACGTATTGCAGCGCAGCCCCGAAGCCCGGCAACCTTTACTATGCCTACGAATACGAGGCCCAGACGACTGGAGGCTGGGGACTAAACGTTGTCAATGCGGCCGACTGGGTTCCCGAAACGCCCATTACCATCCAGACGCTGGACGATTTCAGCAATACCAACCCATTTTCAAACCTGCCTCAGACGCTGAAAAAACAGAAGTTCCCCAAAAATCTGGCGCTGAAATACGTCTTTAACCAACTGTCGAAGCCAGCCCGCAAAGCCCGGAATAATTACCAAAAATACCTGGGTAAGTTTGCCGGACGTTACGTCAAAAACAACCTGAAAGAGTACATCCCTCCTACCTTCTTTCAATCCAGTCATTACGTCCGTACGGGCACTACAATTGTGCTACTTGGTGATGAAGCCTATTACCAGAAATATCCTGACAGCAAAACCAACATTTTCGCCCATCACCTGCTGAGCCCGTACATTTACCTGGCAGAGAAGATGAAATAGAAGGAGGAGAGGAGGAAGGAGGAAAGGAAGTACTGAAGCGAACTTTGCTTATCTTTCCCATCTTAATTACAGGTCAAATAAAAAGGGAGGTAGGTAACGTAACGTTCCTTGCCTCCCTTTTTGGTAGCAACAATGGGTAAAGAATCAGAGTTTAGACACCCCTCTCCTCCTTTACAACTTCCTTTCCTCCTCCCTATAAATATATCTCCACCATCTTTCTCCAGTCCTCAACCTGGTGGGCGCGGCCCTGCCAGATATGAAGTTCATGCGGAATGCCTTTGTCCCGTAAGCTATCGCACAATTGGATGTTACTATCCAGAAAGGGATCTTCATTACCAATTGTCATGACAAACTCCAGCTTTCGCAATTGCTCAAGCAGGTCCGGGTCGCTCAGATTAGGCAGGAAGTGATTGGGGCTGTTGTAGTAAATATCATCGTCGTAGTAATCGTCGAAGAGACTCCTGAATTCAGCAACGGGTTCCGACAATGCATAACGACCACTCAATGCCACTACTTTATCAAATTGCGTCGGGTGACGTAACGCAATATTCATGGCGTGATACGCCCCCAGACTGCACCCGTGTGAGATCAGGTAAGAATTGGAATTAATTTGCCGAGACAACGGAATGACCTCGTTTAGGATGTACGCTTCGTACTGCTCGTGCCGCCTGATACGTTGGTACGGAGCGATGTGCCGGTTATAGATACTTTCGCGGTCGACACTATCCACGCAATAGAGCTGCAACCAGCCCTTGTCTATTTTTTCGGTCAACGCCTGTACCAATCCGAAATCTTCGTACTCATAGAATCGACCGCGCCGGGTCGGAAAGACCAGAACCTTCGTTCCGGAGTGCCCAAAAACAAGCAATTCCATATCGCGATCCAGATGGGGGCTGAACCATTTGTGGTACGTACGGTGCATAGAAAACTCACTTCATAGCGTCAAACGAATTTGGAATATGAATACTAAAGTCACGTAAGAGTTACGTGAAGAAATCATTAAAAAATGCGAATCTGGTCCCGTAATGCCTGTTTCCAAACCAGGTATCCTTCCGGATTCAGGTGGAGCCCATCTGCTTCAAACAGCTCCCGGCGTGGACGTCCATTGCCATCCAGCAGGGGCGCTGTCATATCAATAGCCTGCCAATTGGGATGATGCTTAATCTCTTCCTGGATAAATTTATTCGCCAGACGAATGGACTCAGCCAGCCGCCAGCGGGCCGGGCTAATTTTGATGGAAAGATAAGCGAGGGGGACTCCGGGAAGCCGCTGCCGCATCTGCTCGGCCAGCGCCCGGAAGAAAAGGAATACTTCTTCTGGTAATCGACTATCACCCAGATCATTGTCTCCCGCGTAGAAAATAACAGCTTTGGGATTAGCGGGTACCACTAACCGCTCAAAAAACCAGGCACAGGCGGCCAGCGTTGACCCGCCAAAACCGAGATTCAACGTGTTCTGCTCGGGGAAGTCGTCGGCTAGTGTTTTCCAGAGCCGGATGGATGAACTGCCGTAAAAAACGATCCGATTCTCGGCGGGGGGCAGTTGCTTTATCTTTGTTTCGAGTTGTTGAACTTCGTTATCGTACCAGTGCATGCGGTAGTTTGTGCGGGCGCAGTTTGTCTAATTTGTCACCTTATTAACCGACGAATCGGCAACAGGTTTAGGTTGGGGGGCAGCATTCGCCATCCACCTACGAATCAGATTGGCAAGTGGCCGGAACTCAATCAGGAAACCATCGTGCCCATATAAGGAATCAATTTCTTCGTAAACCGCGTCTGGAATATGGCGGGCCAGAAACTGCTGCTCCGTAGGCGGGAACAGCAGATCCGAACGAATCCCCACCACCAGCGTCCGCGCTTTGATCTGCCCGAGTGCATTTAAAATACTGCCCCGGTTCCGCCCGACGTTGTGCGAGTCCATCACTTTCGACAATACCCAATACGTAAAGGCATTGAACCGGTCGACAATCTTTTCACCCTGGTAGCGCTGATAACTGGCCGCTTTATAGTCGTCCAGTTGCTCGTTATTATCGAGCGCCTGCGTAAAGCCGTACGTATCGTAATTCCGGTAGGAGATCATGGCCATAGCCCGGGCCGCTTTCATACCGCTGGCCCCGGCATCATCACGTTTTTCCAGCCAGGTTGGATCAGCTTCGATGGCCATCCGCTGGGCTTCGTTAAAGGCAATGCTCCACGGCGAAGCAACAGCACTGCTGGCAATCAGAATCAGATTTTCAATCAGGTTAGGGTGCAGGATCGCCCACTCAACGGCTTGCTCCCCGCCCACTGATCCCCCAATGCACGTCTGAATTTTTTCAATTCCCAACTCCTGGCGCAGAAGATCAAGCGCGCCAACCATATCCCGAACGGTAACGGCCGGAAAGTCATGGTAAAAGGACTCCCCTGTCTCCGGATTAGTCGACAGCGGTCCCGTTGAGCCGTAACAGGAGCCTAGTACGTTGGCACAAACAATGTAATCACGCGCCGGATCGAAAAACTTCCCGGCTCCAATCATGCCGCCCCACCAATCATTGACGTTGGCGTTACCCGTTAGTGCATGACACACCCAGACAACGTTGGAACCATCAGCATTTAGGGTTCCCTGGGTCGAGTAAGCAAGCCGAAAACCCGGCAGATGCTCGCCAGATTCCAGGGGGAAACGATATTTATAGTCGAAATACGAAATATCCATGATCAATCTTTGCCGGGTTACGCTGTTTGCCCGCAAAAGAAAACTAGATAAAGAAATGAGAGACGCTGAACACCAGTGGTTTCCTCAACCCGACCTGATGATTGATACAGATACCCCTCGACCACTCCCGGTGTTGGGGTGAGCCGGGACGCTAGTAAGCCTCCGGAAACGGATGTCGTCTGCTACAGCACATGTGAATAACCGATTTATAGTCCCTAACAGTCTGCCGTCCAATCCGAACCAAGCAGTTGCTTTAGGCAGGAGTTAGCACCTTGCCGTGTGGTAGGTTGCCAGCGATTCGCAGAGCCTGATCTCTCCTCGCTTCTTTATAAATCAATTGGCACTGGCAAAAGCAAGCCAGTGCGCAGGAATTGACTTGATGCCGCAAGTATACTAGGCAAACGGCGCAGAACCAAACCCAGGGGCCATTTTCTGCCCGCTGGCTCAATCAAAAAAATGTTACGTTGATAACCACTTGACAAGTGCCGACGTTGTTTACCTTTGTATCAAGATCACGTTACCATGAGTCAACCTACCTACCGTTATAACCGTGAGAACGCCACTCGTATGGCGGGTACAACCTCGCTGAAAGACGCCATCGGGCAGTTGCTCAAAGCGTATCAACTCCAGACGCGCTTCAACGAAACCTATCTGGAAGCTTTCTGGGGCCGGATCATGGGCCAGAGCATTGCCTCTCGTACGAACCGGCTCTACGTCCGCGATCGGAAACTCTTCATCGAGATTGCTTCGGCTCCTCTCCGTAACGAACTCGTCAACGCCAAGCAAAAGCTGATTCAGCTCGTCAATAAAGATATAGGCACCGACGTCATTGACGATGTGGTGTTCATTTAAAACAAAAAACAAGAAGGAGGAGGCCCGCCAAAAGATCATACTAGTTCTTTTGGCGGGCCTCCTCCTTTCGTTTTAGCCCGTTACCACTGCCTTACGTTTTACGTTATTAATTTTTGCGCTAGCTTACCGGCAGTTTTACTGCGCCAGGCGCTAGTTGGCTGCCTGTTAGATTCTTATCCACAATCATGTCAAAGCGATCAGCCGTTTTACTGGGATTTATCGGTGCGAAATTCCTCTTCCAGTATTTTCTCATTCTACCAGAATATGACCTGCATCGCGACGAATATTTGCACCTTGACCAGGCTAATCATCTGGCGTGGGGCTATTTATCAGTGCCGCCCGTTACGTCCTGGGTCGCGCTGATTATCAGCTGGCTCGGAAACTCAGCTTTTTGGGTACGCTTTTTCCCGGCTCTCTTCGGAGCACTCACCTTGTTAATTGTCTGGAAAACGGTAGAATTGCTGAAAGGTAGCCTGTTCGCCTGCGTGCTGGCGGCTACCTGCGTGTTGTTCTCGGTGCTGCTCCGCATGAACCTACTCCTCCAGCCCAATTCGTTGGATATTCTGTGCTGGACGACCTTGTATTATATAGGTGTGCGTTATATTCAGTCGACTGATAAGCGCTGGCTTTATGCGTTTGCCATCGTCTTTGCATTCGGGTTCTTGAATAAATACAACCTCGCTTTCTTACTGATTGGATTCTTACCAGCGCTCCTACTGACCCCGCAGCGGGCACTCTTGGCGAACCGTCACGTGTTTCTGGCCTTATTGGTCGGACTACTATTGATTTCGCCTAATCTGATCTGGCAGTACCAACATAACTTTCCCGTCTTTCATCACATGAAGTTGCTGGCCGAGACCCAACTCGTTAATGTGAACCGAGCGGATTTCCTGAAAGAGCAGGTTATTTACTTTGTCAGCTCCCTAATCGTTATTGTTGCTGGTTTGTATAGCCTTCTCTTTTACAAGCCGTTTCAGCAATATCGAGCCTTCTTTTTTACCTTCGTTTTTACGTTGGCCACCTTTCTTTTTTTACGTGCCAAGGGCTATTACGCCATTGGCATTTATCCAATTTATATTGCTTTCGGGGCGGTTTTCCTGTCTGCTCTGATCCAGTCCCGATGGGTACGGGCTGGTTTGTTGGGCATTCCTATTCTCCTACTTATTCCAGTGTATCAGGTGGCCTTCCCGAACAAAACACCGCAGGAAATTGCTCAACACCCTGAGCGCTACCAAAAACTGGGGCTTTTGCGCTGGGAAGATGGTCGTGATCACCAATTACCACAGGACTTCGCGGATATGCTCGGTTGGCGGGAATTAGCAGCCAAGGTTGATGCGGCTTACGTTCGTACTGGTGACCCGGATAAAACCCTGGTTCTCTGTGATAACTACGGGCAGGCCGGAGCGATCAACTATTACACGAAGCAGCACATTAAGGCTGTTACGTTCAACGCCGATTACATTAACTGGTTTAACCTTGATAAGCCGTACAAACATCTCATCCGGGTCAAAGAAGCTAACGGGAGGGAAACGGAAATAAACGAGACCGGGCCTCTATTTGCTACTGGGTATGCCGCGGACTCAATTACCAATCCATTAGCCCGCGAGCATGGAACAACAATCTTTGTCTTTAAAGGGGCTAACGTGAACATCAACCAGCGACTTGTCAAGGAAATTGCCGAAGAACGCTGGTGATAGACAGGACGTAAAGAGGATAACACACAGACAAAAGAAGAAAGACGTACGAGAAAAGACCGTTGCTGTTACCTTTTCTCGTACGTCTTTCCTCTTTTGTCCCTTCTCAAAACTGAATCATCAGTGTTTTGCGCTCCTCCTGCATGGTAATGGGATCAGGAAGAAAGCGGGCATCGAGCCCTTGTCGCTTACACATCGCCAGCCACTCCTTCTCGGGAATAACCAGGAAACCGTTTTCTTTTCGGATGTTGTAGTACGACGAAAACCGGAGCCGGAACAACAGCTTCAGCATCATCAATAATTGTCCCTGCCGAAAGGATTTTCCTAAAATACTGACGATGTCGCCCAGCATACCTTCTGCTACGATCAGGTCACAAATCAGGGCTTTAGCCCCCGGAGCCGCCAGCTTTTTGATCTGGGCCAGCAACTGCTCTACCTCAGTTGCGTTCCGGTAGTATTGCACCACGCTCATGACGATAATGGCATCGAACTTTTTGCCATCAACGACCGAGAAGTTCAGATAGTCATTGGCGTCCAGATCATGAAAATAGACGTTGGGATGGGCAGCGTGTTTGGCCCGGGCGATTTCGTTATACCGCTTCGAGATGTCTATCCCGTGTATTTCAGCGACCCGGTCGTGCCAGGCATCTTCCAGATTGGCCGGTCCCGAACCAATGTCCAGAACCCGTAATGTTTTCGATAAAGGAACGTATTTCTCGACCCTCGCCAGGAAATAATTATAGTTGGCAGTCATCGAGTCGTCGAACTCGTTTTCCTGCTGCCAGAAATCAAGCCAGGTTTCGGCCATATACTTACAAAAGATAGGAGGACAAAGGTAAGGACAGGATAAGTAAGATTTTTACCCAATCGACCTCTCCCTTGCGTCACCAGAGACAGTGTTCCCTATTGATTCATTTGGCTCTATCCCTCACCCATTAGCCAGTTGCCCCTCTTCTACTACGGGATCTTTCTCACTCATGGGCTGGTGCATCAGGTAAATAACCCGGAACCAGATGAGCACGCAGGGCAACGCTTTCAGAACGTACGGTTTTACGATTTCCTCGCGTAGCACTTTGGGGAAAAGATCACTTGGCGACATGACCGTGAGGATGAAGCAGCTGACCAATAGCGTTTTATCAAGCCAGTTTTTGGGTGAACAAAACCACCACAGCATGACGCCCGTCACCGCCGTAATGTAGGTCGGCGACTCGGCAACGGGGTTAAAAATGACCTGAAAGATCAAAATTGACGCAATCATCAGCAAGCGAAACGGGCGTAGCGCAAACTTGCGGACATGCATGTACACGGTGCAGAACAGCACTACCCCCAGCCCGATGATAACCGCCGAGGAAATATCCGGCGAAATAAACAGATGGATCAACCGGTGGATGGACGTATTCGCCCATTTATCCCCGTCAGACTTAATAAATAGCTGACGCACCCACATTTCGTATTGCCAGTAAAGTCGGTCAAACGATGTATACAGAACCGGCAACACGGCGAGTAAAACGCCCCAGACAACCATGTAAGCCAGAAAGCGGATTTTCTGCGGATACAGCAAAAACAAAGCAGCCGCTACCAGACTATAAATCTTGACGTTGAAACCCAGCATGATGAAAAAAGCCGCCCAGAAGTACTGCTTCTTTTCAAAACAGAGAAAGGCAAAGAGCGGAATAGCCGCAATGAGCGGATTCGTCTGGCTATTGGCAACAGACGTAAACAGTTCGTGTAGCGAAAACCAGTAGGCAAACACTTTTTGCTGGTGCGTCAGCGGCATTCGATAAATGGCGTAGACCCACACCCCCGTGAACAGAAAATGCCACAGGAACAGCCCAACTGAATACGGAAGCAGGAAAACAGGTGAGAAAAAAGCCGCAAAGGTTGGGGCGTAATGGTAATGGTCCTCGTACTGTGCTGGGTATTCGTTGTATAAACTCTGGGCGTTGATGAGATGCTCCAGCGAATAATAAAAGATTCGGTAATTGTTGGCATCCTGACCAAATACGGTCCGGATGCTGACCAGCAACGCAGCCAGCGCATAAATGGCGAAAATAAACCGAAAATCACTGAAGATTGGCTTCTTATAGAAAGTCAACATGAAGTAGAATGGCAATCAAATAGCAGACGGCAGTTTATAACTAACTAGTGGCGAAGTTGCTGGACGAAGTCGTGCATAGTGGTAAACTCCCCCCTGGGTTTCAGATAACGTAGCAACGATTCGACGCGGTCAAGCAACTCGTCTTTCGAGTGGCGCTGAACATAAGCGGGAATTTTGTTATATCCCGACAGATCCGTAAACTCCCAGGGGTGCACGTATAGGTTCAGAAAGCCATCGCTTTTCAGCGTCCGGCGGCAGAGCTCCTTGTAATACGTAAAGGGGAAGTTCTTCAGACTTAACCAGAAAAGCGGTAAGCGCAGCGTGGGCGTTACCGACGCCGGGATTTGCCAGACGCCCGCTTCCCGAAACGGATGCCGGGGTTCGCCCCAGTGGTTGTAACGGCCTGGTACCCAGGTCGGGTGCAACGATGAATTATACTGATAGCCAGCCTGTTGTACATCATTTGGATCAACGAAGCCCATGCGCGCCCGCCGGAAGCCGGTTACCGGTTTTCCCAGCAGTTCCTCCAGCGCTAAACGGGATTTGAGCAGATCAGCCGGTTCGAAGGTGGTGTGGTAGTAGCCGTGGGAGGCTATTTCGTGCGTCTGCGCTAACGACTGGATTAATTCCGGCTCATGCAGGGCGTAATTAGCCGTCGTAAACATGGTTGTTGGCACGCCAACAGCCGTAAAACGTTCGGCTAACAATGTCAGACCGCGCGTTGATACAGCCATCTGCTCACCCATCGGGATGTTGTGGCCGAACTCAACGGCGGTATCAAATTCTTCTACGTCAACGGTGAATAAAATTTGCTGGCTGGGTTTTCCCATGTTGTTACGGTCTCCTCAATCTCGTCCGTATCGCCAATGATGTAGGCGGGGCGTTGTTTTACCTCGACGAACGTTTTCCCCAAATATACGCCAATGATACCGATCATGATGAATTGTACCCCACCAATCAGTACACTGAGCAGCACCAGCGAGGTCCATCCTGATACAGTCGCATCGGTAAAAAACTTCTCATACAGCACTTCCAGCCCAAACAACGTAGCGAACAGCGACATCATAAAGCCCAGCAGCACGGATAGGTATAACGGACGGGTCGAAAAAGACGTAATGCCCATGGCCGCCAGTTTGAACATCTTGCTCAGCGAGTATTTGGAATACCCGGCATAGCGGGCCGCTGGTTCGTATAGGATACGGCATTGCTTGAAGCCTACCCACGAGATGGCTCCGCGCAGAAACAAATCATTCTCTTTGAACTGCTTTAGCGTATTGACTACCTTTCGATCCAGCAGTCGGAAGTCAGCGGCACCGTCTTCGAGTTGCAGGTTAGATATACGCCGGAGCAGCCGGTAAAAATAACGGGAAGTCAGTCGTTTATGCCAGGACAGTTTGGGATCTTCCTGACGAACGGTGTAAACAACATCGTAGCCCTCGCGCCATTTATCGATTAGCGTTGGGATCAGTTCGGGTGGATGCTGCAAATCCGCATCCAGGCAAATAACAGCATCCCCACGGGCATGATCATATCCGGCTCGTAGCGCCATCTGATGACCAAAATTTCGTGAGAACGAAATAAAACGCACTTCTTCGTATTCCTGACTCAGTTGACGCAACACATAGCGGGTCTGATCGGCGCTACCATCGTCGACGATCAGAATTTCAAAATTGCCGTATGGTTTCATCACCGCTCGAACGCGATGAACTAAAACAGGCAAATTTTCCTCTTCGTTATAAGCCGGTACAATGAGACTAATCATACCTTTTCTCCGAGTCATATCAAGTGTTACGGCTATATTATAAATATGATGCAATCTAAGTACATTTACTCATTTACTCAAGTAACGTGTACATTATAAATAGATTAAGCACCCCGCTTCGTGTACTAACCCGCTCAAAAAAGCTTTGTTGTGAAATCACAATCGTTACGTTCCCCAGCTGATAAAGAGCTTGTTCAACAGGAAGCTCAACGCCCGGACCTTGGTTTCGGCACCAAAATCACTGGTGCGCAGGTTCGGCTACTCAATCAGGATGGCAGCTTCAATGTAAAGCGGGCCAACGAGTCGTTCTGGCATCGTATAAACCTGTACAACCGACTTATCGTCATGAGCTGGAGCCAGTTCCTGGGGTGGGTATTCGTCTTCTACATGGTCTCGAACCTGCTCTTTGCGGGTGTCTATCTGCTGTGCGGAGCCGATAGCCTAGCCAGCACCAACGACGTCATGTTTCACGGTTTTTTCTGGAAAGCGTTCTTCTTCAGCGCGCAAACCCTGACAACGGTTGGTTACGGACACATTACGCCCAATACGTTCCTGACCAGTTCAGTTGCCGCCTTCGAATCCATGGTCGGATTACTATCATTCGCGCTCGCAACGGGTCTGTTATACGGACGCTTTTCGCGACCCAAGGCGCACGTTATCTTTTCCAGCCATTCAGTAATAGCCCCCTATCTGGATACCAACGGTTGGATGTTTCGCATCATCAACGCCCGCTCCAGCCAGCTCATCGATCTCCAGGTGGAAGTTTCCTTGTCCCGACTGGAAACCCAGCCCGACGGTACTCCCTCCCGGCGCTATCACCGGCTCAAGCTGGAACGGGACATGGTTGCTTTTTTTCCGACGAACTGGACGCTGGTTCACGCCATCACCGACGACAGCCCGCTTTACGGGTCTACGCCCGAAACAATGGCTGATTCAGAAAGCGAGTTTCTGATTTTGTTCCGGGCGTTGGACGATGCCTTTTCTCAGATGGTCCACGTTCGGTTCTCCTACCGGGCGGGAGAAATTCGCTGGGGACACAAATTCCGTCCTATGGTCAATACGGAAAGCTCAGGGCAAGTTACGGTTGATCTAAACCGGCTTGACGACACAGAATCTGCCCCACTGAACTAGCCCTTTCGGCCCTTCTATTAAATGTTCATTAAAACAAAGCCATAAACGTTTAAACAAAACTCGTTTAAACAAATGTTGGTTATACATTTGCGCACCCAGTTTTAAACAGCATGTCTAAAATCTATCGCAATGAATACCACCGCCTGATCGGCAACCTGCACCAGACTGATGGGTACATTTTCAACTTTTTCGGTCAGAAACTAGCCCCATTTGACCTCTCGGTACAACAATACGTGGTTTTACGGCTTCTGGCGGCTGTATACCCGGCGAGCCTATCGGCGGGGGAAGTCAAAGAACGGATGACCGAACTGAACTCCGACGTAACGCGGCTTACCGACCGGCTGGTCGCCAAGAACTTGATCGTTCGAGAGATCGACCCGCAGAACCGTCGGCGCGTGAATCTTCGCTTGACGGCTGACTCCAAGGAGTTTGTTGATAAGGTAGCCGTCGATTTTAATGATTTTGAGTCAATCGTCAGCCATCTGACGGAAGACGAAGTAAATACCCTGAATACACTCCTGACTAAAATCAGAAATAAACCACAATGAAGAAGTACATAATTGGGGCAGGCCTGTGGCTTTCGCTACTGAGTGGCGCAACCGCTCAACCCGCAGCGGTCATGCCACTGGATAAAGCCATCCAGACCGCCCTGCAAAACAATAAAGGAATCCGGCTGGCCGATGTTCGCACGCTAGCCGCCGAAGCTCGTTCTCAGGAAGCTAAAGACCGTAGTCTACCGACAGCGTCGGCTTCCCTGGCATACTCTCGCTATAGCCTGACCGGCCCCTTTGCGCTGGGTGAAGGTAGCGATGGCAAACCGCTGTTTGGTATCCCGGCGGGTGCCTTTAATGCCACGATCGGGGGCGCTACGATCAGTAAGGAAATTTTTGGTGGCTTTGCCGAAAAGTCGGCGGAGAAATCAGCTGAATTACTGGCCAAAGCCAGTCGACTCGATGCCCAACGTAACCGGTCGGAGCTGGTCTATACGGTCACGGAAGCTTACTATAACATTGTCAAGCTAATCAGATCGACGTCCGTTATTGAGCAGAACATTCGCCAGTTCGACGAGCGCGAACGCGAAGCCCGGAACCTGGAGAAAGAAGGAATCGTGACGGCCAATGAGGTTCTGAAAATTCAGTTACAGAAAAATAACCTCAATCTCAGTCGTCTACAGGTCGATAAAGCCAGACTAACAGCGCTGTATAACTTCAACCTGTTGCTCGGACTTCCGGACGATCAACCCGTTGCCGTTGACACAACCCTGACCAACCCGGCTGCCGTGACGCAGGAGCTTACCGCCTTTCTAACGCAGGCCCAGCAGATCCGGCCTGAAGTCGAGGCTAATTCGTTGCGGGTCCAGTCGGCACAGGAGCAACTTCGTAATACCAAAAGTGCGATGTATCCGCACCTGGGCGTATCGGCTGGCTACAATTACATCAACCCGACCGCAACGGTCATTCCAGAGGCAAACTCGTTTGTTAGTGCCTGGAACGTTGGCGCTGGCATTAGCTATAACATCGGCTCGTTATACAACTTGAAAGGCCGGGTCAACACGGCCAAGGCGGCCATCGATCAGGCTACGATTCAGGGTCAGCAGCAGGCTGATCAGATCCGGTCGGAGGTAGTAACCGCCTACAATAATTACCAGCTGGCACTGGAGCAACAGAACGTAATCCGGACGGCAGTGGATCAGGCCAAGGAAAACTACCGGCTGACAGAGTCCCGCTTTCGCAACGGACTCGTCGGCTCCACCGACCTGCTCGAAGCCGACAGCTTTCTGCTCCAGGCCCAACTCAACGTCATCAACGCAACCGTCGACGCGCAACTCGCTTACCAACGCCTGTTAAAAGCAACGGGCACAAACCTGAATTAATTTTAGTACACAACCATGAATACCAAAACATTAATCCGCGTAGGGGGCATTATCATTCTGGCCGCTGCGCTCTTCTTCGGCTATACTGAGTTCCGATACCTACAACGGTACGAAACGACTGACGATGCTCAGGTTGACGGCGATGTTGACCCAGTTACCCCGAAAGTAGGTGGTTACGTAAAAGCGATACGTTTCAAAGACAATCAGTTTGTTAAGGAAGGTGATACGTTATTCGTGCTCGACGATGCTGACTACCGCATCCGGGTAGCGCAGGCCGAAGCCGCTCTGCAGAGTGCCCAGGCCAGCGCTGGCGTAAGCCGTTTTCAGGTCAACGTAGCAGCGGCCACGATCCAGAGCTCGCAGGCTGGCGTACAAACCGCCCGCGATCAGGTCATAACGGCGCAGGCAAACGTAACGGCGGCTCAGGCACGGGCACGTAAGTCCAGCCAGGATTTTGAGCGCTACAGCCGTCTGTTAGCCGAAAAAACAGTTCCTCAGCAGCAGTTTGATGCCATCCAGGCCGAACGCGATGCCGCCCAGGCTCAGTTGCAGGCGGCTCAGGCTCAGCTACGTACCGCGCAGTCACAGGTAAGCGCAGCCGGCACCCAAACGGGAGTCACCAGCTCGCAGCGCCTGGCCACCCAGGGCCAAACCTCAGTGGCACAGGCAGCGGTTAAACAACGGCAGGCTGATCTGGACCTTGCCAATCTTCAGCTTTCGTATACCGTCGTTCGGGCACCTGCTTCGGGTGTCGTGTCGAAACGGTCGGTTCAGGTGGGTCAGCTTATTCAGCCCGGCCAGGCTCTGTGTTCTGTGGTTGGCAACACCAACCTTTGGGTAACGGCCAATTTTAAAGAAACTCAGCTGAAAGAGATGCAGCCTGGTCAGGCCGTCAACATTGAAGTAGACGCCTTTGGCGACGAAAAAGTGGTGGGCCACGTTGGTTCCTTCGCCGGTGCCACGGGTGCCAAGTTTTCGCTACTGCCGCCCGACAACGCGACAGGTAACTACGTAAAAGTAGTTCAACGCATTCCAGTACGGGTCGAGTTGGAAAAGAACAGCCCGCTCTACGCTAAATTACGTCCCGGCATGAGTGTAACGGTCGCCGTGGATCTCCAATCAAAACAACAGTAATGAAGTTAGGCTTTGATAAATGGGTAGTCGTACTCACGGTGACTACGGCTGCTCTGCTGCAAACCATCGACTCGTCGATCGTGAACGTAACGCTGAACCAGATGATGGGTAACCTGGGGGCTTCCCTGGGCGATATTAGCTGGGTTGTTACGGGCTACGCGGCCGCTAGTGCCGTCATGATCACGATGTCGGGTTGGCTAAGCGCCAAACTAGGTCGCCGGAATTACTTCGCGGCTTCGATCGTCCTGTTCACCATCGCATCCATTTTTTGTGGTACATCGACCAACGTCTGGGAGCTCGTCTTCTTCCGCGTGGTGCAGGGAATTGGTGGGGGTGGTCTGTTGACAACGGCCCAGTCGATTCTGATCCAGACCTTTCCCAAAGAAGACATTGGTATCGCCAACGCCATTTTTGGGATGGGGGTTATCATCGGCCCGTCAATCGGACCAACGCTGGGTGGCTACATCACCGATAACCTGTCGTGGAACTGGGTCTTCTACATCAATATTCCGTTCGGTATCCTGGCGACGGTCCTGACGTACATGTACATCAAAGAGCCAGCCGAAAAAATTGCGGCCGGCAAGATGGACTGGCTGGCCCTGATCATGCTGATCATCGGTATCGGTGGCCTGCAAATCATTCTGGAAAAAGGCGAAGAAAAGGACTGGTTCGATTCGAGTTTTATCACGATCATGACTAGTGCTGCCGTTATCTGCCTCATCGGTTTCATCTGGCGCCAATTGACGGTCTCCCAGCCGATTCTTGACCTACGGCTGATGCGACGCCGGCGATTCGCGGTGGGTACGCTCTTTAACTTCATTCTGGGCTTTGGGCTATTTGCGTCAGTCTTCCTGATTCCTGTCTTCTGCCAGACGATTCTGGGTTTTACGGCGAGTCAGACGGGGCTGTTGCTGATGCCAGGCTCGATCGTAACGGGCATGATGATGCCTGTCGTGGGCGGGCTACTCAAGAAAAATATGATCTCACCTATTTGGTACGCGGCCGCGGGCTTTCTACTGTTCTTCGGCTTCAGTTTTGGCCTGTCGAACATTACCCCCGACGCGGGACCAGATTATTTTTTCTGGCCGCTCGTCATCCGAGGTATCGGTATGGGGTTAATCTTCATTCCGCTAACGACCGTAACGCTGGCCGACCTAAATCCCGTCGAGATTCCACAGGGGTCTGCCCTATCGAATACTATCCGGCAGTTAGGCGGTACGTTCGGCACGGCCATCATGACGACGTACATCTCAACCCGTTCGGTACTGCACATCTCGCGCTTGACCGATAATATATCGATCTACAATCCTATTTCGGTTGAACGGATCCGCCAGTACACGGG
This sequence comes from Spirosoma pomorum, assembly GCF_054776615.1. Lineage (NCBI taxonomy): Bacteria > Pseudomonadati > Bacteroidota > Cytophagia > Cytophagales > Cytophagaceae > Spirosoma > Spirosoma pomorum. The sequence goes on from NZ_BAAHBP010000002.1 coordinate 298,914, forward strand.
CTTATTCCTTTCTAAGGGCGACGCGCTGGCCTCTGCCACGGCTAAAGCGTATCGACTATTGCAGGGCGGGGCCGTCAAGCAGGCAATGGTGATGACCTACGCCGACTCGTTCCTGATTATCGGAGCTTTCTTCCTGGTGTGTATCCCCCTGCTGCTGCTGTTCGTCGGTAAGAAGATCGAAGCACCGGCACATACAGAAATGGTGATGGACTAAGTGAGTTTTATCACCCGATTAGTAAGCGGAACCAACCCGAAAAGCGAGAGCACGGATTGGTTCCGCTTACTATTTTGGGGATTCTATGTCGCACAGCACCGTTCAACGCTTTTCTTTGCAGGCCGAACCCATTTGTAGACACTCATGCAGCTTCCTCCTTTTTTGCGACCTGGCGATACAGTAGGCGTCGTTTCACCAGCAAGCTGGTGTCCTTACGAGGAACTAGCCGAAGGGCTTCGTATCCTCCGCGAAGACTGGCAGCTAAACGTTATCGAAGGCAAAAGTTTGCGAGCTGTCGACGGTCCCTTTGCCGGAAACGATGAACTTCGTCGTCAGGATCTGCAGTACTTATTCGATGATCCGTCGGTTCGAGCCGTGTTTGCGTCGCGGGGCGGTTACGGCTCCTATCGCATTGCCGACGAACTGGATTTAACTAACCTGAAGGCCCATCCTAAGTGGCTGGTTGGTTTCAGCGACATTACTGCCCTGCTAAGCCTTTTCCAGCGGAATGGTTTAGGCAGCTTACACGGCATCATGCCCCGCCAGTTTGGCGCCCCTGAACGTAACGAATCCCTTGACTCGTTACGTCGGTGGTTATTTGGCACTCCTCCGGCTCAGTATAGTGTCCCCTATCACCCACTTAACCGACTCGGTCAACGTCAGGGACGATTGATTGGCGGTAATCTGACCTTGTTGATCAATTCGCTGGGCACTCCTACGGACCTTGACTACACCGGAGCGATTCTGTTCATTGAGGATATTGATGAAACTTTGTTTTCTCTGGACCGGATGATGACCCAACTCCGGCGATCTGGTCGGCTGGCCGGATTAGCCGGTCTTGTCGTTGGCCAGTTTACCGACATGCGTACCAATTTATCGCTACCTTTCGGGAAAGACGCCAATCAGATTATTACAGAAGCCGTAGCGGATTACAACTATCCGGTACTCGTTGATTTTCCAGCGGGCCACGTTGATTACAACCTCGCATTACCCATAGGCTATGCCGTTTCGCTGACCGTTACGCCAACTGGTAGCTCACTCGATTTTCTGCACCCATGAGCAGTTTCACCGGAGAAATAGTCTGGATTACCGGTGCCTCATCGGGCATTGGGGAAGCAATTGCGTTGGCAATGGCGCAAGCAGGAGCCCGCCTTATTCTCTCGGCTCGCCGGGCTGATGAACTACAGCGAGTAGCCGCGTTAACCGGCCTGCCCGACTCAGACGTATTGATTCTGCCCTTGGACATGGTTGATCGGGCAAGTTTTTCCGAGCGGGTCGAACAGGTTCGCCAGCGTTTTGGCCGGATTGATTATTTATTTCAGAACGCAGGCATCACCCAGCGAGGCCTAGTCGCGGACACTGATTTTGCCGTTTACCAACGGCTGATGGATGTCAATTTCTTTGGTGTCGTAGCCCTAACCCAGGCCGTTCTCCCCCTGATGCTATCACAGCAGAGCGGACACTTTGTGGTAACCAGCAGTGTAGCAGGTAAACTAGGAACTAAAGAGCGCTCAGGCTACTGCGCCAGCAAGCATGCTCTGCACGGTTTTTTTGATGCGATCCGGGCAGAAACCTATTCATCAGGTTTACGGGTAACCATTGTTTGTCCTGGCTATATCAGCACGCCCATTTCACTCCATGCGCTCAGCGCCAATGGGCAGCCCCACGGCCGTATGGATGCTAATCAGCACCAGGGAATGGCGGCCGAGAAATTGGCCAGCCGAGTGCTTCAGGCAGTGGCCCGGCAGCGAGAAGAAGTGTACATCGGTGGCATTGAAATATACGGCATTTATCTTAAGCGCTTCTTTCCTACGCTGCTGTCCCGCATCCTACGAAATCGAGAAGGTACATAAAATCCTTTACGTATATACATATACGTTAGACAACTTTTTGTACGATTTATCGCTCTTTCTCTCTAATTCAGCTCCCAGTACCACCAGCCGGGTAGACTGTTACTGATTCATAAAGAAAAGCTAGTTCTTCAATGGTGACAAAATCCATACCACCCTTAGTACCCAGTTCATCCTCGATGGGCTATTTTCTGCGATACTACATGTAGTTCTGGTACCGTAGCCTAGCATTTCGTTCTACTCAATACGGCAGAAACAGCCTTCGTTACCCAGAAAGAACGATTAATCGATCGCTTCCCACCATTTCTTTCTGATACCTCGCCGGTTCACTTTTTCCGATTGTACGCAACGCGCTGCTGGTGATAGCTAGCTGCTCCTAGCTCCTTTAGATCTGGTTTAAAGTGTACAGGCGAAACTCTTTATATGAATAAATTAAAATATTATACTAATACAAACCGAATATCCTATTTGATAGCATATACAACCGTCCGCTATGCTTGATTTTTGCCCCTTATATCTCCAGTTCGTACCAGTATGAGACCACTTAGAAAAGAAAATTGAGGTTTATATGCTCGAAATTACAGTTTGGCCTAATATTTAATAAGTGAGTTTATTATAAACTATACGGTCACTTTTGCAGCCGAAAACAAGGTATCAGGTTACAAAAACGCCTACTTTTGACTCAACCCCCTGGATAACTCTTCCGGATTTTTCAAAAGCATATTTACTTATTGGCGTAATATTTGTTTTTCGGTATGCATGATAAACTTTTACAGCTCCGTTCATGCTCATTAACATTACTCACACCAGCAAGCGTCTTCTCCGTAACGCGCCTGCTTACTTAGGGCTTCTGCTCTGCCTGGCTGTCTCCGCATCCGGGTTAGCAGGATCTAAATTCCCTCCCGGCGAGAAACCAACGTTTGCCCGTATTGTCAACTCGTTGACCAGACCGATTGACAAGAAGCCCGCTCCGACTCCTTTCATTAGTCCAACGATCAGCAGTGACCCTATCCGGTTCAGCATCCGAGCTAATAAACAATCGATCCGATTAGGCGAACCCGTCGAACTCTCCATCCGGGCAGAGCTACTAAATATCAGTCCTACGTTACTGTTCTCCCTGCCTGGCTCCAACGCTTACCGGCTGAAACTTCTTCTTCCGGACGGTTTTGTGCAGACCAGTGGCGACTTTCAGGATTACGTAGGTGATCTACTTGTTTATCCAACCAACGCGGTTAAAACGTATCGCATTACTGGCTACTTCACCCGGGTCACTCCGGGCTCTACGTTCCGATTGTTACGTAGCCATAGCCAGGCCGACGATCAGAGTCTCTACGTGGAGAAAGCAGCGGTTCGCTTAGAGGTAGCGGACAAAAATGATCATAAGATTACCAATTTATCTGTTACGGACGATCGGGCTACTCCAAGCCGCTCTTCTGTGCCGACGACGGTATTACAGGTCATTCCAGAAACAAGCACGGGAGCAGCCCGCCTAGCTACGCCCGATTACTGGGGTACGTTAGAGTTCGCGAACTGCGACGTAGTTGGCGGCTGGGTTACGGACCTGAATGCACCCCGTAAATCTCTCTTTCTGGACATATACATCAATGGCAATAAAGTAACGACCATACTGGCAGACCAAGACCGGCAGGATGTTGCGGACTTTTATAAGATCGTTGGGTACAACCGTTACGGATTCCGGTGGAATTTACCCGCTGAGTACAAAGGCAATAAAGCCCTTTCTGTCTCGGTCAAAATCACGGATTCAGGTACTGAACTATCGCAAAGCCCTAAAAATATTCAACCCTGCGACGGATCGGTAGCTCCCGCCCCCGAAGTAAACTCCTGCGACTTTGCCATCTCAACGACTCCACTGAGCGTAAGCTGCGGCAATTCCTTTACGCTACGGGCAAACTGTAGCGGGGCGAACTGTGATAAGGTGACGTATACCTGGTCGGGTAACGGGCTTAATCAGACGGGGCAATCGGCAACGGCAACAGCTCCCAAAAGCAACACGACCCTAACCTACACGGTTGTGGCATCGGCAACGGGCTGTAGCAGCAAAACAGCCACTGTAGCCGTTACGGTGAATGGCTGTAACACGATTGTTCCTCCCGCCAACGCTGATTACCGGGGCTTCCTGGACACAGCAAGCTGCGCGGTAATAACCGGATGGGCTTTTGATTTTAACGCCCTAAAACAATCCCAATCGGTCGACGTCTACATCAACGGCGCTAAGGTGACGACGATCGCAGCGGATCGGCCGCGTCCTGATGTGGCTCAGGTATATGGTACCGGTTTTGATAAATATGGTTTCCGCTGGGTCATTCCTGACAGCTATCGGAAGAATGCTCCGTTGCTCATTTCGGTACGGCCCGCCAGCACGACCCGGGAGTTAATTGGCAGTCCACGCCAGACCGAGCTGTGTACGAGTACCAACCCCACGACCCCCAAACCAGATTCCTGCGCCTTCACCGTATCGACAACACCGTTAAGCGTAAGCTGCGGTAGCTCCTTCACGCTACGGGCAACTTGTACGGGTGGCAATTGCGATCGGGTAACTTACCGCTGGACCGGTAATGGCCTCGACAAAACAGGGCAGTCGGTAACGACGGTAGCCCCTACAGCCAATGGACCTGTTACGTATACCGTAACGGCTACCGCTGCGGGCTGCTCCAGCCAGCAAACAACAGCAACCGTTACGGTTAACGGTTGTACGAATCCCACGACCCCAAAACCAGATTCCTGCGCCTTCACCGTATCGACAGTTCCCCTGAGCGTAAGCTGTGGTAGCTCCTTCACACTACGGGCGAACTGCCTGGGCGGCAATTGCGACCGAGTAACCTACCGCTGGACGGGTAACGGTGTTGACCAAACAGGTGCCACGCTCTCAGCCGTAGCCCCTAAAACGACAGGCACGCAAACGTACACGGTGACAGCGAGTGCCCCAGGCTGTTCAGCGCAGACGACAACGGCTACCGTTAGCGTAACGGGCTGCGTTCCCAGCAATGCTAACTACCTGGGCTATCTGGACGTAGCCACCTGTACATCCATTGCGGGCTGGATTCTCGACCTTAACAATATGGAGCAGGTTATCGACCTGGATATCTTCATAAATGGCATCAAAGCGGCTACCATTCCTGCCAACCAATTACGCCAGGACGTAGCGGCCTCGTACCGGATTCAGAACAACATGTTTGGCTTCAGCTGGACCATTCCTGATTCGTTCAAACGTACGAAGGGAGCCATGACCATTTCTGTCAAGGTAGCGGGTACCAGCAAGGAGCTTTCCAATAGCCCCCGGACAACGGCCGTGTGTGATGCCGTTACGGGTAAAGATTCCTGCGATTTTACCGTGTCGACGTTACCAGTTGCCGTTAGTTGCGGCAGTTCGGTAGTTCTGTCTGCCAACTGCGTAGGATCTGATTGCGGCCGGGTCACCTATACCTGGAGCAGCAACGGGCTCACGGCCAAGGGTCAGTCGGTTTCAGTCGTCGCTCCTACGTCAAATACGACAGTAGCCTATACGTTGACGGCATCGGCAACCGGCTGTGCATCCAAAACGGTAACCAGTACCGTTAGCGTCACAGGCTGCACGACAACAACCCCTCCCGTTCCTGGTGTTTACAAAGGATACCTCGACGTCGCTGACTGCGACGTTATCTCGGGCTGGATCTTCAACGAAAACGCTCTTCAGCAGTCACAGCAAATCGATATTTACATCGATGGACAACGGGCAGCTACCATCACGGCGAACCTGTCTCGACCGGACGTAGGTGCGGCCTTTAACACAAATTTCAGTGCTTACGGTTATCGCTGGACGATTCCTAGTTCGTACAAAGCGAATAAAGCACTACGAATTTCGGTCCGCCCCGCTGGTACTAGCCAGGAATTGATTAACAGCCCTCGTTCTACCCCAGTCTGCGAAGGCACTGCGATTCTTCCACCAGTAACCAATCCGCCTACTTCGGAGAGCTGCACCTTTGCAACGACGGCGCTGCCCATTAGCGTAAGCTGCGGCAGTTCGTTCACGCTGAAGGCTAACTGCACGGGTTCAGATTGCGGTAAAGTCACATTTACGTGGGTTTATAACGGCACGACGAAGACGGGACAGACGGTGTCGTTTGTCGCTCCTTCCAGCAACAACTCTACGACCTATACGTTGACGGCAACCGCACCAGGCTTTACTCAACAAATTACGACGGGTACGGTGAGTGTCACGGGTTGTTCTTCGGCCGTCATTCCTCCTATCAACGCAGATTATCGCAGTCACCTGGATTACGGTACCTGCGAAATCGTATCGGGCTGGATTGTCAACATGAACGAAACACAGAAGTCGCAGTACGTTGACATCTACATCAACGGGACAAAAGCAACGACGATACAGGCTAACGGCAGCCGCCCAGACGTGGCCCTGATTTTCCAGACAGGCAGTTTCAACGCCTACGGTTTCCGCTGGACGGTACCAAGCTCGTTCAAAAACAATACAACGCTTAAGATTTCGGTAAAACCAAGCGGCACAACTACGGAAGTATCAAACAGCCCGCTGATTACGTCAGTCTGCATTGGTCAGCCCGTTACACAACCAGATTCCTGCGCCTGGAACGTAACAACCGATGGCGTTATCAACACAGCTACCTGCGGAGGCAGCGTAACGTTGAAAGCCGCTTGTTCGGGCAACAACTGCAGCAGACTAAACTATGCCTGGTCAGGTAACGGCATTAATCAGAGCGGTCAGTCGATCACGATCAGCGCGCCAGCCAGTAACGGTTCGTACACCTACACCGTAACAGCTTCCATGGCGGGCTGCGCAACTAAAACATCCACCGTTGTTGTGAACGTAAGCGGTTGCGCCAATCAGACGGGCGACCCCTACCCAGTCCTGAACAGCCCCTGGCCAGATGACAAACGTCCTGTCCTGAAAAATGATCGGCTGCGGGTTGCGATCGATCTGGGGGTGGGTGCTGTTATCCGCGAGGTTACTGACCTGCAGGTTGGCGAGAACATGATCAACTGTATGATCAAAGGCGATGGCAAACGTGATCCAGGCCGGGACGACCAGATTTCACTCTACGCACTTCCCAGCGACAGTAAGCACTGGACCCAGAACGGCAAGCCGGTTTTGGATGATATCGGTTACAACCCTGTTCAGGGGGGCGACATCGCCGGTAATTTCTCTCCTATACTGGGCTACGGTCGCACCGACAACATGCTTTATTCAAAGACCCGGGGTCTACTTTGGGGCTTGAATAACGAGCTGGGCGACTACATCGTTGAACAATGGATTCGACTGGACAACAACATTGTTCGTCGGCACGTACGCATCTCCGGTTCGCGGGCTGACCAGACTAAGTACGACGGTACCCGTCAGCAGGAACTACCCTGTACGTACACAAATAGCGCCTACTATCAGTACTACGTTGTTCAGGGCGAACCAAACACCAATGCTCCCTGGCTGAACGTCAACTCGATGCCAAACATTGTTAGTCCTGGAAAGAGCCTGAACCAAGTGCAAAACGGTACTTACAGCGGCCCTTACAACGTCAACGCATCGGAGCCCTGGATTGCAGCTATCAAACCAAGCATTGGCCGCGGTATTGCACTCCATACGCCTTACTCCCATGAGTTCAAAGTTGGCGTCTTTGGTGAAATGGGCTGGGGTCCTGCCGAATCGAGCAACGCCGGTTACATCGCCAATGGCATGTCGCTGGTTATGGATCCAAACGGTGTGTATGAGTTCGATATCAACATGGTAGCGGGCACAATCGACGAGATCAAGAATACGCTGAGAACGCTGCCTCAATCCGAAACGAAACCAAACTATCGATTCGCGGGCAACGCTACTCGTCACGGATTCTACTACCGTAACGGCCACGACCAGGGTTATCCAATTGGTGACGAGCTGGCCATTACGCCAACTGACCGTCGGTTCCGGATCATCTCGCCACAGAAAGGCTACAAGGCGTCTGAATTCGGCGTTGTCTACGTTCGGCTACGGGCTCAGACTTCGGAAACCCAGTTGGTTCTCGACTGGCGGAAAGTGGGACAGAGTGAGCTGGATGCAGCCATGGCCGGCCAGCAAATGACGTTCAAAGTAACTGGCGATAATCAGTATCGGACGATCGCAATTCCCGTGAATCTGCACTCAAAATGGAACGGTCTCATCAACGATTTCAGCATTCGTTACGCAAATCCAAGTGAAGCTCCTACCAGCGGGCAGCAGATTGGTATCAAGTGGATCTCGGCAACGAATCTGGGGGATCAGTAAGAGTCATGTCAAGCCAACAGGTTGAAGTGACCTGTTAGCTTGATAAAAGAATCGCATGTTTGATAGTACTGGCACGCTTTTAGCGAATTCGTTCAATAGCAAAATATTAACTCAGTGAATAAAATCGTACACGCTCGTCATATAAAACAGGCGTTTGTATCCTGTCTGGGAGCAAGCTTATCGGTTGTCCTCTTTTCAACCTTTGGGCAGGCTCAGACAACAAACGCGGCCTGTGTTCAAATCACAGTAACGTCCGTAACGGATGGCGCCACAACTCCGATAAATCAACCGGATCCGACTACACCTCCCGATCTAGGCAGTCAGGCATTACCAGTTCCGGTTTTCAGCCAGTCTACGGGCTCAGTGGCGTTTGGTACTGCGGTTAACCTGACAGCCTCATCCTTACCGGCGAATGCAGTAATCGAGTATTCGGCCGACAATGGGACTACGTGGACCGCAGGTACGCAACTTTCCGTCACGAACAAAGTTGACGTTTTGGGACGTACCCGTTTGAATCAGCAGACCTCCACCACGGCCAAAGCAAGTTTTACCCCCTACTACCGGCGGATGCTGGTTATCGGCAACAGTATCACGAGCCACGGTCCGGCACCGGATCTGGGCTGGCTAAACTTTAATGGAATGGCCGCTTCAGCGCCGGAGAAAGATTTCGTCCATTTGCTAGATACGCAATTAAAAGCGCTGTACCCACAGGCTACATTTCAGATTCAATCAGGTGGCGGGTTCGAGCGGGAGTTTGGTAAATCAACGTATAGCGTTGATGAGTTTAACGCCCCCCTTCAGCAGTTCAAGCCAGATCTGATCATACTACGCATCGGCGAAAACGTTGACGAAGCCAACGCAATAAGCCGTAACTATGAAGGAGAACTACGGCAGCTGTTAACCAAATTGGCGAATTACGGCCAGCCGGTTAAGGTAATCGCTACAACCAGCGTCTGGTCTCGCGCGCTGGCGGATTCGATCATGCGCAAAGTCGTCAACGAAAAAGGTTTTCCGCTGGTAGAATTAAACAGCATGATTGGTCAGGGGCAGTATTTTGCCAGCCAGTATGCCAATCCGGGCGTGGCTGCTCACCCCAACGACGCGGGTATGCAACGCATTGCTGATCTCATCCTGGAGAAAATCAAATAGAATCTCGGGGCGGGTTAAGAAACATCTCTTTAGGAATTTATTCACGTAAGTAAAAAGGGCACCGGAATACTCCGGTGCCCTTTTTACTTACTAATACCAAGAAGAGAACGCGAATTAAGTAATGATAGCTTGATAATAAGAAAGAACTCTATCCTCAAAGTTCGGCCTTTGATAGCCTGAAGTCAGTCGCTTTTACAAAAGGCCCAGCAGACCGATATTACGTTCGACGATTTCGATCAGAACGATATCTGGTCGTTCGGTTCTTGCTAGTGTCAAATCAAACTTGTGGCTGCGTACCATATAGGACTCGCTGAAATAACCAGACATGAACTGATCCATAGAGTAACTGAAGGAGTCCCCTACCAGGAGTAATTTAGGCAGTCGGGCAGAATCTTTCGCCTTACAAACGAACCGCTGCGACGGCAGACCGATGTATTTATCATTAACTTCAGTATTCTGGGCTATCAAAGAAGCTGCGGGTCTGATTTTGTAGCTGACCGAGTCAGCCACTTGGTCGTTTAAGGCAAGCATCGTTACCAGATCGCCACCCACGCCTTTCTGCGGGGTGATAGTATAGTTCGACAGATCGGGCTCGGTTAGATAAGGAAAATCCTGCCGAATCCGGTCTACCGACGTGAGTGTAGCCAACAAAGCCCCATAGTCATTCCAGTGCGTGTCCGTCTGGCAGTACACTACGTGTTTCTTTTTGGCATCCACCAGTTTTTGGCGCACATCGATTATCGGCACAGTAGAGTGCCGGTCCATATATGCCTTGAAGCGGTCTAAATTCGATACTTGCTTTTCTTTCGGAAAATAATCTGGGAGGTTTTCCGGGTAGATCGTATAAGAGTCAGGAGCAACCAGTAAGTACAGCTTAGTCCCTTGTCGGCTTAGGCTATCCTGAAGATTTTTCAGGCGTTTTGCAATCGACACCAACGTATCCTGCCGGATCGGCAACAAGCCCCGATGCTGCTCGGCGACCCGACTCATACTGTTACCGGGATAGAACCAGCCATTTTTACCCGCTATAACTTTCTCGGGCAAGGGTGACGACGACAGCCCCTTGTATTTCCATTGGCTATACTGATAAAAAAGCGCGTTTCGCCAACCAAAATTCTCCTTGTAATACTGATCAAACTGAACGATAAACGTCTTTACATGTGGGAAGTCGAATCGGGGAAATGGCGTCAGAATACGTTTTTCCGTGCTTTTGAATCCTGACGACCAGCCTGCCCACTGATCAATAAGCGGTAATCCCAGTATTAGTATAAAACCAATGCTGATCAGAAAAGCTTTATAGCCTGACTTAACTCGCGCACCGGATTGGGTATTTTTTTTTCTCTCCGGCATTACATCTGGTACCATCAGACAAAAATTATGGCTATAGCTTGCATAGAATAGATTCTTACTGTCACCGGTCAGACTAGCTATTTATCTGAACCGACAGCATCACATAGTTTATAGATAGCGTTGAGCAATTATCGTGCTGATGAAAGAGGGATCCCAGCGAATGTTTTTTCGTGTGTGACAATTAAATTGTACAGGGGTGATAATGGCCGCATAGGTCGCTCCAGTAAGTTAATCAATGACAGAACGTCAAAGCTTGGCGGCATACGTTTGAGGGAAAAGAGACAACAAATGTAAGTCACAAAAGAGAAATCATAGTACTTTTAAACCCTGTATAAATTCAATATTTGGTTTGTATTACACATATTCAGTCCAGAAAATGCAGTTGATAGCTATGGTAAAAATTAGTTGTTCTTTGTTTCAGCTAGTACCTACCAAGCATCTAGTAGCTGGACTGTTTCTTATTTTTCTTCTTAGTAATTGCACCAACGATTATCCAGCAGTAGATGTGGGTGACAATCAGCCCACTCCTACCTCCCCTCCTGCATCAACATCAGCTTGCTCTGGCAGTACTTCTCCTGGTTCTTCTTCGGCAGTACAACCGGTTGATACGTTAGACATAGCCCCTCCTCGATTTTCTCCGGATGGAGGCACTTTCTACTTCAGCGTTCCAGTACGTCTGGCAGCAGATTCACTACCCCCACAGGCACTTTACGAATACTCCTTTGACAACGGGCAAAGTTGGCAGACGGGGCAGCAATTTACGGTATTGACCGGCGGGAAAATGCTGGCCCGCCTGCGCGTCGGTAACAGACCATCCCGGAGCCGGGCCGTTACGTTTAACCTGTATTACAAACGGATGCTGGTTATTGGTAATAGCATTATGAGTCACTTACCAGACCCCTCTATTGGCTGGTTGAACTCGAATGGGATGGCGGCCTCAGCACCGGACAAAGACTTTGTGCATTTGCTCAACGCGCGTTTGACAGCACTTTACCCGCAGGTTAGTTTTCGACTTCAATCGGGTGGGAATTTTGAGCGTGAGTTTGGCAAATCAACCTACAGCCTTGATGAGTTTAACGAGCCTCTACAACAGTTCAAACCGGATCTGATTATCTTACGTATCGGGGAAAATATTGATGAATCAGCTGTAATAAGCCGGAATTACGAAACTCAACTTAGCCAATTGCTGGATCGGCTAGCTACCTACGGTCAGCCCGTCAAGATTGTTGCGACCACCAGCGTATGGTCACGACCTCTATCCGATTCGATTATACGACGAACAGTCGCGGGTAAAGGACATACTCTAGTGGACCTAAGTTGCCTGGTGGGGCAGGGTCAGTATTTTGCCAGCCAGTACGCAAACCCCGGGGTGGCCGCTCATCCCAATGATGCGGGTATGCAACGAATTGCCGACTTTATCTGGGAGAAGATACAATGAGGTCGAAACGAACGTCCCGATATCACGAAAACGTATTCTTATAATTTTTGAACCTGTAAATCGACTTTGGTCTTCACCTGGATCAAAGTCTGGACGCCATCAGGGCGAATAGCAATACGTTGTGGAATAAATCGAAAATCTTTTAAACTCAGATCTGTCGTTTTACCGGGTCCTTTCTCATACGCTTCGTTGATCTTGGCGGGTAACTTCGCAATTTCATCACCCAGAGGGATCTCCAGCCAATCACCCAATATGCGCTGAAGCCCCCGGTGAATGATCGACTCCGAGAAGCGGTTTAGTTCGTCATCCGTGCTCGTATCAAAGTCCAGATCTTTTACAATGAGTGTCTTCGTTAACGTATCGAACGTAGGCCTGCCGCGCAGGTAAAGCGTTCCATCGACTAGCCCACTAACTTCGGTCTTGACGACAAGATCCCGCTGATTACCATAGACGGTGGCTTTGTTGATTTTCACCAGCCCCATTGCCATTTTCTTGGGTTCTTTCAGGATTGTTGCCAGTACCTGGTTGATAGCCGTATAGGGTATGGAGCTCGTCACGCGCAGGTCGGACAGATTCGTCAACTGATCTCGTTTCTGGAGTGATGGCAGGGCTACTTTTGCTACAACTGGTTTTACGTTCGCTAATCGGGTTTCAGTTTTAAAGGCAATTCGCAGGTGGGTAGTGATCGTCTCCTGATTTCCACTAATATCGCTAGCGGCTACGCTTACTGGTTTGGGAATCAGCCAGAGTCCGTATTCCTTGCTGATCAGTAACGGGTTCTGAATATCCTGCCAGATGGGCTGCACCGTCTTGTCCAGGCGCAGATCTTCATGAATTGCTTCATTTATCGTCTGTTCGATATCGGTCTGGTACCGTTCCAGTAGATTCTGGACAAGACGTGTTAGTGAAATTTCCTGGCCAAGCAGCCTGATTTCCGGCTCGACGACCCATTTATAATCAATGAATTTGACGTTACTGGATAATCGCCAGTCCGAACTTACCGACAAGGGACTTTGGAAATTGACCTGCAGCTCGCAAAATGGCTTGCGGGTCGATTCATCTTCCCGCCCAAATAACTTCCCTAACCACAATTGCAGGGGGGCAGAGAATCGAATCTGTTGATTGACATACTGAATCTGCACCGGTCCTGACCGTTCTACCCGCAGAGGTAACAATCCTCTATTTGTCCCGTCCGTTGATTTCTCACCAACCAATACGGGATCTAATTCCTTGTTTATTTTTTTCTGCAGCTCAGACAGCCGGAACGTCAGTGAGCCTGCCAGGTACGACGTATCTTCGGGAATTGCCGCATCAAATCCCTCTGCTTTCGGAGCCGTTGGTTCCACCTGCTGACACTGCGTTAATAACAGCAATGCCCCCGCTCCAACCAAAAGCGCGCGTAAACGTAATAATCCCATAAATAGTGAATGGATACCCGCCCTAACGAGCGGATAGTATTTCCAACAATAACGCGCGTACTGTGGGGTTGTTCGAGAAACAAGACCAGCACGCTCTGGCCAGACACACTTAGTCCTCCATTTGTGAATGCTTCTCTGTGTCTCGCATAGCAATACTGACAATCAGCGACAGCGCTATACAACCCGTGAGATAGACGTAAAACCAGTGCGCGTGTCCCCACTTCTTGCACCATAACGCTACGTATTCAGCGGTACCGCCAAACAGCGCTACGGCCAGTGCGTAAGGAAAGCTGACGCCCAATGAGCGAACATTGGGCGGGAATAATTCGGCTTTGATGATAGCTGAAATGGACGTACTGATACTCAGTATCAGTTGTGCCACGATAATGAGTGCCGTCGCGACCCAGAAATCCGTAGTTTGTTCAAGCAGTAGAAGAATCGGAATGCTAGTCAGCACACCCAGCACACCGTACAAGATCATCATCCGTTTCCGCCCGATCTTATCCCCCAACGCTCCCAGCAGGGGTTGCGCCAGCATGAACGTAATCAGCGTGATGACCGTAATGGAAGTTGCATCAATTTTGCTGAATCCCGCCGTGTTGACCAGGAACTTCTGCATGTAGGTGGTGAACGTATAATAGGATACCGTCAGGCCAATGGTGAAGCCAATAACCAGCATTACTTCCCGCCGGTATTTACTTAATTCGCTGAACGTCCCGCGCTGGTCGACACTCACACGCTCTTGCTTGAACGAATCTGTTTCGGCCAGGTCCCGGCGCAGGTAAATAGCCGACAAGGCCAGCAACGCACCTATCCCAAACGGAACCCGCCAGCCCCAGTCGCTCAGTTGGTCCGGTGTCAGCAGCCAGCGCTGCATGATCATCAGAATAGCCAGCGCAACCAGTTGCCCCATCGTAGTGGATACGTATTGAAAACTGGAATAAAAGCCACGGTGCTGTGGGGGTGCCATTTCGCTCAGGTACGTTGCCGCCGTGCCATACTCCCCCCCGATACTAATTCCCTGGATCATGCGTGCCAGCACCAGAATTGCTGGGGCTGCCAGCCCTATTTTGTCGTAACTGGGCACTAGGGTAATCAGCAACGAGCCGCCACTCATCAGTAGAACCGACAGCGTAAGCGCGGCCTTCCGACCCTTTCGATCGGCATATGACCCCATAATCCACCCGCCCACGGGCCGCATTAAAAATCCGATGGCAAAGATTCCGGCGGTGTTCAGTAATTGGGCGGTTTCGTTTTCTTCAGGAAAGAATGAGCCCGCGAAGTATAGCGAGAAAATTGAATATACGTACCAGTCATACCACTCAACCAAATTCCCGACTGAACCGCCTAAAATGGATTTGAGACGAAAACGATGAGTTTGAGGTTGGGTTGCAATCATGAATTCTCTTATTAGGTAGGTTACGAAACTCGACTATTACGGTTACGGTATGGTCTGCTTACGACCTGCGAAGTTACTTTCTATACGATTTAGCCACGAATTTGAGGACCAGATAAGTAAAAAGGACCAGATACGCTAACAGCTATCTGGTCCTTCTCTATGTTATCTCTATGATACGTTTAATAAAATATACCCCAATCATCAGGGGCGTCATTCTCCCGATCAAATCCGCTTACCCAGGCTACGAACAAAACCCGGAACTGCTCAATCTCGTCGCGTAGTACGTTCAAATAAGCAGGGGTAGCCAGCTTTTCGGCCTTGCAGTATGATGTCTGCGCCAGCAATTCGCGGGCATGCATCTTAATAAGCACCGCATTTTCCATGCGCAGGGTGTACAGATCCCCTCCTTCAGCCCCCACAATCTTAGGGGCCAGCATCATGGCATTGGCCAGCATCTGCTCATGCATCATCAACACATCGTCTTCTTTATTGATTGTCTCGACAATAGCCTGCGTGAGCTCCATGATCTCATTGGCTTTACGAAGGATCGGCAGATTTTTGATGCGCCGGTTCTCAGCTTCCATTTCAGCCCGGGCCTCTTCGGGATCGTAATCCTCGTCGAAGCCGTCCCAATCCATAAAGTTGTCGTCGTCGTCTTCGTCGTCAAAGTTCATTGCAAAAACGGGTGAAGGGGTTACGTATCCTCCGTTGGACAAAGTAAAACAATGGTTTACCAAAAACAAACCATTATCCGGTAAACTACTTTTACGCTACTCTCCTGATCGTCAGCTACCCTATCGACGCTATAGATGAACGGTGGTAACTTCAGAAGCAGGTATCTTGTTTGTTTTCAACAGCTAACGGATGCAGTCGTCCTCCATTTTATCCGAAAGCCCTCCCGCTCTCGTTCTATTTCTTCCCTATTTTTGTCAAGCTGGGCCTCTGATAAGTGAACGACTTCATCAAAAGCTACACATAAATCACTAACCGCTAAATAAACTAGTAAAAAGCAGTAACATTGGCTAAGGATGAATAAATTCTCGCCGATGTACGCTATCTTGGAAGCTGTATCGATGCTAGTTTTCTTTCCAACAGTTGAGTATGAGTTCACAACTACGTAAGCGCATCTTCCTTACGTTATGGGTCACCGTTTGTTTGGGACTCGAACAGGCGATTGCGCAACTGGATGTTACGTTCCCGGTGGAGCGGATGATTATCCAGCGCAACAACAACAATCAGGCTACTATTCAGATTGCGGGCAGCTACGCCCAGGCCTTTGACAGAGTCGAGGCCAGGGTCGTAGCTAGAGCTGCCGGGCAAGGGAACAGCACCGACTGGGCACCCGTTCAAACCCTGGCCAACGGGCAGTTTGAAGGCAGGGTCGTGGCTACTGGAGGCTGGTACCGGATTGAGGTCCGTGGCCTACGTAACGGCCAAATCGTGGCCAGCGATGCCGTAGAGCGGTTTGGTGTGGGCGAAGTTTTTGCCATTGTTGGTCACTCGAACGCACAAGGCACCAGTTGTATCGTCGGGGGAGCCGATCGGTGCCCAACGATTGATGGAGCCGCAGACGAACGGGTAACGGTTGTTGGTCTGGACCAGAGTACCCCCGAATTCCGGCAGTACGAACTAACTGCTCAGACGCAGTACCTGCCCGGTTTGGCTTTCAGTCAGCTTCTGACCCGTAGTGGTATTTCACCTTTTGCCAGTATTGCCTGGTTCTGGGGGCGAATGGGCGATCTGCTGGTGCAACGTCTGAACGTCCCGGTCCTGATTTACAACGCAGGCTTTGGTGGAACAAACATGGAGCACAATTACAAAGCAGCCTACGATATCCCCTTCGAGCATGGTTTTGTGAATTATAATATCCGGATGCCCTACGCCAACCTGCGCAACCTGATGAACCTGTACGTCAACTCAACGGGTATACGGGCAGTATTGCTTAATCATGGCGAAAACGACCGGGGTAATGCCACCAGCGACATTCTGATGCACCATTACGGAGTAATTGATAAATCCAGATCTGAATTTGGCAAGCCGGATCTGGCCTGGATTGTGGCCTTATCTTCCTTTGCCAGTGCTCCTTTCGACAACGTCAGGCAAGCGCAGGCGCAGGTCATTGGCCGTTCTGGTTATCGTACCTTTCAAGGGCCGGATCTTGATCAGATTACATCCGTTGGAGACCGTCCCGATGGGATTCACTACTCGCCAACGGGGCAGGTGAAGGCAGCGCAACGATGGGCTGACGCTATATTGAACAATATCTTACAGAATATTACGCCTTACGAGGCTCAGTTTCAGCCATTGGTCGGCATCACCTGCGCCGACGGGCAGCAACTGGCACTAACTCAACCGGACGGGTACTCGTACGCGTGGAACACGGGCAGCACTGACAAAAACATTACGGCAGGTGCGGGTTCTTATTCGGCCCGGATCACCGACGGCCAGAAACGGCAGTTTTTTCCGCCATCGGTCACCATTCCTTCAACCGTCCGCCCGGGTACACCAACCATCAATATTCCCGAGGGTTCGTCGGAAATCTGTCGTAGTACAGGGCTAACGCTTAGTTCCAGCTATGATGGAGCCAATCGCTGGAGCACGGGGGCCTCGTCACAATCTATCTCGGCTACGGCTGCCGGCATCTATTCGTTGCAGGCGCAGCACCCAGCCTACGGTTGCCTTTCGAACAGCGTATCAAGAGTAATCAATCTGGCAGCAGTTGACCTTAGTCTCAAACTGGACGTCAGCCGTCGATCTCCCGTTGTGGGTGACACCGTGCAATTTACGCTGACCGTACGTAATGAAAGCGGTTGCGACGCGGCTGGGACCACCGTTCGAAACCGGCTACCGGCCAACGTGGCGTTTGTTTCATCAAGTAACATGAATCTGGTTGATGGTGCTGCCAGCGGGGTAATTTCATCCATTCCAGCAGGTGGTACGGTTAGCCTCCGATACGTTGCCCGGCTGACCGCTCCCGGTAACTACCTGAACGCAGCCGAATTATCGGCGCAGACGAACCTGGACCCTGACAGTCAGCCAAACTCAGGAACGGGTGATGGTCAGGATGATACCGCCCAGGCTGATCTGCGGACTAAGAATGACGGAACTGCATCTAATCTGTACGCATCCCCAAACCCCAATCAGGTTCCATTACCGGGCGTTCAGTCGAATCAGCCTTCGCCTGATCCTAACAAAGCTGATCTAAGCCTAGTCATGCAGACAAGCAGTCGCACCGTTAGGGCAGGCCAACTGGTTACGTTCACGCTAACGGTAAACAACCTGGGCGGACAGACAGCCACCAACGTTCGCATACAGAACCCTTTACCCAGCGGCCTGGAATTTTCCAGTGGTAACGGCACGAGTTTCGACGGTTCGGTCATCAACGCAACCTTTGGTCAGATTGCCCCTAACCAGTCAGCCAGCGCGACATTCGTGGTCCGGGTAACCGGCAACGGCGTGATTACGAACGCAGCTCAGATCAGCGCATCTGATCAGGCCGATCCGGACTCAACGCCTGGGAATGGTCTGGACAAGGGCGAAGATGATGAGGCCCGTACGGACCTGCGGGTAACCAACTAAAGCCTTTGTCAGCAGAGCACTTGGCCACTCATTCCAGATCTTTTACGAAAAAGAAAAAGCAGGACTTCGAACAATACTGGGGGCAACCAGTATATTTGTTGGTCGTACAACCTGCTATTCTTACTTGCCAAGGATGACATATTGTTTAGGAATCAAGGTCGCAGAGGGCCTGGTTGCCATCGCTGACACGCGTCTTACCTCGGGTTCCGAAGTTTCTTCGAACCGTAAGATTTCCGTACACGAAGTCGAAAATCATTCGCTGTTTATCATGACATCCGGGCTTCGCTCAGTGCGCGATAAAGCCATTACGTATTTCAATGAGGTACTGGCCGAGCAGGATCGCTCGTTCAATAAGCTCTACAAAGCCGTAAATGCTTTTGGCGAACAGGTTAAACGGGTAGCCATGGAAGACAAAACGTCGCTCATAGCTAACGGATTGAATTTCAATCTGAATGCGATCGTTGGGGGGCAGCTGGAAGACGACGATGAGCACAAGCTGTACATGCTTTATCCGGAAGGTAACTGGGTCGAAGTTGACCACGGTTCTCCCTTCAAGATTATTGGGAATTCGGGCTACGGTAAACCATTACTATTCCGAAACCTGGCGTACGACACCAGTCTGCAGGACGCGCTCAAAATCGGCTTCCTGGCGTTCGATGCAACGCGGGTCAGTGCCAATGATGTAGACTATCCACTGGACGTAGTTATTTATCCAAAAGATAGTTTCCACATGACCGAGTATCGACTCGAAAAGGAAGACATGGATAAGGTGTCACAGCAATGGAGTGCCCTATTGAGCAATTCGGTGCAAAAATTACCCTCATCCTGGATGGATCCGATTTTCGACAAAGTCCGGTCCGTTAATTACCAAGGCCAGGGCGACTAGTCAACTTATTAGGTCAGGTAAGCAACGCGCTGAAGTTTCATTTAGTCAATCGTCATGCTCTTACACGTTCGGCACACTTCCGAGTACACCTACGATTATCCGGTTGCGCTCGGACCGCAGACGATGTATTTGTACCCCCGCGCGTACCCCTATCAGCGATTAGTACGGTACCAACTGACGATCGACCCGAAACCATCGCGGATTGTCAAGAATATCGATGTTGAAGGCAACGTCCAGCAACTCGTTTATTTTAACCACCCGACGCATCATTTGCACGTAACGGCGGAAATCGAACTTCAGTCCGATGAGTTCAATTCTTTCGATTTTGTTCTTTTTCCTTTCGAAACGCAGCGGGTACCATTTCGCTACCCAGCTGAGATCGACAGCTTACTCCAACCTTATCTGGAACGGGTGGGCGTCACAGAGCGGGTTGAAACCTGGGCCCGGCACATTGCAGCCAAAGCCAACTGGCAGACAACCAGTTTTTTGATGGACCTCAACCAAACAATCCGGCAGTTTCAATACGAAATTCGGGAAGTGGGTGCCCCCTTTCCTCCTGAACAAACGCTCATTCTCCAGCGTGGTTCGTGCCGGGACTACACAACTCTGTTCATAGCTGCCTGTCGCAGCGTGGGCGTTGCCGCCCGCTTTGTCAGCGGCTACTTATTTGGTAATCCTCAGCAGGAACACCAGCTTCACGCCTGGGCCGAGGTTTATCTACCTGGTGCAGGGTGGCGAGGGTTTGACCCGACGGAAGGTACCGTTGTTGTTAACCGCCATATTTTTCTGACCTCAACGGCCCGGCCTGAACTAGCCGCTCCGATTAGTGGCACCTTTGTGGGCCAGGCCAACTCGATCTTACGATCCGAGCTTGTCTTCGAATAACGGGTAACTTATTTTTCTTTACACGAAAATGGGCATGATCTTATAGATCATGCCCATTTTCGTTACGTTGTCTATGTACTCCAAGGCACCTACCCTTAGGCAGACGCATTTACGTATTTTTTAAGGAAATCACTTTTGCTATCCCGGTACGACGAGACCATACCCAGTTTGTATAAACCAAAAATATACATCCACGCAAAGTCTATTTGGAACCGAAGAAAACCAGCCCGGGCGCTGCTTGGGTATAGATGATGGTTGTTGTGCCATTCGCCGGAGAAAATACCCGGCCGAGTCTGGTTTATTGATAAATTACGGCGGTCAAAATCAACGCCTTCTACGTGTTTTTCTTCGCCCTTGCCGTGGCCCGTATAATTAAAGGCACGTACCAGAACAAACCAGAACAGCGCTGCCGTGAATAAAGAACAAGCCAGCCCATGTCCACCAATTAGAAAGAAAATCGTGTACCAGAAAGACCAGTTCAGCAGCCACAATCCAATGGTGTAATAGGGAGAAGCAATCGATCCCCATTTCAGATAATTGGCATAATCGTTAATCCAAACACCGGTATGAGTCATAAAGCTCGCAGCTTTTTTGTACTCATCCTCTGTCAGGTCCTTAGCAATACTCTGATGATTTACGTCCGACAGCATGCAATACATAAAGCCGCCCTTAGCATTATAGGGATCCCCCGGCTGATCTGATTTCGCGTGGTGAACGTGGTGAGAAACCACGTAGATTTCCTCTGGAAAGGTTTTCAGCACCAGGTTCTGGGTGATGAATCGCCAAACCGGGTGGCTAAACGTGTATGCTTTGTGCGTACTGTACCGATGAAACCAGATGGTCGCATGCGTACTCATTATCATGATACTGTACAAAAACGCAATGGCAAACAGAGGCAAGGTAAAGTATTTGAAAAAAGCCAATGCAACGAAAGGCAGTAAACAGAGAGCCATTAGCCAGCTTACTGCTGACACCCAGTTTTTACGGGTGGCAAAAATATTTATTCGCGAAAAAGCTTCTCTGTAGAGCTGCTTGGTAGTAGGGACGACTAATTCCCCATTCTCGTCGCTCCAGCCGTAAGATGGCTTTTGAAGTACTCTGTCAATAAATGCCATCAGTAGAAGGTCCGTTCGTTAACTGAACGCAAATATCGACATATCCGTATAGAAAATAGCTGTTCTATTTTCTATACGCAATATTAATCGAGTTATTTATAGAAATAATAGCCTTGATTTAACTGGTTGAGAAGCCCGAACTCCGATTATCTTTGCAACAGATCCGATTACTCATTAGTAAACCATAACGTGGCATTAATTAAGTCAATTTCCGGGATTCGTGGAACGATTGGGGGGCTCAGCGGAGATGGGCTAACACCTGTAGACATTATCAAATTCACTGCTGCCTTCGGCCAATGGCTGCGTCAGCGTCATCCGAATCAAGCGACGGTCATTATTGGCCGTGATGGCCGTCTGTCAGGTGAAATGGTTTCCCGGCTTGTTGTGGGTACGTTGCAGGGGTTAGGCCTTGATGTGGTCGATCTGGGTCTGTCCACAACGCCAACAGTCGAATTGGCTGTCGTAGGCGAGCAGGCGGCTGGTGGTATCATTCTGACGGCCAGCCACAACCCCATTCAGTGGAATGCCCTGAAACTTCTGAATGAAAAAGGTGAATTTATTTCAGCTCAGGATGGTGAACAGGTTTTAGCCATTGCCGAAGCAATGGGTGACCCAACCGCCAGCCCTGATCTGGCAGTTTCTTTCGCGGACATACGTAAATTAGGAAAGTACCGCGCTGACGACACCTGGCTCCAGAAACACATTGATCAGATTCTGGCACTGCCCTTGGTTGGTAAAGAGGCCATTGCCACCCGTAATTTCCGCGTGGTGGTTGATGCTGTCAATTCGACCGGCGGACTGGCTGTACCGATGTTATTAAACGCCTTGGGGGTTGAGCAAATTACCAGACTCCACTGCGAGCCAACGGGTAATTTTGCCCACAATCCTGAGCCACTGCCCGAAAATCTGCGCGATATCATCAAGGAAATGGAAAAAGGACAGGCGGATCTGGGCATCGTCGTCGACCCCGATGTAGACCGGCTTGCTCTAATCTGCGAGGACGGTTCGCCCTTTGGTGAAGAATATACCCTGGTCGCAGTGGCCGATTACGTGCTGAAAAGTGGTAAAGTAGGTAATACGGTTTCTAATCTGTCCAGCACGGTGGCCCTCCGCGACGTAACGCAAAAGTACGGCGGTCAACATTTTGCCTCGGCTGTTGGTGAAGTCAATGTCGTTGAGATGATGCGCGAACAGCACGCGGTTATTGGGGGCGAGGGCAACGGGGGAATTATCTACCCAGACCTGCACCACGGTCGCGATGCTTTAGTCGGTATTGCCCTGTTCCTAAGTCATTTGGCTAAATCGGGCAAATCAGCCTCCATGCTACGACGGACGTACCCAAACTATTACATTTCCAAAAACAAGATTGAATTAACGCCAACTATTGACGTTGATGCTGTACTTAGCCGTATTCAGTCGAAATACGCTCGTAATCCGATCAGCACGGTTGATGGTGTCAAGATTGAATTTGGCAACGAGTGGGTACATCTGCGGAAATCGAATACCGAGCCTATCATCCGGATTTACTCTGAGTCAAGTACGCTGGCTACCGCCGACTACCTGGCCGAAAAGATCATCAGCGACATTAGAGAGGTAATATCTGAGAAGCGATAGTTCCTTCTCTCTTATTAAAAACGGCTGCGGCCCACCGGTGTTGGTGGGCCGCAGCCGTTTTGGCGTATTGTCAAATCTAGTACCGGTGTTTGTTACCTTCCAGGTCGAAAAGTATAATTTGCTGACCAGCCCGCTTACGTAGGATAATTCTATCCGTTTCTGTCGTATCCATACGCTGCCAGTACTTGGCATCTTTAGGCAAATATAAATTCGTCAGCTGAGCGTCCTGAATGGAGTAAGGCCAGTACGTCTTTTCTACTTCATCACGTGGATGAAGCCGCTGAGAAGGATAAAGCACCGTGTCGCCGGGCGCATACATTCCTTTGATCTTCTGAGCAGCCAGATAATACGGATTGGGACCACGGGGCGTAGCAAAATAAGTGTATTTCGGTGCCCGGTCCTGATAAACATGATACAGCAACCGAACAACGAAGTACGTCTGTATCAATAGTACCACGCTCAGCACGATAGCAAAGAAGGTTGGTAATTTGGTAATCTCCAGCAATAGCATTGCTACCAGCATAGCCGTAAACGGAAATGAAAAGCCCGAGTACCGCTGCGTAATACCGTACGTATGTCCATTCCGAAATGACATAATGACCAGAAATAGCGTGGGTATTACTGCCAGCAGGACAACAAAGACCAGCAGGGGTTGATGGCCTCGTGCCACCTGCTCCCGAAACGCCAGTACAAGTGCGTAGACAAAGGAAGGGATCGCTGCTACAACAACGTATTGCAAATTGGTAAAAGGCACAAAAGGCAGAGCCGCAACCAGTAGCAATGGATATAGCAACTGACCCCATATCGGCAACGGCTTTCTCTGTTGATAGCGGTACAGCAACCAGACGGCTGCTAGACCCAGTGTCAGGGCTAAAGCCAGATACCGTACTCCCAACGCATCGGTCTGCCCCAGGCCGTTAGAGATGATGAACAAATCAGCCCAGATCGGTAACGATCGCTGAACGACGTTGATTACCGTAGCCGGAAGTACAACCCCAAACCCACTGTTGTAAGGATCAGTCAGCGCGATATTTCGGTAGAGCTGCGCCTGATAGGCGAGGGTCTTGAATGTATAGGCTCCACCGCCAAAGATGAACCAGAGCGACACAATCCCTACGCCAATGACAGCTGTCAGTAAAAACGGCACCCAACGACGTGGTGGCCTGACATACAGCAGCGCGTATAGACCGTGACAAAGAAATACCGTTACAGTCAGGTAATGAGACAACAGGGCTATCACGAAGATCAGTCCATACCCTATCACAAGTTTGACCGTTGATCTTCCCTCTTGTTGGCGGTAAAGAATTAGCAGAAACAGATGCGTTGCCAGCAGCGTCAGGAAAAAGCTCATGGAGTAGTTCCGGGCCATGTGGCTATAGGCAACGAAAAACGGCTCAACTGCCGTAATAAATGCACTCAACAAGGCCAGTCGCCGAGAGCCAAAATGGCGAGAGACAAAGGCAAAGACCAGCCACACCACTAACGTGCTGAAGAGCACAGATGGCATTCGAAGCGACCAGTCCCCTAAGCCGAATACTTTGGTCCAGGCCCATAATACAGCGTAATAACTGGGACTGTTACCAATGTCTCCCTGAATGTTAGCCCGAATAAAATCATGAATCGTTTTTTCGGACCAGAACTCACTTGGCGTGAAGTAAGGCTTACCGGGCGTAAAAAAGACATCGATTTGATTGGCTCCTTCCATAGCAATCCCCTGCGAGATCACAATCGTGTATTTTTCATCCAGGTACAGCCCGTACGTACCAGCCTGGTATAATCGCAGAGCAAAGGCCAGCAGGATAATAATTCCCACTAGTAAGCGAGTGGTTTTTAATGTCAATGTGGTCACAAGTTGGATTAGCAAAGCAGGTCCTGCCCCATCGGTCAGGACCTGCTAATAAAGGAATCGACTCAATAATCGCTTTATTTCTTGTCAGCTTTAGAACAGGCAATAATAAACTGCGCCGAAAATACATGCTTTAGTCCGGGGATTTTCTCCAGAAATGGCTGTAAAAAGTAAATGACCTTTGCTGGCGCAGTAGGAAAGAAAAACGGAACGTAACCAACGTAACTCCAGGCATCGACCTTACCACCTGCCCGCTCAATCCAGCTTCTCAGCTTCCAGGAAAAAAACGATTGTTCTTCGTGTTCGATGTGGTACTGCGACGTTTTCTCGATCAGCTTCAGGATAGGATTGTTGCCATTGGGCTCCATGATGATCAGATTGTCGGTTAATTTAAACGCATTGGCGATGGCTTTCTGTTGATCAGATAGATGATGCAATACGCCCCGGATAACCCCCACATCGTATTTTTTTGCCGGAACAGGCAGATCATCGTCCAGTAGGTTGATGGTGCTAAAATTCACATCAGGATATTTCTTCTTCGCCACTTGAATGGCCGTATCCGCTGGATCGAAACCATGCACTTCCAGATTTGGAAAATTCTGTTTGATGTTATGGGTGTACATACCGTCCCCACAGCCAATATCAACCAGCGTCTTGTAACCTGGCTTTATAAATTTAAATATTTCGTCAGAAATCCGCTTGTTAGCGACGAATGACGAAAACTGCGCATTCGTGGTGTACAGAAAGCCTCCGTTTTCATTTACGTTCTGATTAAATACGCTTACATTTTTTTTCAGAGAAGTACTCATAATAAACTATTTGGTTGACTAAAATGGATAAAACCTCATAGCAATTGCAAGAGCATTAGCGGGCTAATGCATCGTGCAAACCATAAAAAACATGGAAAAAGGGGAACTCCCAGGCGTTCGCAATGAAGCCGTAGACCTACTTAACAAAGAGCTGGTCAGCTAACGATAGACCGTCAGGGGGGAGTAATTTGTAGCATACAATGGTATAACTGGGCACAAAGGTTAAAATAAGATTAAAGAAAATCCACTTTTTCGATCAGAAATCAAAAAAAATGAATTTTATGGTTGTGATCTGCTTAACCTTTTACAAGCGACTGCTGGTGTGTAATTCGGGGCTACGTTACTCATCATTGTGGATGCTATTCCTCAATTTATAACAACACCCACAGTCGACAAAAGCCCCTAAGTAACTGTTATTCAACCAACTATACGTAAAATAAAGTCCTGGCACATTTTTTACAATAGACATAGCAGAACTCAACACTATAATAGCACTATCATGGCAAGTTTCATTAGAGGTGTCGTAGCAGGTCTAGTTATCGGTTATCTGACGGCACCACGCAGTGGCAAAGAAACCCGCGAAAAACTGGCAAACGATGCAAGCGACTTGAAAAACCAGTGGGATGAAGGCGTCGCAGAACTGCAAGACCAATTCAATCACTTGGTGGGTCGTGTCGAGGAGAAAGCTGACGATCTAAAAGCGAAAGCTTATGAAACGAAAGGCAAGGCTGAAGGAAAGCTTGATCAGTATAAAAGTGAAGCAAAGTCGGCTTACGAGTCAGACAAAGCAAAAGCGAAGACGGATTACAACAATACAGTGGACAACGTAGCTGACGCGACGAAAAGTGGTGTCAACAAGGCAGAAGACGCGCTGAAGCTTAGTTAGTGCTTTGTACAGACTGTAAGCTTTATGGTCTGTATAAAAAATCAGAGTACCTTATCAACGTTATGAAAACAGCGACCGGCCCAGCTGGTAGCACTTTTAATTGACCAATTGACGGTCGCTGTCGGATCAAGGTCTGGCAAATTAATAACTAGTTCATACATGCGAAGAGGGCGCCCCAATCTGGAGCGCCCTCTTCGTCTTTTAGTCAGACAACACCGTATTTATTCCCACTCGATTGTAGCCGGTGGCTTCGACGATATATCGTAGACAACCCGGTTAACGCCTTTTACCCGGTTGATGATCTCGTTTGATACATCGGCCAGGAATTCGTACGGCAGGTGCGCCCAGTCGGCGGTCATACCATCGACGCTCGTCACGGCACGCAAGGCAACTACCCGTTCGTAGGTGCGTTCATCGCCCATAACGCCGACCGATTGTACAGGCAGCAGCATGGCTCCCGCCTGCCATACTTTATCGTACAGCCCTTCGCGTTTGAGCCCATCAATGAACAAGGCATCCACCTGCTGCAAAATATCAACCTTCTCCGCTGTTACATCGCCCAGGATTCGAATGGCCAAACCAGGACCGGGAAACGGATGGCGTCCCAAAATAGCTTCGGGTAACCCCAGTGTCCGGCCGACAGCACGAACTTCGTCTTTAAACAGCGTATTAAGCGGCTCAACGACTTTCAACTTCATAAAGTCAGGCAGGCCACCAACGTTGTGGTGCGATTTGATCGTGGCGGACGGTCCTTTTACGGATACCGATTCAATAATATCGGGGTAGATAGTCCCCTGCCCCAGCCAGGATACGTCCTCAACCAGGTGGGCCTCCTGATCGAATATCTCGATGAAGGTTTTGCCAATGGCTTTTCGTTTGGCCTCGGGATCGGTCAAGCCAGCCAGTGCGGTATAAAACTGGTCTTTTGCATCGACACCTTTTACGTTCAGACCCAACGTTTCGTACGAGTCCAGAACGCCCGAAAACTCGTCTTTTCGCAGGACGCCGTTATCAACAAAAATACAGTACAGGTTCTTACCAATAGCCTGGTGAATCAGCATGGCGGCTACCGACGAGTCAACCCCACCCGATAAACCCAGTACGACTTTATCATCGCCCAGTTTTTCTCTCAACTGCGCTACGGTTGTTTCAACGAACGACTCGGCTGTCCAATCTTGGGCGCATCCGCAGATATCAACTACGAAGTTTTGCAGCAACGCCTTACCCTGTAGCGAATGCGTCACTTCCGGGTGAAACTGGATACCATACGTTTGCTCACCTTCAACCTGAAAAGCAGCAACCCGGACGGTATCGGTTGAAGCAATGATCTGGAAATTCTCCGGAACGCTCGTGATTGTGTCGGCGTGCGACATCCACACCTGTGAGTGCTGGTCGATGCCTTTCATCAGCGGACTTTCGCTATTGACGGTTCCCAGCTTTGCCCGGCCGTACTCGCGAATGGCCGATGCCTTCACTTCTCCCCCACTGGTATGTGCCAGCAATTGAGCTCCATAGCATACGCCTAAAACGGGCAGTTTATGGCGGAATGCGGCCAGATGCACGTCGGGCGAATCGGCATCACGGACGGAGGATGGACTACCAGACAGGATGATGCCTTTTACGTCGGCGCTGATAGTAGGAATGTGATTATAGGGATGGATTTCGCAGTAAACGTTCAGTTCGCGTACCCGGCGGGCAATAAGTTGCGTGTACTGCGAACCAAAATCCAGAATCAGAATTTGTTCGGTGGCCA
This sequence comes from Spirosoma pomorum, assembly GCF_054776615.1. Taxonomy (NCBI): domain Bacteria; kingdom Pseudomonadati; phylum Bacteroidota; class Cytophagia; order Cytophagales; family Cytophagaceae; genus Spirosoma; species Spirosoma pomorum. Next base: position 327,370 of record NZ_BAAHBP010000002.1, read on the forward strand.
TGAATTGGTCTCTAAAATGCAAAGTTATAGCATTTTTCGTTATGCTCGGTTTCTTTGTCCGTTTAGACGTAATCGGCCTTCCCGTCAATGGCTGATGACTAACCGACGCTGAACCGATCCTGACTTCCCCTCGATACGGACGGTATACATCCCGGCAGGCAGATCGGTCACCGACACAGTAAGAAGTCCTCGCTGTGAGCGGCCAGTCATTTGCAGCAGCATACGACCCGCGTTGTTGTGTACGGTAAGGCTTAGGGGTTCCCGTTGCCAGGATTCCGGCACATCCACGTACAGTTGATCCTGGACTGGGTTCGGGTACAGACGTACTAGCCTGGCGGCTTCGTCTTCAACGCCGAGAACGAGTTGCATAGACGCCGTCGCTACTGGCGAATAGTTCGCTTCGGCTTGTTTCCCAAATGAACGAATCCGGTACTGGTAAATTCGTCCGACACGTAACATTTCTGTTTTAGGATCGGTATAGGTAGTCGTAGAGCCGGGCAGTTTAGCCAGCTGAACAAACGTTCCCGTACTATCGGCGCGTTCCAGTATCCACTCGTCGACGGGAGTTGTGTTACTGGTTGTGTTGCTCCAGACCAGTTGAATAGCGCTGGTATCGATTGGCATGGCGCGTAGATCAGCAACGGGCAACGGAGGTGCGATTGGCACCTGATAAAACGTCAAAGCCCGCATTCCACGTCGATTTTTGATGGTAGGTCCGGCAAAATAGCCCAGTTCGGCATCCCGGTAATACGACGGCAGGTACGTTAGATTTTGCCCTGTGGTCGCTTTGCTGAGCTTCAGTCGTAGTCGATTCCCTTCTTCTGTTACGCTCTTCACTAGTCCTGTTTCGCCGTAGGGATAATTGGTGTAGATCAGGTCCCGTAAACTTAAACTATACCGGTGTCCATTAGCGGAATTCGTTACGGTTGTATCGGCAGGCCAGCGCATCACTTGTCCCGGCTCAAAGTCGACCACGATCTCATCCTGCTCGGGCGTCCCGTAGAAAATACGCTGTACGTTGGGCGACTGAATGTTACTGGTGTCGGCTGCACCGTAAAAATCACGGGCGACCAGTCGATACAGCTCAGCGCCGAACTGACGATAGGCAGCTTCCCCGTAGTGCAAGCCCTGATAAGCGGGTAAACCCACGGTAGCGATGGGAACATTATCACCGAAGATACTCCCCGAGCGACGCTGGAAATCGCGGATAGCCCCCGCTTTGATAATCTCATCCGTCAGCAAATTCAACTGCGTATGATAGACTCGCTTTATACCAGGGTAATCCTGTTTCCAATAATTGTACAGCTGCGGAAACAATTGAGCGTACTGATCGGCATTCCCGGCCGCTTCGGCTTCCCCCTGTCGCCAGACCATAGCCTTTACCTGATTGGAAATTCCCGCCTTACGAGCCCGGTACAAGAGCCGTCCGTACAGATTGCCTAGATCACTTCCACCGCGATTGGTATGGTCGTAGATGGCTGTTGACCCGGCCGCTCCGTTAATTATAGCCGTCGGAATACCCTGCTGTTCCAGAATCAATCGTTGCAGTTCGACGCCCCATAGCGCATTGTCTCCTTCTGTCGTATTGCTCAGACACCAGCTTGTATCGGCAGGATCGTAGGCGCGATTTCCCCTGTTGACGCCGAACGTACGACAGAACTCATTCCGGTACCCCTCAAAACGACCAACCGCGTTCGACTGCCCCATGATCAGAAAAGCATCCCCGCAAACGATGCTGTCGCGGACGGCAATACGTACGGAGTCACCATCGGCCCGGTGGCCAACCAGCAGAAACCCATATTCGCTTGGCTCGGCTTTAATGACAGGCTGAAAGGCGAATTGTCCGGTTGCGGAATCGACCCGAACGTACGTGTAGCGATACGGCTGTTGATTGCGCGTTACCAGGAGCGATACACCAATGGCTGACCGGTCTGTCACTCGACCGGTAATTGGGACAATGCACTGGCTATTCTGATCGCGGGGGTATAATTGCAAGCGAGCGGGCCACTGATCAAGCGTTGCCATTACCTGCGCCCGAATCGAGCCCGGCCACAAACTGATTCCGACCAATAAACCAACAAGAAATCCCTTCACAAGCTCCCCACCCCCCGACTAATTACTAACTCTCTATCCTGTAACGTTCGTTCTGGCGACTTAGGGGTACAACAGGTACTTTTTCCGCATCGTTTTGTACGCACTCAGGGCCGGTTGCCAGCTCTGCCGAATCTTGCTTTCGGGTACACCGGCTTCCAGTTGTAGCCGCAGCTGGTCGCTACCGTAGAGTTTGTCGAGGAAGTTCGTGCCCAGAAAGTATTTGTTTTTATCGGGCGCTTTCTGGTAAAAGTCAATAATGTATTTTAATGAGAAGCCCAGCTTATAGGCATCAATGCCCGACAAATCCAGACCGTAACAGAGTTTTCCTTCCTGGGGTGGGTTGATAGCTCCTGCTTTGTCGACGGGTGTAAACTGGTAGGGCCCATTTTTGGGATTGGGCGAACCAATCACCTGAAACTGCTTGTCGGTTCCCCGGCCTACGCTGACAACGGTTCCTTCGAACAGACACAACGACGGATAGAGCAGAATCGCCTGCTGGTTGGGCAGATTTGGCGACGGCGGAATGGGGATTGTGTACGGTGTCTGATGCGTGTAGCGTTTGACGGGGATAACCGTGAGCTGAGTAACCTTACCACCCCCGAGCCAGTTTTCGCCGTTGATCATCCGGGCCAGTTCACCGATAGTCAGCCCATGTACGATTGGGATGGGATGCATCCCCACGAACGACTTAAACTTCGGGTCCAGCACGGGTCCGTCGATGTAGTGCCCATTTGGGTTCGGCCGGTCGAGCACGATCAGCGGTTTGCCCACTTCAGCGCAGGCTTCCATGACGTAATGCAGGGTGCTGATGTAGGTGTAAAAGCGTGTACCAACATCCTGAATATCAAACACCAGCACGTCGAGTGAGTCGAGCTGAGCAGCGGTTGGCTTATAGTTTTTCCCGTACAGCGAGACGATACTGATGCCCGTCTGCGGATCACGGCTGCTGGCCACTTTCTCGCCCGCGCTGGCCTGCCCCCGAAAGCCGTGTTCGGGGGAAAAAATAGTGTTGATGGATACACCCAGCGACGAGAGGGTGTCAACAAGGTGCCGCTTGTTAAGCGTCGATGTCTGGTTCACAATCATGCCCACCCGTTTACCTTTCAGCGCGGGCAGGTAGAGATCAGTTTGCCAGGCACCGGGCTCAACCAAAGCCTGGGTCGATTTACTGCCCTGCGCCCAGCTGGTACCAAACCAACTCGAAGCAATACTGAAGACAAGGCTGATGAAAAGAACTTTCCGCACTGAAGTCATGAGTGTATGTTGAGAGCACCTTCCGCAAAAATCTTACTTTTACACCGCCGAACAAAACCGCCGGTTAGAATGAGGCTGCTTTCGCCTAAAAATCACCCGTTTTCCCAACGCTTTTAGGCTTCTGTTCGTTGACTAAGCAAACTGATTATTACGTTGAACGTCCCCCTTTTTCTCGCCCGCAAAGTACGACACGCCCCCGAAGGCAGCTTCTCGGCTACGGTTACCCGCGTCGGAATTGTCAGCATTGCCCTGGGTTTAGGTATTCTGCTGGTTGCCTTTGCGGTGCTGTTTGGTTTCAAGAATACGATTCAGCAGAAGATCTTTTTGTTCGGGGCGCATCTGCAGGTAACCAAATTCAGTAACAACCTCTCCTACGCCGAGGCTCCCCTCTCGCTCGACAGCGAACTGTACCGAAACCGGGACAAAATTCCCGGCGTTCGGCACATTCAGGCGATTGCAATCAAAGCAGGCATTTTAAAGACGAAAGACGAATTGTCCGGCGTGGTTCTCAAAGGCGTTGGCTCTGACTACGACTGGACGCTACTCCGGGAGTCGCTGGTGGTCGGAACGGTGCCAACGGTGGGCGCGGATACGGCGTCAACCCAGATTCTGATCAGTCAGTACATGGCCAGTCAGTTGCAATTGAAAGTCGGCGAAACCGTACCCTTATATTTCCTAAGCAACCCACCGCGCGCCCGGAAAATGACTGTCGTCGGCATTTACGAAACGGGCCTGGAGGAAGTGGACAAAACCATCGCCCTGGGCGATATTCGACTCATTCAGCGCCTGAACCGGTGGAGCGCCGATTCGGTGGGCAGCTACGAAGTTTTTATCGATAATTTCAGTCAACTGGCGTCAATGCGCCGAACCTTGTTCGACCGGCTGGATTCGAACATGCGACTGACCACCGTTACGGATCAGTACCGCCCGCTGTTCGATTGGATGATCCTGCTGGACCGGAACATGGAAATTCTGCTGGGACTTATTACGTTCGTGGCTTCGTTCAACATGGTGTCGGTACTGCTGGTACTGATGATGGAACGCACGCCCATGATTGGCCTGCTGAAGGCGCTGGGCGGCACCAACCAGCTGATCCGGCGCATGTTCGTCTTTGTTGGTCTCAATATGGTTGGTTGGGGCCTGCTGATCGGCGACGTGGTAGGCTTAGGCCTGTGCTTTATCCAGGACCGTTTTAAACTGATCCCCCTCGATCCTAAAAATTATTTCATGAATTACGTACCCATCGTCTGGGACTGGCCAACGATCCTGAGCCTCAACGGCGCGGCCATATTACTGATTGCGGTGGTGCTTTGGCTGCCTACCCTGATCATCAACCGCATTCAGCCCGTCAAAGCCCTGGCATTCAAAAAGTAATCCTAATGTACCGGCGTTATGGTATAGCCTTTTTTACGTAACAGCGTCAGGACGCCCTGCTCCCCGCCCAGGTGGCCGGCGCCAAAGGCGAAAAACGTTGGCTTGTTCTGAGCAGCTTTCTCAATAACCGGAATCCAGCGCAGGTTGCGGTCCCGCAGCAGGCTGTTTTCGTATTCGTTCATGCCCGCATCGAACTTGCTTTCTTTCATCGTCGCCGTTAACTTGGCGATATCATGAGTTTTGTAGACATTTAGAAACTGCGCAAATTCGGCCTTGGCCTCGTCTGGCTTTTTGGCCATATCAACCAGCCCTTTCAGTTGTTCTTCGAGCGGAATTTTGTCAAGAGCGGCCAGTTGCTCGTCAATCGTTTCCAGCCCAAGAACTTCTTTCTTGTCCTTCCCTGCCATCTGGGCAAATGTCATGTCGTAGGAGGCTGGCTGGCAGCTAAGCATGCTCATGTACATGAGCGATAACAGCCCGATGGGTTTCAGCCCCCCTACTTGCGCCAAGCCAATCTGAATATTTTTTTTGAGATAGTTGTCCAGCAAAGCGTAATCCTCGGCCGACAGTAAATCTTTTGTGGTTTTGCCCCCGGTCATGAACATCGATTTCTGCATCTGTGCCATCATAGCGGGGTCGTCGAGGTCCAGCTCCAGATACACCTGCTGGGCTCCCTGCATGGCCTTTTCGATGGCGGGGGTTATCTGTAAATCGTTGGGGCACAGCAGGTGAAACGTGCCATATAGATACGATGGCTGCGTTATACCCGGCCCCGTCAGCCGGTACAGCAGCGTAGTGTCCTGCCCCTGCGCCGTTACGTAGGAAGCAAGCAGAATGAGGACAGAAGCAATGTGTTTGCGTAAATGAGTAGTGATGTTAGTGCGCATACAGGTGGGTTAGTAGGTCAGAGGATATGGTCAGTCAATAAAACGAAAAAGGCCGTTACCCCGTTACGTCCTTATGGCAAAAACTTCGTTACCTGCTTTGCTGGCCCGCGTTGGCCTCGACTGGTTTATTCTGGCGCTGCTGGCGATGATCGGTCTAGCAAAGATCTGGCCGGAACCAGGTATCCAGGAGGGCTTTTTTAGCCTGTCGACGCTGGCTACGTACGGCGTTTCCTTTATTTTTTTCTTCTACGGTCTCCGGCTCGACTTCGGCCAGCTTAAGGCAGGCCTGCAGAATCACCGCCTTCATCTGCTCATTCACATAACGACGTTCATCTTGTTTCCGGCCATTGTGCTGGGCGCCCGCTCCCTGTTCATGACGCCGGATACGGCCCTACTCTGGCTCGGACTATTTTACGTAGCGGCCCTGCCTTCAACCGTGTCGTCGTCGGTTGTTATGGTGTCCATTGCCGGCGGGAATATCCCGGCAGCCATTTTTAACGCCAGTATTTCTAGTCTGATTGGCGTTTTTATTACGCCTTTGTGGATGAGTGTCGTTCTGACGGGCAGCAACAGTCAGTACGATCTGGCCGGTGTTATCATGAAGCTATCCATCCAGGTAATTGTACCGGTTATCCTGGGGTTGCTCTTGAATCGGAAGCTAGGCTGGTTTGCCGAACGCCACAAGACCCCATTACGCTATTTTGACCAGATTACGATTCTGTTGATTGTTTACACGTCCTTCTGCGAATCGTTCACCCGGAACCTGTTCGCAGGTTATTCGGTCAATGATCTGCTGGTGTTGGCGGCAATTCTGCTTGCTTTGTTCTTCCTGGTCTTTGGACTGATTACTTTTTTCAGCCGTTTACTTGGTTTCAGCCGGGAGGACCGAATTACCGCCTTGTTCTGCGGTTCCAAGAAATCGCTGGTGCAGGGCAGTGTGATGGCGAACGTACTGTTTCCACCAACCGTAGCGGGGGTAGCACTCCTGCCCATTATGATGTATCACGCGCTGCAACTCATCATCGCTAGTATCATCGCTCAAGCCATGGCCCGCCGATTACAGAAACCGACAGCTACTGCCCAGACGTAACAGGATTAGTACCCGAAAAAGAGCTGAAAACCTACGGTCAACGATAAAGATTTCCAGTTCGTGGTGTAGTCTTCAGGCTGGTTACTCAGATCAATGGCTTCACCCCGGTAGGATTGAATATTGTAGTTGAGCCCGGCATTCAACGCTACGTTATCCGTTATGAAGTAAGCCGCTCCTACCGTTGGGGCAATGGTGATGAGACTATTGTTCTGGGTTGTTTCGGAACTGACAGCACCCGGATAGGTCTGTTTCCTTATATCGTTCGTTCGGCTGTAGCCCAGAGCAATTCCCGCGTAAGGTTTTATCTCTCCATTGCCGAAAAAATAATTAACGAATGGCGATAGTCCATAGCTGATAGAGCGAGTTTCAACATTGCTACCCAGGTCGTATCTGCTCATTGATAGACTTAAAGGAATGCCTGTACCAACCAGCAGGTTATCAGCCACAAAGAAGCCCACCGATGGGGCTATGCTTGCGGAGAAATAACTGCTTGCGGAACGGGTCTGGTACGCAATATTCCCCACCTGCGCACCGACCATCCAGCGTCCCTGCTCGGTTTGCGCATTGACAACTGACGTTATGGTTCCGAGCAATAAGATGATTAAAACTGTTCTTTTCATTAACTCCAGATCGATTTAGTTGACCACTGATCAACAAAGGTAACTTTCTAATTAACCTTACTCACTTCAATAACCTGGCCAAAAACCTTCGCGGCCAGTCCGGCGATTACTGTAGCACCAGATAAACCCTTGGGCTATCTTCGCGTAAGTTTTACGGGTTGTTTGTCACCAGGAGTGTGGCAGACGATCAGGTTCGTTTATCCGTATGCGTATTAAATCACTAGACCTGCTGCGGCAGGAGGCTGCCCAGAGTGGCGAGAATACCCTGAAACGGTCGCTGGGTGCCTTCAATCTCGTCGCGATCGGCATTGGAGTGATCATTGGCGCTGGCTTATTTTCGCTCACCGGTATTGCGGCCGCCAACCATGCCGGGCCAGCCGTAACGCTCTCGTTTATTGTGGCTGCCGTTGGTTGTGCTTTCAGTGCACTCTGCTACGCCGAATTTGCGGCCCTCGTTCCGGTTTCGGGCAGCGCCTACACGTATGCGTACGCAACACTGGGCGAGTTATTTGCCTGGATCATCGGCTGGGATCTCGTGCTGGAGTATTCAGTGGGCGCGGCTACGGTGGCCATTAGCTGGTCGCAATATCTGAATCGTTTTCTCAGCTATTATGGTCTTCATCTCCCACCCCAGCTGACGCTGTCGCCCTTCGAAACGGCTACAGCAGCCGATGGCGCGATTGTATCAGGCTACATCAACCTGCCCGCTGTTTTGATTGTCGTGTCCATCACGGCCATTATCATTCGGGGCACGTCAGGCTCGGCCCTGTTCAACGCTATCGTCGTGATTCTCAAAGTACTGGTCGTGCTGGTCTTTATCGCCTTGGGCTGGCAATACATTGATCCGGCAAACTATCAACCCTACATTCCCGCTAATACCGGTACGTTCGGGGAGTTCGGCTGGAGTGGCGTTCTGCGGGGAGCGGGGGTTGTCTTTTTTGTATTTATCGGCTTCGACATCGTGGCGACCCTGGCACAGGAAGCCAAGCAACCACAACGTGACATGCCCATTGGTATTCTGGGCTCGCTGGTTGTCTGCACCGTTTTGTTTGTGCTGTTCGGCTACGTCATGACGGGCATGGCCAATTATACGGAGTTCAAAGACAGCGCGGCCCCGGTAGCAATCGCCATCGACAAAACACCCTACCGCTGGCTGGGACAACTCATTATCGGTGCCATTCTGATCGGCTACACGTCCGTGATTCTGGTTGATCTGCTGGGGCAGTCGCGGGTATTTTTCTCCATGAGCCGCGACGGCCTGCTACCCAGCGCTTTCTCCGAAGTGCATCCCCGTTTTCGTACGCCCTGGAAATCGAACATGCTGCTGTGCGTATTCATCGGCCTGTTTGCCGGGTTTGTTCCCATTCAGGTCGTCGGCGAAATGACCAGTATTGGTACGTTACTCGCGTTCGTAATGGTTTGCCTGGGCGTGCTGATCCTGCGCCGAACGCAGCCCGACGCACCCCGCTCCTTCCGAACACCCTGGGTACCCGTTGTTCCCATTCTGGGTATTCTTACCTGTCTGGTAATGATGCTGTCCCTGCCCGCCGATACGTGGTTGCGGCTGGTGATCTGGCTGGGCATCGGACTGGCTATTTATTTTACGTATGGCCGGAAAAAGAGCAAACTGAACGCTGTCGATTAGCTAGCCAATCGTTGTTCTAAATCACCAGTACGGGGGTATCGGTTGCGTTAGTAGCCTGCATTGGCTATCTTGCTGATTGGGTTAATTACCCCAGCCCACGGCATGCCTTTTTTTCGCAAACCTACTTCCACCGATGATACTACGCTCTGGCTCCGCCTGATCGATGGGGATGAACTGGCGCTGGATGGGTTGATGCGGTTATTCTTCAAAGAGTTATTCCATTACGGCACGAAGTTTTCCAACGACGATGATCTGATCAAAGATTGCATTCAGGATTTGTTTCTCGATCTATGGGAACGTCGACATACATTACGCACCGATGTGCTGGTGAAACCTTATTTGCTGGTGGCTATTCGTCGGCGCATTCATCGTGTCTGGCAGATGCAGCAGCTTCGGGCGGATCTGGCTACACAGCCTGATTTTGCGGCAGATTATACAATCGAAGAAAGCCTGATTCATTCGGAGCAGGCTCGTACCACAGCCCGGCAGATGCAGCACCTCCTGGACACGCTGCCTGCGCGCCAGAAGGAGGTGATCTACCTTAAATATTTTCAGGATCTCGACCGAGATCAGATCGCCGACACCATGCAGATTGCGCCACAATCGGTATCGAACCTGCTGCAGGAAGCTCTGCGCAAGCTACGGGGCCAATGGCCTTCGACTGAATAACGTCCAGCTTATTTTGCTTTTTTTCGTAAACTCAGAAAAAAAGTTTGCCGGAAGACAGTATCAATTATCCTTTCTCGGGTATCGCTAGTAACGAGCACGCAATTTTATGCAACCGTCCCCGAGCGACCCAAACCTATTTACACTGGAGGAACTGATCTGGCACGATCCGTTTCGGCAGTGGGTCCTTCGGCCCACTCCGGAACTGGCTGAACAGTGGCATACCTGGCTGGCTGAGCATCCTGATCAGGCCGACACCCTACTCCACGCCCGCGAAGTTGTGCTGGCGCTTCGGGTCAACGATCGGCCCCTTTCCGACGCCGATATTCAGCAGATTATTGCGGTCACGCGGCAGCATCTCGATCGCCCGGCAACCGTTGTCCGGTCGCTCCGGTCGCGCCTGACCTGGGTAGCAGCGGCCAGCGTAACACTGGTACTGATGTTAGGAGCAGGCTACTGGTGGCAATTAAGGCCACAATCGGTTGCCCATCAACTAATAACGCCAGCGGGACTGACTAGCAGCGGCTCGACCGCCCAAACCATCCGATTAGCGGATGGCAGTACGGTCCGGTTAACAGCCGGTAGTGAGTTACGTTACCCCGAACAGTTTACTGCGGACAAACGAGAAGTCTACTTGACGGGGACGGCCACCTTCGACATCGCACGTAACCCTGAGCAGCCGTTTCTGGTCCACGCCAACGGGTCAGTCACCCGGGTACTGGGAACGCGATTTACGGTACAGGCTCCCGAAGATAACAGCCGGGTAACTGTGAGCGTCTTGTCGGGCCGAGTATCGGTACTCCCCGAATCCGAGTGGGCACGGGCGCAACGCCAGGCTGCCTATCAGCCCCGTACGGTCGTCATCACGCCGAATCAGCAGGTCGTCTTTGAGCCCGCCCGCGAACAGATGCGAAAATCCATCGTCGCCGAGCCCATCATGCAGCATTCCGTTAGTATCGCCCGGTTCAACTTCGCGGAGACCCCAGTGGCGCAAGTATTTGATACCCTTGAAGAAGCCTATGGTATTCCTATCGTTTTCGACACTGACCAGATGCGGCAGTGCGTTGTGACAGCTCCCCTGGCTGATGAGCCCTTACTCGACAAACTAGACATTATCTGCGAGACAATCGGCGCGCGTTACGAGGTAATCGAAGCGCAGATTGTCATTACCGGAAAGGGCTGCGCCCAGTAGACACCACCCGTTTTCCTTCCGTGTCCCTTACGTCGACCGCTCACTCAAACCCCTTATTAACAAATAGATAACCAATCATAATCCATTAAAAAAACGGGTCGGGCGTGTTGCGACCACGACCAGCCCGGAACCTGGCTGCCATGCTTGTCACGATGTGCGACCATCGGAACATCCCTTACAGGGATGGCAGTCTTCGTATTGCCCTGTATCACCAAAACAACACGACCAAAAGTATGCAAAAAGCGCTACCCCGCCGATTACTTACCCATTCATTTATGCGATTAACCATTCTACCGGCCTTGTGTATTATCTGGCTCGCTAGCTCGGCGCTGGCCTACGATGGACTGGCTCAGACGCTGCTCGATCGAACCATTACGCTATCGGTGCAGAACCAACCGCTGCCCGACGCGCTTCGGGCCATCGAAAAAGCAACCGGCGCTACGTTTACCTACGTACCCTCGCTGGTCCAGCAACAGCGCGTCTCAGTCGACGCCCGCGACGAAAAGCTGAGCGGCCTGCTTGACCGTTTACTCAGACCGTTGCAGATCGACTACAGCCTGCGCCGGAACTATATCATCCTGAAAAAGAGCGCGGCCTCCCCCATTAATACCCGTCAGCCAACTAGCCGGACAGTCCAGACGGAGGTTACTGTTAGCGGACGCGTGACCGATGCCAATACTGGTGATGGGTTACCAGGCGTCAACATTATCGCGGGGGGGACGCCGATGGGAGCCGTAACCGACGAAATGGGTCGGTACCGAATGAGTGTTCCCGAAGGCGTTACGCTCAAGTTCAGTTTTATTGGCTACATCACCCAATCGATCGTGGTAGCCCGGGAAAGCGTAATCGACGTTGCTCTTCAACCATCGGACAATACGCTAAACGAAACCGTTGTCATCGGTTACGGTACCTCGACCCGCCGAAACCTGACCGGGTCGGTAGCCTCCGTGGGTAGCGATATCCTAGCCCAGCAACCCAATTCCAACCCGCTGCAATCGCTGGCAGGCCGGGCGGCCGGAGTCGTTGTGAACAGCCCCAGCGGAATTCCCGGCTCAACGGTCGATGTACAGATTCGGGGGATTAATTCGGTTACCAGTGGCCGGATTCCGCTGTATATCATCGATGGCGTACCGTTTACTGTTGGATCTCCGCAGCAAGGTGCATCGGCAAACCAGGCTCCCAACTCACTCAATCAGTTTGGCGTGTTTGGTGCAACTGGTGACGTTAACCAAAGCCCGCTGAACAGCATCAACCCCGCCGATATCGCTAGCATTGACATTCTGAAAGACGCCGACGCAACGGCAATCTACGGCTCGCGCGGGGCCAATGGCGTTGTACTGATTACTACCAAGAAAGGTAAGGCGGGTCGCACAACAGTCGACCTCAACGTGTACACGGGTGCTGGTAAGGTAACGCGAACAATGCCTATGCTTAATACACAACAGTACCTGCAACTACGGCGGCAGGCTTTCATCAACGATGGGGTTACGCCTACCGTCAGCAACGCACCAGACCTGCTTACCTGGGATACAACGGCCTACACTAATTGGCAGAAAGAACTGATCGGCGGTACAGCTCACGTAACCGAAGCACAGGCGTCGATTTCAGGGGGTAATGCAGGCACGCGCTTTTTACTAGGCGGCACCTTTCGCAAGGAAGGTACGGTATACCCAGGCAGCTTTGGGCAGCAGCGGGCCAGCGCGCACTTCAACCTTGATCATAACTCGACCAACGATCGGTTTCGGCTGACGTTTTCAGGCAACTATTCTTCGACTAAAACCAATCTGATCCCAACGGATTTAGCCTTGTCAATCAACTTACCCCCCAACTACCCGGCTTACAACGCCGACGGCTCGTTGTACTGGGGCGGGGGAATTACGAACCCGTATGCTTACACGCAGCGGCCTAATGACGGGACAACCAACAATCTGGTCAGCAATGCCGTGCTCCAATACCGTGTCATTCCAGGGCTGAATCTGAAAGCCAGTCTGGGTTACACACGCATCTCGCTTGATCAACTGGAAAAGGTATCAGCCGCGTCGCAGAACCCCAATTTCTCTCCCCGTGGCTACTCGTACTTCGCTAACAGCGCGACAGAAAACTACATCATTGAACCCCAGGCCGATTACAACGTAAAACTTGGCCCAGGCCGATTGCAGGCTCTGGTGGGCGGTACCTGGCAGAGCAATTTGAGTACATCACAGTGGTTAAGTGCCAGTAACTACACCAATGACGCCCTACTGGGGTCAATTGCTGCTGCGGGTACTATCACGGTCACCAACACCCGCTACGCGGAGTACAAGTACCAGTCGGTATTCGGACGGTTAAACTATAATCTGTCGGAGAAATACATTATCAATGGTACGTTTCGACGCGACGGTTCCAGCCGCTTTGGCCCTAACAATCGCTTCGGCAACTTTGGCGCCGTGGGTGTCGCCTGGTTGTTTGGGCAGGAATCGTTCGTAAAGAATGTAGTTCCCTTTCTGTCGTACGGTAAACTACGGGGCAGCTATGGGGTTACGGGCAACGATCAGATCGGCGATTACCAGTACCTGTCAACGTACAGTTCAACCTTCTACAGTTATCAGGGACAGCCGGGCCTGTACCCAACCAGTCTGGTTAACCCCAATTATAGCTGGGAGCGGGTCCGCAAACTCGAAGCGGCTGTCGAACTGGGCTTTATTGATGATCGGATTCTGCTGACGGCGGGCTACTATCAGAACCGCACCGGCAATCAGCTGGTCAATTATGTACTGCCCTCGCAGACCGGGTTTTCGGGCTATCCAACTAATTTTCCGGCGCTGGTTGAGAATAAAGGGCTGGAGTTAGAATTAAATACGACCAATATTCGCACGGCCACGCTCAACTGGACGACCTCGGCTAACCTGACGTTCGCGAAAAGTGCACTGGTCGACTTTCCTGGTCTCGAATCGTCATCGTATCGCAATCAGTACGTAATTGGTCAGCCGGTGCCTGTGGGGCGTGGCTATCGCTTTACGGGTATCAATCCGCAAACGGGACTCGCGACGGTACAGGATATTAATAATGACGGCGTCATCTCATTTGCCAATGACCGCGTCGCCATTATTAACAGTTTTCCCCGTCCGCTACCCACGGCCTACGGGGGTATCAATAACAGCTTACGCTACAAAGGCTGGGAGCTGAACATCTTCTTCCAGGCCGTTAAGCAACAAGCTAAAAGTTACCGCGCTACATACTCGTTTACAACCCCCGGTTCGCTCAACAACTTCGACGCGGGTGTAGCCGATTACTGGCGGGCCGACAATCCGAATGCCAGTGTTCCACGACCTACCCAGGGCTTCGGCGCAGCGTACACCGCTTACAGCAACTACGCCAACTCCGACGCGCTCGTGGTCGATGCATCGTTTATTCGGCTAAAAACGCTATCGCTCTCGTACACGTTGCCAACCGGCTGGATTGAGCGGGCAAAGCTGAAAACCTGCCGGGTCTACGTACAGGGTAATAACCTGCTGACCTTCACCAACTACAATGGGCTGGACCCCGAAACGGTCGGCACGGCCCTGCCCCCGCTCCGCCTGTTGACCGGTGGTATTCAACTCTCGTTCTAACCCAACCGTAGCACCTCCATGAAACGTAATACATTCATCCTGCCGGCCCTGATGGCCTTTCTGCTGAGCACGACAGCCTGTAAACAGTACGTCAACGTGGCCCCCTCACCGACGCTGGTTGCTGCCGATAAAGTGTACAGTGGCGATCAGGCTGCCACCTCGACGCTGCTGGGTGCCTACTCGCAGATGAACGTCAGTAATGCCGCCTTTCTGGGAAACGGACTCGTCACGATGATAGCCGGCATGTCGGCCGACGAGCTACTTTATTTTCAGTCGACAGACTTTCAACCCTTTGTGACCAATCAGTTGCTATCGAGTACGGCCCAGGTAGGTACGCTCTGGTCATCGGGGTACCAGTACATTTATTACGCTAACGCGGCCGTTGAAGGTTTGACTGCGTCAACGGCTTTGACACCTGCCGTCAAAGATCGGCTGCTGGGCGAAGCGAAAGTAATCCGGGCGTTCAATCTGTTCTACCTGACGAATCTTTACGGCGATGTACCTCTCGTTACGTCGACTAACTTTCAAACCAATGCAACACTGGGCCGCACCCCACAGGCTACGGTTTACCAGAACATCATCCGGGATCTGATCGAAGCTGAAGCGCAACTCCCTGCTACGTATGCGACAACGGGTGAAAAGACCCGCCCTAACAAGTGGACGGCTACCGCGCTGCTCGCCCGCGCTTATCTCTACACGCAGGACTGGACCAACGCCGAGGCTAAAGCCACCTCCCTTATCAGCAATGGCGGTTACACGTTGGTGGATGACCCCAATAGCGTGTTTCTGAAAAACAGCACTGAAGCCATCTGGCAACTGGCTCCTGTTTCGCCCAACAACAATACGTTCGTAGGCGCGCTGACCATTCCAGCTACTAACGGCGCACCACTCTACTACTTCACCGACGATGCGCCCAATGCCTTCGAAGCAACCGATAAGCGGCAGGCGGCCTGGGTAAGAAGCTATACTTATCAGGGCAAAACGTATAAGCACCCGTACAAATACAAGGTCAAAAGCAACGCTACTGTCACCGAATACCTGATGATGTTCCGACTGGCTGAACAGTACCTGATCCGGGCCGAAGCGCGGGCGCAGCAGGGTAACCTCACCGGCGCTATCGCCGATCTGAACGTGCTAAGAAACCGAGCCGGGCTGGCTGCATTATCCACAACGCTCGACAAAGCCACCCTGTTACTGGCTGTCGAGCAGGAACGGCGTATCGAGTTGATCGCCGAATGGGGCCACCGCTGGTTCGACCTAAAACGGACCAACCGGGCCAACGCTGTGCTGGGCGCAAAAAAGTCAACCTGGAAAGCCACGGCCGCGCTCTACCCCATTCCCCAGGGCGAAGGTCTCGCCAACCCTAACCTACAGCAGAATCCAGGCTATGTGTATTAACTAAACGCGTGAATGGGCGAAAGAATGAAAGAGCGACTGCTCTGAATATCATTTGCTCATTCACACTTCCACTCTTTCATTCTTTCGCTCTTTATGAAAACTCTCCTCCCCTTCTGCCTCCTGCTGGCCGTGTCGGCGCAGGCGCAAACTGCCAGAAAAACGTCGGCCGCCCCCAGTGATCAATACGTAATTAAAGGCCAAATCAATGGGCTGACTAATGAGTACGTCTATCTGTTCTACCCACAAGGGGACGAATACGTGGCCGATTCTGTCCGCGCCACGAATGGTTCCTTTACGTTCAAGGGCACGATACCCAACCCTGCTGTCTTCTCGGTGGCCCTAAGCAAACGAACGAGTCGACTGCCGATTTTCATGCAGCCCGGCACCGTAACTGTTAAGACCGACAAAGATTCGATCAGCAAAGGACAGATAACAGGTGCTCCGCTCGATTTACTTTACAAACAGCACCGCCGTGAGTTAGACGCGCAGGTAGGTGAGAAACTCCAGGCCATCGAGAAGAAATACTCGGCCATGAAAGCCAACCCGTCTGACAAATTACCCGACAGTCTGGCGAAACAACAAAGCCGCGAAGTTCAGGCCGCATTTGGTCGGGCAGATTCGCTGTCGCAGCAGTTTATCCGGCAGCATCCCACTTCCGTCGTAAGTGCCTATCTGGCACAGGCCTATTACGAAATGGAGCCGGAGAAACTGGAGAAAGTTTACGGCACACTGGCACCGCAGGGCCAGCAATCCTATTACGGTAAACGAATCAGAACCTTCCTCGACGAGCAGGCGAAAATCGGCCTCGGCCGCACCGCACCGGAGTTCAGCATGGCCGATACCACCGGCAAACCCGTTGCGCTATCGTCGTTGCGGGGCAAGTACGTACTGGTCGATTTCTGGGCCAGCTGGTGCGGTCCCTGCCGGAAAGAAAACCCCAACGTGGTGGCCGCTTACCAGAAATACCACGACAAAGGTTTCGAGATTCTAGGCGTTTCGCTTGATGACAAAAAGCGGCTCTGGGAAAAAGCCATCAACGCCGACAACCTAACCTGGTATCACGTATCGGACCTGAAAGGCTGGAAAAACGAAGCAGCTGGCCTTTATTCAATCAAAGCCGTCCCGACAAGTTTTCTCCTGGACAAAGACGGCAAGATCATCGCCAAAAATTTGCGGGGTGAGGCTTTGCACAAGAAACTGGCCGAGTTATTGAAATAATAAAAGATAGTCACGTAGAAGCCCCACCTGGTACCAGGTGGGGCTTCTACGTTTCTCATGCACTGGAATGCTACAAACTAGACAACTACTAATTGACCGGCTTCAGCGTTGCCCAGTTCCGCAAAAGGACCGGAAAGTATTCATCGAACGTAGCGTACTGGCGGGTATGGAGGTAGTCGTTCTGTAGCATACTGGCTAGTTTATCGGTATATACGTAGCCACTCTTCTCCTCCGACGCGAGCCGCTGTTTGGCAGCATCAGCCCCGACATATTCACGATGCAGGGCAAGCGAAATGGCGCGTACGATAGACTCATCCACAAAATGCGGCCAGTCATTAATGTTCTGCTGAGCGAGTCGGTCATTTTTGGGCATCAAATGATTGAGCGAATCAATCTGAGCCCGGTATCGCTGACGTAATTGACTGATATAGATGTGACTACCCTCGTGCCAGACCAGATCGTATATATTGGTTATGCCGGTATCGAAGGAAAGGTCTTTTTTTGCACTAGCCTGGCGGTCCCAGTACCCTTGCTGGTACACAATGTACTGGCTAAAGGCCGGAGCCAGTGTTTTGGTCATGATGGCGTGCGCGCCGTATGAGTTCATCGGGTCAAGGCAGATGTACCAGCGGCTGGTGGTCGGGTAGCGAAAAAAGCGTTCTAGTTTCTGCACCATCTGCAATGAATCGACCTGATGCCGGTAGGCCTTGCCCCAGCGATCATAGTCAGCCTGGTGCTGCCGATAGAACGCACTAAACTGACTCTTCTTAGCAAAATCGGCGCATAGTGTCAGGTAATCAGTCAGCTCCTGCCGGGAAAACGCTTTCAGCCAATAGGTCGAGTCAGGGACAGTAAACGTCGACGGTTTCATCGGATCGGCAAAACACCAGCCCAATTCTGGCAGATCAAAACCGGTAGAAACGTCAGAGTTGAATAGAAACAGTACCGCCGGGTGATTCCGGTAGGGAGCAAAATGGGTACGTACAGCCGTCAGATAAGGGGATGGCTGCGGGCCTTCGCGACCAGCCAGATACTGGATGATGGCCAGCAGTTCGACACCCGGATGCACCGTTACGGTTAATTTCTCACCGGCTTTTGCCCCAAAGGGCGATGGTTGAGAAGGAGATTGAGCCAGGGCTAGCTGGCTAACAAAAAGTACGAACAGGCACAATTTGTTCATGGTATTTCAGCAGGGTTGGTGAATAATTACCCAAAAATTGGTGTGCACCATGAGCCCTCAAACTGAGATTGACCAACGCCGTTTTTCTCTTGACAAAACCCCGATCCGGGAAATGGGCCGGTTTATCCAGGTTAGTAGTGCATTGGTGTAGCCTCATCCAGTGTTCGTCAAGTCAACCAGCAGTTGAGCAAGATATGTGGTATTTTGGGCCAAACCTACGCGTGTATGAAGCGGCAATACCTCGTCCTGATCCATCTTCTTTTCTGGAGTTTGCTGCTGCTCAGCGACGCAATACAGCACTACGAGCACAGTCGTTATCACCCTACCGTCGGCCGTACGTTGCTTATTTCGTCAATGTACATGCTCATCAACGCAACCGCCTTTTACGCAGGATACGCGCTGATTTATCGTTTCCTGATACGACCCTGGCCGTGGCCCGGCTGGCTGGCAATCATTAACGTGCCGACCACGCTTCTTCTGATCGTGACCATGCGTTACGTGGTTGAATTCGGCATTCTAAAACCCTTATTTCAATACGATAACTACGCCGTTAACCCAAATTTCACCTGGACCTGGTTCGTCCAAAACGCGGTGCTGTTTTACTGGAACTGGGCGCTCTACGGGGTCCTGTATGGCTTTGCCGAAAATTACGTCCAGCAACAACAGCGGGCCCGCGAGCAGATGAAAGCCGAGGTGTCGCTGCTGCGGGCGCAGGTTAATCCGCATTTTCTGTTCAACGTCCTCAACGACTTCTATGCCCTCTCTCTGACCCAGCCCGGCCGGATGCCCGACGCCCTGTTGAAACTGGCGGACCTATTACGCTATATGCTTTATAGCAGTCAGTCGGTAGCGGTGCCGCTGGCCGAGGAGATTTCGTACGTCAAAAGCTACATAGACCTGGAACAGCTCGGGCAGAGCGTCCGCGACAACGTACGGACATCATTTACTGGATCATTCGACAACCGACAGATTGCGCCCATGCTCCTGATTCCGTTTGTGGAGAACGCCTTTAAGCATGGCGATTTACACCAGGGTCAGGCCATTATCATTGATTTGACGGTCGATGATCGGCAGCTTATATTTCGGTGCTGTAACGCCAAACAAACGGGCCAGAAAGACAAAACCGGTGGTATTGGCCTGGCTAACATCCGGCGTCGGCTTGCGCTGGAATATCCTGACCGCCATTCCCTACGCATCAACGACACCGACGTCTTATTCGACATAGACCTCCACATAACGTTCTGAACCATGCCCAGTATTATCCAGCGCGACCCTGTTCGCTATGGCCCCATCCGGTGCGGAATCGTTGACGATAAACCGCTGGCCATCGATCTGATACGCGCCCACGCCGATCATATTTCGTACCTGCATGTTGTCTTTGCCACAACGAATCCCCTCGACGTACTACCGACGCTGGATGAAAATCCGGTCGATCTGCTTTTTCTTGATATTCAGATGCCTGGCCTGACGGGGCTACAATTGGCGAACCTGATTGGCACAAAAACACGGATCATTTTTACCACCGCCTACGCCGATTACGCACTCGATGGCTTTGAGCACAGCGCCATCGATTATCTACTGAAGCCCATTCCGTTCGAGCGGTTTTACAAAGCCGTCCAGAAAGCCCGTGAGGTTATTTGCCAACCTACACCATCTGGCATCAACGCACCCGAGCAAACGCGCGATTTTCTGTTTGTCCGAACCGAAGCACGGTTGGTTAAAGTTACGTTTAATGCCCTGTTGTACGTTGAAGCGATGCAGAATTACTGCGTACTGCACACCACTGACGTCCGGGTAATGACTCTACAAACGATGCGGCAAATGCAGGAACAACTGCCCGAGGAGCAGTTTGTCCGGGTGCATAAATCCTACATCGTCAACATTAGCAGCATCGACTCGGTCGAACGCAGCCGTATTTTTATCGGTAAAACCATTATTCCCGTCGGCGACAGTTACCGCGACGAATTTTACCGACGACTAACCGGATAACCTTCCCCTCCTGTCTATTCTTTCGGCAACAGGAACGGGTGGAACCGTACGCCCTGCTGCTTATTGTATTCCAGCGAGGGGGCTGGTATTTTAAAGAACTGCGCCGTCCCGATAAACCGCTGTAGCGATGGGCTGAACGTACCAACGCGCGACAGATCAGCGTCGGGGGAGATAAAGAACTGCCGGTATCGTTCGAACTTCACTTCGTTACCCTCTTTGTCGAACACCTTCGGGTTCTCGTGCCCGCCAATCATGCCGCTACCGCTGTAGCCCACATCCATATTTAACCAGCGCGGAAAGGCGGGACCAACCGGTAACACCGACGCCAAATTGACCGACAGCCAGTATTGCTGCCCGTTATAATCCTTCAGCATCTGCTGCCCCACCGAGTGCCCAAGCAGATTTGGACGATACTGAGGAAAAATCGTTTTTCGGAATCCGTACTTTAACGTAACAACCTGCTGACCAGCACCGTACTGCTGACCCACAAAAAGGGCAGTACCCGCTACATTCGCCACCATGTCGCCCCTTGAAAACCCCCACCCTTCCGAATGCCCGTCGAACACTTCGATGGTCGTCTGAAATAACAGGGCCAGCAAGCCACCCGTCAGCGTACTAGCCCCTTCGCTAACGCCACTCCAGCGCATCAGTTCATAGCCGCCCCGGCTCATGCAATAGGCCGTGGTCATATGGCCGATCTTGTCCATCTGTAACCACTCGCCGTTATCGTTGAAGCTGTGAAAGGGGACTTTCTTTTTGTACCACTGTTTTTTGAGTAGCAACAAAGTCAACGTGTAAAATGCAGCCGTTCCGGCTACAACCCCAATAAAACGTCCCTGCCGGATGCCCGCTGGTTCGGGGGTGGGAAGGACTGGATTTATAGACTGCGCCCAGACCGATTGACCAAGCAAACTAACGCAGCAAATCAGCCACATAGCCCGGCGCAGACGGCCGGAGAGGGGGCCTGTACGCAATTTTTTCATTCGCAGGAATGCTCTGTCCGGATCATGTTGTTCACAGTATTGAAAAAAATCGCGACAGCATCAGATCAGTAGCGTTACTTTTGCCAAAAGTAGGCTAAATCCACAAAAGCAATTGTATTGCCCTCAATTAACAGTAAGATTCCACCGCCAATCCGGAACAACAAGCCTGCTATTTTTGTACTACTTTAGATGTTTTTACCCGGCTATTTGAATGGCAAAGCGCGATAATTCCGAACAGAACGGCCCCGACGTAGTCTTAATCGGAGCTGGCATTATGAGTGCCACCCTGGGCGTGTTGCTGAAAGAACTGCAACCCGACCTGACCATTGATATTTACGAACGACTCGACAGCGCAGCCGCCGAAAGCTCCGACGCCTGGAACAACGCCGGGACCGGCCACTCGGCCTTCTGCGAATTGAACTATACCCCCGAACGTAAAGACGGAACGGTTGAGATTGTCAAGGCAATCAAGATCGCCGAGTCGTTTGAGGAATCGAAAGAATTCTGGGCCTACCTCGTGGAGAAAGGGTTTCTGAACGATGCGCCTAACTTTATCCGACCCATTCCGCACATGAGTTTTGTGTGGGGCAAAGATAACGTTGACTATCTCAGAAAGCGCTTCGAGGCACTCACCCAGAATTACCTTTTTCAGGGTATGGAGTATTCCGAAGACAAAGCGAAGCTGACCGAATGGATTCCGCTGGTAATGCACAATCGGGACCCGAACCAGCCGGTAGCTGCCACAAAAATGGACATCGGCACTGACGTTAACTTTGGTGCCCTTACCCGCGCGATGTTCCTTCGGCTGATGGAAATGTCGGGGATCAAGATGTACTTCAACCACGATGTCCGTAACCTGAGCCGGTCGAAAACGGGTGGCTGGTCGGTCAAGGTTGAAGATAATGCCAGCGGCCAGACACGTACCGTTGATACGAGCTTTGTCTTTATCGGCGCGGGCGGTGGTTCGTTGCGGCTGCTCGAGAAATCAAATATTCCTGAAAGCAAAGGCTACGGTGGTTTCCCCGTGAGTGGGCAGTGGCTCAAATGCACCAACCGCGATATCATTGAGCAACACCAGGCTAAGGTGTACGGTAAAGCATCGGTTGGCGCTCCTCCGATGTCGGTGCCCCACCTGGATACCCGGATGATCGACGGCAAACGCGAATTGCTGTTCGGACCGTATGCTGGTTTTTCGACTAAGTTTCTGAAAAGCGGTTCGTACATGGATTTGCCGGGTTCGATCCAACTCAGCAACATGTATCCGATGGTGATGGCTGGGGTGCGTAATATTCCGCTGACCCGTTACCTCATCGAACAGGTGATGCAGTCCCCGCAAGACCGGCTGAACGCGCTGAGAGAGTACTTCCCGGACGCCCAAATGGACGATTGGGAACTCGAAATGGCCGGCCAGCGGGTACAGGTCATCAAAAAAGACGAAAAAGCGGGTGGTGTGCTGGAGTTCGGTACCGAAGTCGTTAGTGCCGCCGATGGCAGCATTGCCGCCCTGCTAGGAGCCTCTCCGGGTGCGTCGACGGCCGTATCGATCATGCTCGACCTGCTGAAACGCTGCTACCCAGAGCAGGTGAAAACCGAAGCCTGGCAGACCAAGCTGAAAGAGATGGTTCCGTCCTATGGGCAATCACTCAGCAAGAACCCGGATCTGGGCAAACAGATCAGAAAGCATACCAGCGAGGTGTTAAATCTAAACGATACCAGCCAGATTCCGGCATAAACTGGCCCCCTGGTTAGGCGGTAACTCGTTGCTTATTATCTTGTGCCACGGTCAATGACCGTGGCACTTGTTTTTATTACCCGCCTAGTACTCTCACATGAAGAAAACTGTACTTTCTCTCTGGCTGCTGGCCAGTACGTCCCTAGTGGCCTCGGCTCAGGACCGCTTGATGGGCAAGAGCTTTGCTACCCGATCGGTCGTTATGGCGCAGCGGGGCATGGCCTGCACTTCCCATCCCTTATCAACCCAGGCCGCCCTTGCTGTTCTCCGCTCCGGAGGGAATGCCATCGATGCGGCCATTGCGGCTAACGCAATGGAGGGCGTCGTGGAGCCCCACGTTAATGGCATCGGTGGCGATCTGTTTGCCATCGTCTGGGACGCCAAAAGCAAGAAACTCTACGGTCTGAATGCCTCGGGCCGCTCGCCCTATACGCTGACGCTGGCCGAATTCAAAAAACGTGGTCTGACGCACATTCCATCCGACGGCCCGCTGCCTGTCTCGACACCGGGTTGCGTCGACGGCTGGTTCGAACTGCACAAACGGTTTGGGAAGAAGCCCATGACCGACCTCTTATCCCACGCCATTCGTTACGCCCGTGACGGGTATCCGGTACACGACGAAGCTGCCTTCTACTGGCCATCCATGCTCAACCGGTTTGGCAAGTACCCGAACGTAAACGGAACGTATTCGATCAACAACGCAGCCCCCAAACGGGGTGATCTCTTTAAAAATCCGGCCCTGGCTAATACCCTGGAGAAGATCGCCAAAGGCGGCCGTGATGCGTTCTATAAAGGCGAGATCGCCCAGACTATCGATGCGTTCATGAAACGAATGGGTGGCTTTCTCAGCGCTAAAGACCTGGCCGATCATACATCCACCTGGGTCGAACCCGCGTCGACAAACTACCGGGGATACGATGTTTGGGAACTGCCGCCCAACAGTCAGGGCATTGCCGCCCTCCAGATGCTAAATCTGCTGGAACCCTATGATTTTTCGAAAATTCCCTGGGGTAGCCCGGAACATATTCACCGGTTCGTGGAGGCCAAGAAGCTGGCCTTCGAGGATCGCGCGAAGTACTACGCCGATCCGGACTTCGCTAAAATTCCGGTCAAGGAGCTAATCAGCAAAGCCTACGCGGCTGAGCGCCACAAACTCATTAATCCCAATCGGGCCGCTACCCGGGTTGAAGCCGGTAACCCGGCACTCAAAGATGGCGACACGATTTACCTGACCGTTGCCGATGAGGAAGGCAACATGGTATCGCTGATTCAGAGCAACTACCGGGGTTTCGGCTCGGGCATGGTGCCGGACGGACTGGGCTTTATGCTTCAGAACCGGGGTGAGCTTTATAGTTTAACCGACGGTCAGAATAACACGTACGCGCCCCACAAACGCCCTTTTCAGACCATCATCCCTGCGTTTATCACAAAAGACGGGCAGCCCTACATGAGCTTTGGCCTGATGGGCGGCAGCTTCCAGCCACTGGGTCACGTGCAGATTGTGATGAACCTGATCGATTACGGCATGAATCCACAGGAAGCGGGCGACGCCCCGCGTATCGACCACCAGGGTTCGTCAGAACCAACGGGCGAACGCACGATCGACTCTGGAATGATTACGCTCGAATCCGGTTATCCGTACGAAACCATCCGCGATCTGATGCGTATGGGACACAAAGTTGGCTACGGGCTGGGCGGCTACGGCGGCTACCAGGCTATCTTGTACGACGCGAAGAACAAGGTATACCACGGCGCTACCGAGTCCCGCAAAGACGGCCAGGCGGCCGGTTTTTAAGAAAGCCCTACTCCCTTCCCGAATGAACGAACCGCTGATTACCAACGATGCCGTTACGTTAGGCATTCTACTGGTGCTGTTAACGCTGATTTTCCGAACATCACAATCGGCGCACCCCGGCTGGCAGAAGTTTTACACCTACGTACCGGCGCTGCTGTTATGCTATATTTTCCCAGCGGCCATGAACAGTCTGAACATCGTTTCGGGTGAGCAGTCGGTGCTGTATAAGGTATCGACCTCTTACCTGCTGCCGGCCGCCCTGGTACTGCTGACGTCGACGGCGGATTTACGTGCCATTTTACGTCTGGGCAACAAAGCACTCGTTACGTTCATGGCGGGAACCATTGGCATTATCCTTGGCGCTCCGATCGCCCTGTTGATCGTGATGTGGCTATTGCCCGGTTTCCGTGAGCAGGCCATTGCCAACGAATACTGGAAAGGTCTGGTTACCATTTCGGGCAGCTGGATTGGCGGTAGTAGCAGCCAGCTGGCACTGAAAGAAATTTACGGCTGTAGCGAGCCATTGTTTGCCATTATTTTAGTCGTCGATGCGGTCGTGTCTACCACCTGGACAGCCTGCCTGATTTACGGCGCTGCCTATAAGGATAAAATCGACGCCTGGCTCCATGCCGATAATCGGTCAATTGACGAAGTGAAGCAGCGGATTCTGGAATTTAAAGAAGAACCCGACCGACCAGCCAACCTGCTCGATCTCAGTACGATCCTAGCATTAGGCTTTGGTGGTGGAGCATTCGCACACGGACTGGCCTATTGGATTTCGACCAACCTGCAACCGTATAAAGCCGCACTGGCTACGTACGGTCTTGACCCGTTTACGTCTAATTTCCTCTGGGTCGT
The DNA here is from genome assembly GCF_054776615.1 of Spirosoma pomorum. Taxonomy (NCBI): domain Bacteria; kingdom Pseudomonadati; phylum Bacteroidota; class Cytophagia; order Cytophagales; family Cytophagaceae; genus Spirosoma; species Spirosoma pomorum. The sequence continues at coordinate 352,935 of NZ_BAAHBP010000002.1, forward strand.
CATCCTCTCGACAACACTCGGTATTGGCCTATCATTTACCCGCTTACGCAAACTAGAAAAGCTAGGTACGACAGACCTCGCTACGTTGTTCGTCTATTTCCTGATTATGACCATCGGTATGCGGCTTGACCTCTCGAATCTCGGCGGTAATCCGGGGTTGTTCCTGGTGGCGGTGATCTGGATGTTGATTCATATTCTGGTCATGCTCGTAACGGCCCGCCTTATCAAAGCGCCGTATTTCTTCGTAGCCGTCGGCAGTCAGGCAAACATCGGAGGTGTATCCACCGCTCCGGCGGTAGCATCTATCTTCCACCCGGCGCTGGCCCCCGTTGGCGTGCTACTAGCGGTACTGAGTCACGTCCTGGGCACCTACGGCGGCCTGGTTACGGGTTGGCTGATGCGCCTTACCTTATGAGGGCCTAAACGCTCCGTGTAATAATTAGATCGAAACGCCTGCCCGGTACAAGTCAGCCACCCGGTCGATTCGCCGAGACTGTACGTAGTATGTTATGCCTAGGCGAGGACTGTTACTGGTTACCACTACGCAGTGAGCCCGCTAAACCATCGAAGATATTCCAATGGTTTAGCGGGCTCGCTGCGTAGTGGTAACCAGTTCTTCACTGGCTTTCTTCAGACTAGAACGTACTGACTCGTAGCCGGTCGCCGGTAACGGTCTTGCCCGAAAGCGAACTTGTCGGCGCTCCAGCGTTTAGAACGGCCGCTTTTATCTGCGACGCCGTAGCCGACGGGTTGATCGATTTGTAGAGGGCCACCGCTCCGGTTACGTGCGGAGTTGCCATCGACGTACCGTTGTACGAGCCATAAGCCGGTGTTGATCCCGTGTAAGGCAACGTCGAGACGATTCCCGATCCAGGCGCACCAATATCAACCGACTGCGCGCCGTAGTTCGAGAAGCTAGACAAAGCTCCCGACGAGGTGATTGATGCCACGGCAATTACGTTGGCATTGGTATAATTCGAGGGGTAGTTGGCCACCTGGTCGTTGTTATCGCCAACACCGTCGCTGCCGCCATTACCGGCAGCCGCTACGAACAGAATATTTGCGTTGTTGGCCCGGCCAATAGCGCTCTGCAACGCCTGCGAAAAACCACCACCACCCCAGGAGTTGTTACTAGCCACGATGTTGAGACCGTGCCGCGTTTTCAGATCGGTCAGGTAGTCGATGGCTTTGATCGCGCTGGTCGTAGAGCCACCGCCTTCTCCCAGAAATTTCAGCGAAATCATTTTGACGTTCCAGCAGACTCCGGCAACACCTATTCCGTTACCTCCTTTTGCTCCGATCGTACCAGCCACGTGCGTACCGTGATCGTCAGCGGTCCCGTCGTAAACACTGGCATTGTTGGCGGCAAAGTCCCAGCCGTTTACGTCGTCAATGTAACCGTTGCCATCGTCGTCACGCCCGTTTACGGTTTCGTAGGGGTTGACCCAGGTATTAGCACTCAGATCAGCGTGAGTGGTCATGAATCCTTCGTCGATAATTCCGACGATGACCGAGCTCGATCCAGTTTTGTTGTTTGCCCAGGCCGTTCCAGCTCCGCTGCCATACTGATTGGCGGGTGACGTAGCCAATCCATACATACCCCACAGCGATCCGTTAGTGTATGCCGGGTCATTGGACGTAGCCTGGTGGGTATAAATAAAGTTAGGCTCGACAAATTCGATACCAGGCAGACCATTCAGCAGGCTTAGTACCTGCGCAAGTTCCTTCGTTGTTTTTACGACCAGTACGCCTTCGGTTAGTCCGGCCTGCTGCATCGTTTTTGTCAGGATCGTTTCGGTCACCGTTCCACCAATCAAGTTGAGAATGGGTAATTTGCTAACGGCGCTCAGCCCCTCCGAAAACTTGATCAGTACTTCGCCGGGTTTGTACTGCTCACCGGTTCCCAGGCGAGCACCTACGTTCGTCGGCGCGGGTGCGTCGATTTTAACATCAGGCTGACAATTACTAACCAGAAAGCCGGTCGCCAGAACGGCTGTTGCCACACCTACACGATTCATTACATTTTTCAGCATAAATACTTAGATTGGTAACTGATTGATAAAAGATTTAATGGATATTTAATCCTAAGATAGCAGGTATACGATGTATTCAAAAACATAGACTTATTAGTTCTATAATTAAATTTTTTTATAAATTATATAATAATCAAAAGTACCTAGTATACAGTAGGTTACATAACCTACCTCTTAATCAACTTTTTTATTTTTTCTATTGGCTACTAGTACAAGTACCCGTGTATGCCTACAGTGCAACGAAGAGAGTTGTAGTCGATCTGGACTGCCCATCCCCACTCACTACCAAGCGACCTGCTAGAGTCTAACTGACGCTGGAAAAATAGAAAGCACAACGGTCCAACCAGTGGACGTCCTCAGGTATGATAGAGCATCACTCGTTACCATTGCACCAAACAGCCACTTACCTTGTTGATGAAGGCAACAGAATCCAACTGAACCCAAAATGCCAATTCCCCAGAAAGTTCTGAGCCGGAAGGACGAGATTACGGCTGACTTTATTGCCCTGTTGAATCAGCACTTTGATGATCTGCTGAGTGGTCGCACCGATCAAATGTTTCATAGCCGGGATTTTGCGGACCGGCTTTTTATCCATCCCACTCACCTGGGCAATACCATTAAATTGACAACAGGAAAATCACCCTGCGATCTGATGGAGGAACGTATCGTCCAGGAAGCACAGAAGCTACTGCTTACGACCAACATGAGTGTGGCTGAAATCGGCAATCGACTTACCTACAGCGAGTCGACAAATTTCATTAAGTTTTTTAAAAGTATGACCGGCCTCACGCCCCTGCGGTACCGGAAACAGCAGGAAGCACCAGAGCCGGATCGTCAGCCCCAGAATTACCTGACGGCGCTTACGTAAATTCTGGAATTTAAACCATTTTTTCCGGCCTAGTCGGCGCCACCTTTGTCTCGTTAAACACAACCACTATGACAACGACAAAGATTGCGCTGGTAACCGGCGGCAGCCGTGGACTGGGTAAAGACATGGCGCTTAACCTGGCTAAAAAAGGAATTGATGTACTACTCACGTATAATAGCAAACAGGACGAAGCCCAAGCGGTCGTCCGTGAAATTGAACAGATGGGGCAGCGAGCCGCTACTCTCCAGCTGAATACGAGCGACGTAGCGTCATTTGATCCTTTTTTTGAGCAGGTCAAATCTACTCTTACTCAGGCGTTCCAGGCCGACCAATTCAACTTTCTGATTAACAATGCGGGCACGGCACTCTACGCGCCTTTTGCCGAAACGACCGAGGAACAGTTCGATCAGGTTATGAATATCCATCTCAAAGGAGTGTTTTTTCTGACGCAGAAAGCCCTTCCTTTGATTACTGATGGTGGTCGTATCATCAACATCTCGTCGGGACTAGCCCGGTTTTCCATGCCAGGGTCGTCAGCCTATGGATCCATGAAAGGGGCTATTGAAACCCTGACTCGCTACCTGGCCAAAGAACTTGGTCCGCGTGGTATTGCAGCCAACGTAGTGGCACCGGGGGCTATCGCTACGGATTTCGGCGGAGGGCATGTGCGTGACAACGCCGACCTGAACAAACAGATTGCTTCCGTAACGGCTCTAGGCCGCGTCGGCTTAGCCGAAGATATTGGCGGAGTAGTTGCCTTCCTCTGCACCGACGAAGCCCGTTGGATCAACGGTCAGCGTATCGAGGTCTCAGGCGGCATGAATTTGTAGGTATTGGCCAGCTAAACAGGTTTCAAAAGCGCAACGCCACAACGAGTTATCGTTGTGGCGTTGCGCTTTTGAAATAATATACGATTCAGGAACCTACTCATTTATTTTCTTAAGCAGGTCAATATCGTTAATTTAGACCCTAGTTTATTAACCTAACAGCGTTGCCTCCTCACGTAACCAATCCTGTCCGCACAGCCAGCCGTATCTCCATGACAACACATGTACTCACTCCATCTACTGAGCCACCTACCCGACAGCGCCTAGACCAATGGAGCTTCCAGACGTTACGTTGGACAAGTATTTTACTGGTCATTACCGTCTGGACCAGCGCGGCCCTGTTTGGGCTTTACATCTTGGCTTATTATGCTTCGGCCTTATATGAAGGCAAGATGGCCCGCTGGAATCAGGTGCTTCCCCGGCTCTATGAATCAGGCACGACGGCTGCTACCACAGGCATCGGATTACACTTTGCCGCGGGAGGTATCATTCTGGTTCTGGGTAGTATTCAGCTACTTGAAGGTATTCGGTTGCGTTTCCCGGTTGCTCACCGCTGGATCGGACGCGTGTACGTGCTGGCCTGTCTGCTGACCGCCGTTGGTGGCTTAGCCTTCATTGGCCTCAAGGGCACCATTGGCGGGTCTGCGATGAATATTGGCTTTGCGCTGTACGGTCTGCTGATGCTGGTTTCAGCCGTCGCTACGTATCGTTACGCTGTACTGGGGGATATGGATCGGCATCGGGCGTGGTCACTTCGGTTGTATGCGCTGGCGATTGGCTCGTGGCTGTACCGAATTGACTACGGATTCTGGGTCATGCTCACCGATGGTCTGGGGCATAACAATACCTTTAACGGGCCATTTGACCGATTCATGGCGTTCTTCTTTTACCTGCCCAATCTACTTGTTGTTGAATTATTCGTCCGGGCGGGCCGTCGTCACGTAGCGCCCATAGCCCGTGTTCTAGCTTCGTTCGTCCTGCTGTTCGTTACTAGTTTTTTACTGGTTGGCACGTACTATTTCACACTTTATTACTGGGGTCCGGCGATCGTGAATTGGGTAACGGGAGCTGAGCAGGTATTGGGGCAAACAGGCCATTAAAACAACAGGGGGATTATCCCAAGCTAAGCCGCAATAATCCCCCTGTTCGTAAAACCTACACTGTGTTACTTGATCTCGCCGACCATGTCGCCTGGAATCACCCACTGGTCGAACTCTTCGGGTGTTACGTAGCCAAGCTGGACGGCCGTTTCTTTCAGCGTCGAGCCGTTTTTGTGGGCGGTCTGCGCAATTTCAGCTGCCTTGTAATAGCCGATTTTGGTGTTCAGCGCCGTCACCAGCATCAGCGACGAATCGACGTGCTTCTTAATATTGGCTTCAATTGGTTCGATGCCTTCCGCACACTTGTCGTTGAACGATACGCAGACATCACCGATTAGCCGGGCCGAATGCAGGAAGTTATAGATCATGACCGGTTTGAACACGTTCAGTTCGAAATGGCCTGTCATACCGCCGATGTTGATCGCGACGTCGTTCCCCATCACCTGCGCGGCTACCATCGTCATGGCTTCGCACTGGGTTGGGTTGACTTTACCCGGCATGATCGACGAACCCGGCTCATTATCCGGAATGTGCAGTTCGCCGATTCCCGCGCGTGGTCCCGAGGACAGCATCCGGATATCGTTACCGATTTTCATCAGGCTGGCGGCTACCGTTTTCAGTGCGCCGTGGGCTTCTACAATCGCATCGTGAGCGGCCAGTGCTTCAAATTTGTTTTCGGCTGTAATGAACGGCAGGTCCGTCAGATCGGCGATGTGTTTCGCTACGTTCTCCGAGTAACCCGCCGGGGTATTGATCCCCGTTCCAACGGCAGTACCGCCCAGCGCCAGTTCGCTCAGGTGCGCCAGCGTATTATTGATCGCCCGAAGACCGTGGTCAAGTTGCGATACGTAGCCTGAGAACTCCTGCCCCACCGTTAACGGCGTAGCGTCCATGAAGTGGGTCCGTCCGATCTTCACGACGTGCATAAACTGCTTCGCCTTGGCATCGAGCGTATCACGCAGTTTTTTGATGCCCGGAATCGTTACGTCCAATAGGATCTTGTAAGCCGCGATGTGCATGGCCGTCGGGAACGTATCGTTCGACGACTGCGACTTATTGACATCATCGTTCGGGTGCAGAAACTTCTTTTCGTCGGTAAGCTGACCGCCTTGTAGCACGTGGCCCCGGTAGGCGACCACCTCATTCACGTTCATATTCGACTGCGTTCCCGAACCCGTTTGCCACACGACCAGCGGAAACTGATCGTCCAGTTTTCCTTCCAGAATTTCATCGCACGCCCGTCCAATCAGGTCACTTTTGTCCTGGGGCAGCACGCCCGCGTCGAGGTTCGTCAGCGCGGCTGCTTTCTTCAGATAAGCAAACGCCTGAATGATCTCACGGGGCATTTTATTAATGTCCTGCGCAATTTTGAAGTTTTCGATTGAACGCTGGGTCTGGGCGCCCCAGTACACATTGGCCGGTACCTGTACCTGCCCCATCGTATCTTTCTCGATGCGGTATTCCATATTAAATGAGCAAAATTAGTGATTGAGTGAATGAGTGAATAGCAAAGGCGTTTATTCGCTCAATTACTCATTCACTACCCACTCATTGGGTTTGCTGCAAAGGTAGGATGCAACAGAACATGGTTAAAGCGAATTCTTGCTCTTTGTCCTGTGGTAGTCAGGTAACGGCGTAAAAACGGCTGACCTTCTGGCAAAACTGGTTCACCAAATAAGTAAGGACCATAGGAAGCGGATAAACCCAACTCAATGGAAGAGGTTACGTATGTATGACACGTAAACACGCACTGGTGACCGCTATTGACGAACTCATCCGTATTGATCACTCCCCGGCCCATACCTTAAACCAGGTTGTGGAAATTGTTGGTAAAACGCTGGAGGCCGATCGTTGCTTTCTGTATGTGCGGCAGCCTTATCAGGGACGAGGAAGAACGGCTTTTTGCTGGCGAAAGAACGAGGATATCCCTGACAAAAATACGATACAGCCTGACTGGCAACCCGATACGGATGAACTACCTGTTCAGGACCCACTGATTCGGGCGGGACTAGCCCTCAAACCTTCTGTTTACGTGGATGACGTTGAAACAGCTGGTCCCGACGTACTTAACCGACACTTTGAAGAAGAGACCTTCGGCCATCGGGCGCTTATTCATGCGCACATTCAAGCTGACCAACAATTATGGGGCATTTTGCAGCCCTGTATGTTTGGACAGCCCCGGCACTGGACTATCGACGAAAAGACGCAGATTGAAGCCATCCTGCCCCTGTTGCAACCTATCGTAGCGGCTTATGTGGCGACTGATCACTAAGGCGGCTAAAAAATGCGCAGTTGTATTCCCTCACGCAAACGCGAGTTTGTTTTGGTTTTCCATTCTCGTGTAGACTACTAGCCAAGCCCTGTAGGATCTGAGAAAAACTGGAAAGTCCCGCCACTTGGACAGCTCACCCGTAACTATCTGTTGATAAACACCTTTTTCACTTAAAGCCAAAAGGTAGTACTAGCAAAACGGCTACCTCTGAACTTGTGTCGCTAATGCAAGGTTGACCGGGTTAGAACGAGTCAATCTCGCCAGTAGGTTGCTTTTTCGAGTCGGCAGCACCCCGATTAGTTTTTATCCAATCAACTACTGATGTCTACAAGGACGTATTTCTTTCTTATTCTGATTTTGGGGAGTCTAACGGCATTAGGCCCGTTTTCCATTGATATGTATCTGCCGGGCTTTCCCGCCATTGCCAAAGACTTGCATACCACCGCGGCTAAAGTCTCCCTATCTCTGTCGGGGTACTTTATCGGTATTTCAGTGGGTCAATTGTTGTATGGCCCCCTACTGGACCGATTTGGCCGGAAACCTCCCTTGTACGTTGGGTTGATCGTCTACATCCTGGCCTCGGCCGGTTGCGCGTTTGCCACCACGATTGATGAGTTGATTCTTATGCGGGTCATACAAGCTGTTGGTAGCTGCGCAGCTGCGGTTGCCTCGGTAGCTATGGTTCGGGACTTGTTTCCGGTGAAAGACAACGCCAAGGTGTTTTCGCTTTTACTGCTGGTGGTAGGCGCTTCGCCGATGATCGCCCCGACGGTGGGTGGATACGTGACTGCGGCCTGGGGATGGCAAGCGGTATTTATCATTCTGCTGGGCATGGGCGTAGCTGTTTTACTGGCTATTTTCTTCTGGCTACCCGCCAGCTACACCCCCGACCGATCGATTTCGCTAAAGCCTGAACCCATTTTACGTAACTTCTGGCAGGTACTGCGCGAACCTCAGTTTTACACCTACGCCTTCACGGGCGCAATCGCCTTTTCCGGACTCTTTGCCTACGTGTCGGGGTCACCGATTCTGTTTATGGACGTGTTTCATACCAATGAGAAAGAATACGGCTGGATCTTCGCCTTTCTTTCGGTTGGCTTCATCGGCTCCAGTCAGATCAATACGCTATTATTGCGCCAGTACAGGAGTGAGCAAATTGTTTACGTTGCTTTGATAGGTCAAGTACTGATTGCCCTGACGTTTCTGGCGGTAGCGCTAAACGGTTGGTTGACCCTGCCGATCACGCTTGTCTTTCTGTTCTCCTTCCTATGCTGCATCGGTTTCACCAATCCCAATGCCGCTGCCTTATCGCTGGCTCCTTTTACCCGAAATGGCGGTAGTGCATCAGCCTTGATGGGCGCTCTGCAAATGGGCATGGGTACATTAATTTCGGTGATCATGAGTCTGTTCGAAGTACCTTCAGCCATTCCTATGGTGATGGCGATGGCGGGTTCTTCCATGATTGCTCTGCTGGTATTACTGGCGGGACGAAAGCAGATAACAGCTCCAGTTGAGGTTCAGGCAGAAGCAGAGGCATCCTTACTGCATTAAGCGTCTTTTTTACGCTCCGCTTTGTCTCGCAGGAAACCAAAATCTTTGCTTCGGCGTCCAGACCGAAGCCTCCGGCTCAAGGTGCCGCTCTTCTCCCTGCGTCAAAGAGAAGCACCTTGAGCCGTAACCAAGATTCTGTTTTGACTGGATAAGCCGTAGCGAAAACTTTAGTCCGAACGCGTGTCCATTGCTCGACGTTCGTCGACCTTTTCGAGTCGATATCAAGCGCAATCGCTACGGAGGTAATCATCGTTGCAAAGTTGACGATGAATTAGTACGTAAAATGATCAGGTAATTTCTGTTTTGATTGACAAAAAAAATAGCGAATGATTTTGAAAATCATTCGCTATAAATCACTGAACAAGAATCGCTTACTCCTTGTCGATTGAGCCAACAACACGCTTCATGAATGTGTTCAAAGCATCCTTCTGACTCGCGCCTTCCCGAATTAATTTATTTACTTCAACGGCCCCATACATATTGGAAATCAATTCACCAATAACGTCCAGTTCTTCGTCTTTCAACGTCGATAGTTCGGTGAGATTTTCCAGCGTTTCGATGGTTTCCAGGACAAAATCTTCGTCGTTCGTTTCAATGAACTGGACCAAATGTTTAATTACTGGTAACTTCATTAAGTAGCGAAGCTAAAGCTTCCATTTTATTTGTCTGCACCTGATTAACTAGTTTACCATCCTTAAAAGCGGCAAAGGTCGGCAGGTTCGTTACGTTCGCTAATTTCCGCGACTCCGGGAAATTTTCTGCGTCCGCAATGATAAATTGAACGCCTTCTGTTTCAGAAGCCAGTTTCTTAAATTTTGGCTTCATAATTCGACAATTTCCGCACCAAGAAGCGGAATATTGGACCAGAACAACATCGTTTGTTCCAACGATATCAACCAGATTATCTTTGTCTAATTCCTGAACCATTTTCGTAGTCAGTTTTAATTAGTTAACAGACAGGTAGCTAGCTACGCCGTCACGGGTGGCGTGCATGGCCTCTTTTCCTTCTTCCCAGTTAGCAGGACACACTTCACCGAATTTCTGTACGTGTGCGTACGCATCAATCAGGCGCAGGTACTCTTTCACGTTCCGGCCCAGTGGCATGTCGTTGACGCTCTCATGGAAGATTTTACCGTCTTCATCAACCAGGTACGTAGCCCGGTAGGTTACGTTAGATCCTTCCAGCATCATCGAATCGTACTCTTCATTGTAAACCGCTTTCTGTACGTCCAGGATACCCAGCACGTTCGACAGGTTACGCGTCGTATCAGCTAGGATTGGGTAAGTAACACCCTCAATACCGCCGTTATCCTTCGAGGTGTTCAACCAGGCGAAGTGTACTTCATTCGTGTCGCAGGAAGCACCGATCACAATCGTGTTACGAGCTTCAAACTCTGGCAGAGCTTCCTGGAAAGCGTGCAATTCAGTTGGACAAACAAACGTAAAATCTTTTGGGTACCAGAACAGTACCACTTTTTTACCTTTCATGGTAGCCTCTTTCAGGACGTTGATTTTCATATCATCGCCCATGTGGTCCATTGCATCTACTGTAATATCCGGGAACTGCTTACCTACTAAACTCATATTTTTTTTGGTTGTATTACGGGAGAAAAGATTAAAATCTTTCTAACGACGCAAATATACGTCGACATCAACTTGGCTTTCATCTATATTAACTATCCATCAATAGACATCTTCGATACTTGACTAAATCGAATATAATATTGACACAAAATCAAATTCCATTTGACCTATATTGATAATTAATAGAACTATAAAATTTTCATTGATTTATATCAGGAAATTATATAATAAATATCACAGATATTTATTACGGGCTTATAATTATAAGCCCAGTTCTACTTCGTAGTTCTTATACTGAAAGAGTTAAGTACTTGACAACGCATCTAAATTATCAATTAAAGAATAAGCCTCTCTATACTAGACGTTTGACTATATTTTCTGAGTTTACCTATAGTCATTACGCACACAGGCTACCAATACGTACGAAAAGCGCTGGCTACTGGAATCACATGCGTATAGAATGACTTAGTTTAGATTAGACAAGTTTCGGCTAGATAGCGCATTAATAGCAAGCAAGGAAACGTTCTTGTGTATTTTACTGAGGTTCACTCATTGGGCTGATGAGCGGGCTGCACAGATCGTAGACAACCAGGCCGACAGCTCTTGGGTGATACGCATTATTTTAAAAATTTCTTCTCTGAGGGCAAAGTTTTTTTCTGATTCAAGGTTACCGAAATAACCATCCTTATACCACAGACTACCGCTTAGTATATAAATCTAGAACTCTGATACCTCAAGTTACTCTTTCGCTACAACCGTCTTTTAGCGGCCACTAATCGCTAAATTCCAGGGGGTGACCAGACAAAAAAGCCTAAGTCCTAAAAATAAAACTACAGCAAAACGATTAGCTCCTGGCAACCATTTTGCTGCAAATGACCTAGTGCTGCCCGTATGGGCATCCTTCCTCTTTTTTATGATTAATTTCGATTTTGATCTGGCTAAAACCGTCGTAACCGTGATGAAACTACCTTTCGTAGCTGATGTAAACAGTTACAGAGGTGGGCGTCTGCTCGCCGTTCGACTGAAGCCTTCACTGAATCAGGTATTTGCGCTTCCTACCTTTGAGTTAACTATTCCTCGGCATTCGTTCACACCAGAATTTGTTACGAAAACCTATCAGGCAGCCGTCATCGACCGGCTTACCAGACAACAAGCTCTGTCTGGTGGTAGTCGTTTAGCCTGTTAAACGACACCACCACTAAAAGTGTAGAGATAGCTGACCACTGCTCTGACCCATTTGTGGTTCGAGGCTGGATACCGACACCCCCAGAAGTCGCACGCTTTTGGATAGTGGAAACAAGCTTTGTAGTAATTCCTGCGCCAGTCGTTCCAGAACCGCCTTTTCCGTAATGGGTTGAAGCAGAGTCCGACTGCGAGTGATTTGTTGAAAGTCAGCGTATTTCACTTTCAGCGTTACGGTCCTACCCCAGACATGAGAACGTTCGCAGTGCCGCCAGACACTATCGACCATCGCGGGTATTCGCTCCGCCAAATCCTCCAGTTCGGACAGGTCCTGCTCGAACGTATTTTCTGAACCGGCCGATTTACGTACCCGGTTTGCGGTAACAGGTCGATTATCGACGGCGCGAGCAATGGAATGATAATGCGTGCCTACTTTCCCAAACTGTTGAATCAGGAATGCTTCCGTCTGCTGACGCAAATCCAGACCGGTAAAAATGCCCAATTGGTTCATCCGGGCGGCCGTGACCCGACCGATTCCGTGAAACTGTCCTACCGCTAGTTGTTCGACGAAGGCTAGCCCCTGTTTTGGTTTTATAACGTATATACCATCGGGTTTACGGTAATCAGAAGCTAGTTTTGCCAGGAATTTATTGTACGATACCCCAGCGGAGGCTGTCAGCTTTGTTTCCTCCCAAATACGGGCCTTGATTTCCTGAGCAATTTGCGTAGCCGATAGAATGCCTTTTTCATTATGCGTCACATCCAGGTATGCTTCATCCAGCGATAGTGGTTCTACATCCGGCGTGTACTCATTGAAGATTGCCCGGATCTGACTCGATACGGCTCGGTACACCTCAAACCGAGGTTTGACAAAAATCAGTTCTGGGCATTTGCGGCTTGCTACCACCGACGACATGGCCGAGTGTACGCCGAACCGCCGGGCTTCATAACTGGCCGCAGCTACCACACCCCGCTCCCGAGAACCGCCTACGGCAACGGGTTTACCGTGTAGGTCCGGGTTATCCCGTTGTTCGACCGACGCGTAAAAAGCGTCCATATCGATGTGAATAATTTTACGGATCTCCACGCCTACCTTACCCTCGTCCCGCTGCATCAACGAATATACTTCGCCATCGCTTTTTAAAAAACTGACGAAGATCAGTTTTTTATCTGACCCAGGTCATAGTCAACCGTTGTCGGCGACTGTTATATTTGTATCATAATTCAATGCTAACGGAGAATTAGCGTTGTCCCCTCCTCAACTTAAAAGTTTATCAATCAGAAAGCCGATCAGAACCTGTCAGATCGGTTTTTTCGTTTTTAATCTGCTCAATAAATCTTAAGCGATTCGATCAGAGTTTTCACTGACAAACGCCCCCCAGGCTCCTTTCTTAGTCTTCTTGTTGGAAACGGTCGGCAACGCATTTTCGTGAAAATGATGGCACACTGCGATTGCCAGTGCATCCGTCGCATCAAAGAACTGTGGCTGCAAGTCTTCTTTCAGTAACTGACCAACCATATGTGACACCTGATCTTTCGTAGCGTTACCGTTTCCGGTGACCGACTGCTTGACCCGGCGGGGGGCGTACTCAACAATCGGGATACCACGCGACAAAGCAGCCGCCATTACCACCCCCTGCGCCCGGCCTAATTTCAGCATGGACTGTACGTTCTTGCCAAAGAATGGATCTTCAATGGCCATCTCGTCGGGCTTATGTTCTTCGATGAGCCGCAGGATGGTTTCGTGGAGTTTCTGCAGCTTCAGCTGATAGGTCGTATATTTGTTCAGTTGAACCACGCCATACTGGATCATCTTCATGACGCCCCCCTGCACCGAAATGATGCCGTAGCCGGCGACCTGCGTACCGGGGTCCACGCCAAGAATAATCTTCTCCGTGGGCCGACTCGCGGGGGTTGTCTGGGGCGATTTAGGGTTGATGATCATTTGTATAGCAAGTGAGCTTATTTGCAAAGTAACGCGTTCTCATACGTTTTGTCGTTGAAACCGACTAAAAAAATCCTTTTCTGGGGAAAAATCATCCTCTTTGTCGGCCTCATCGCCTACATCGGTCACGTCCTGCAACAACAGCCGTTTGATAGCGCTGCTGTTCGGCGTCAGCTGCGAACTGTTGCTCATCCCGAATACTGGGCAGTCGGTCTTCTCCTGCTCACGCCTATCAACTGGGGTTTTGAAGCGTTGAAATGGCAGCTGTTACTTCGGCGTGTGCAGCCAGTGACTTTCTGGCAGGCGTATCAGGGCGTCTTGGCTGGCGTGTCGCTGGGATTTGCCCTACCGGCTCAACTGGGCGACACCGCTGGTCGGGTCCTATTGTTACGTGCCCATCGCGCTGAAGCCGTTGGTGCTTCGCTGATGTCGGGTGGCATGCAGTTTTACGTAGCCCTCGTATTCGGGGCCATTGCCTGGCCGCTTCATCTGGCTCAGGTACCCGAGCGTAAAACATCAGCAGGCTTTCTGCTATTGTTACTCTTGGTCCTTTTGTCCAGCCTGGGTATTGTTTTCGGTGTTGTCCGGCGCCCTCTCTTAAACTGGCTGGAAAGGCACACTCTTTTACGTCGATTTACGGCTTACTGGGCTGTGACGCAGCAGTACGAAGATCGGGAAATTGCGCAAGCGTTGGGCGTTGCCGCGTTACGTTACCTTGTCTTTTCGTTTCAATTTTACCTGGCTATGCGACTCATCGGTCTTACGTTTCCCCCCGACGTAGCCGCTGCGGGTATTGGCTTGATCTTTCTGGTTAAAACCATTGCCCCCGCGTTTAATTTGCTCAGCGATCTGGGTATTCGCGAGGCTGCGGCCCTTTGGGTGTTCGTGCCGTTCGGTGTATCGCCTTCTCTATTATTGACAACGACATTAACCCTCTGGCTGGCTAATGTGCTGCTGCCCGTATTAGTTGGCCTGATCTGGGTCTGGAAACTAAAATTACGGTCGGCGTAGTTGCCTCCTCGGACACTACGTCCTTATTTGCGCGTTGTATGACCCTATTTTTACTGCTGCTCAGTCTGGCCTATGCGCTTTTTACCACCACGCTCTGGGTCACCTGGTTACACATGACTTCTTTTTGGCCGCCAACGCCGGGACCAGATGGCCCCTTTATTACGGTCATCATTCCCGTACGTAACGAAGCTGCTAACATTGGCCAATTGCTGAACGATCTGAATCAGCAAACCTATTCCCGGATCGACGTCATTGTGGCCGATGACTCTTCGACGGATGATACCCGGTTTATTGTTGAACAATACGTTCAGACGGCTCGTTTTCCACTTCGTCTACTAGCGCTGACCAACGAGCAGACATCTTCACCCAAAAAGCGGGCAATCAGTCAGAGCATTGCCCTGGCGCAGGGCGAGTTGATCGTAACGACCGATGGTGACTGCCGGGTTGGTCCCGACTGGCTGGCAAGTTTCGCGGATTTCTATCAGCAGACAAACGCTAAGCTTATTTCGGGTCCCGTTACGTTTTCAGCGGGCTTAAATCGTTTTAAACCAAGCTTGTTTGACGCCCTTCAAACGGTTGAGTTCTCTAGTCTAATTGGCTCAGGGGCATGCACGATGGCGTTGGGTCAGCCAACCATGTGCAACGGTGCCAACCTTTGCTATGAGAAACGGGTCTTTACCGAAGTGGGCGGTTTTGCGGGCGTGGATCATCTGGCTTCGGGCGATGATGAGTTCCTGATGCACAAGATTGCCAGTCGGTATCCGAATGGTGTTCGATTTCTAAAAAGCGAGGCTGCGATCGTGAGCACGGAGCCTCACCAGTCCTGGCGCGCTTTTTACAACCAGCGCAAACGTTGGGCGAGTAAATGGCGGGCCTACGACAGTTACGTACCGACGCTGCTGGCGGTGTTCGTTTTCCTGAGTAACGCCAGTCCAGTTTTAGCGTTACTGGGCTGGTGGCTCGATTTTTTAAACGGAAGCATGGCCGCTCTCGTTATTGGATTAAAACTTCTGCCCGAGTTTTTGTTTCTACGGCAGATTCTTGTTTTTTTACAAAAAAGAACTGCAGTCAAGTACATTCTGCTGACGCAATTAATTTATCCAATATATGTAATTTTCTTTGGTTTGGCAGCCCAGGGGAAAGGTTATCAGTGGAAAGGCCGCCAATTGAATTAACCCGTTTTTATCCTAAATCCGTTTGAGATACTGTTTATCCGAAATCTTACTTAGCTAACTCCGACGAAACTCGCCCCAACGACCGTGTCATTCTTTCTTCACAAATCCAACTTTTTACTCCGCACGATCTACCCCGAATTCTGGTGGAAAATTGACGAGGCTGTTGAGCCCACGATTTATCTTACGTTCGATGACGGCCCCATTCCGGAAGTGACCCCCTTCGTGCTGGAGCAGTTAGATAAGTATGCCGCTCAGGCTACCTTTTTCTGCATCGGCGACAATGTGCGGAAGCATCAGGATGTGTTGTTTCAAGTACTTGAAGGAGGGCACATGGTCGGGAATCATACGTACAATCATTTAAATGGCTGGAAAACCGACGATGGAACGTATTTGGCCAATATTCACCAGTGCCAGCAGCAGTTGGGCGTTGAAACAGCCCTGTTCCGTCCTCCTTACGGCCGCATCCGGAAAACGCAGGTAGCCGAAGTGCTGGAAACCCATTCCATTGTCATGTGGGACGTACTGACGGGCGACTTCGATCAGACACTAGACCCTGAGCTATGTCTGCGAAAAACGATCCAGTATACCGAACCGGGTTCGATTGTTGTCTTCCACGATAGTCTGAAAGCCTGGCCGACCATGCGGTACGTGTTACCCCGCATGCTGGCTCACTTTGCCGAGCGGGGGTACTCGTTCCGCGCCGTTCCCCAGCCTGCCTATGCCGGTTACTGAGTCCTGTCCATCGGTCAGTATCCTCATTGCCGCTCGCAACGAAGCTTCAAACATTCTGGCTTGCCTGCAGGCCATTACGCAGCTTGATTATCCAGCACATGCATTTGAGGTGCTGATTGGGAACGACCAGTCAACCGATCAGACCGCCGAGCTCGTCGCTCAATTTATTGCCAACAAGCCCCAGTTTCGGTTATATACTATCGATCAGCCAATCGCTGGTTTGGCCGGGAAAGCCAACGTGCTGGCGCAGCTATCCAGGTATGCAACGGGCAACCTCTTGTTCTTTACTGACGCCGATACGCAGGTACCGCCTGCCTGGCTCGATTCAATGTGTCAGGCGTTTACTAACAACATAGGCATTGTCACTGGCATCACGCTTCCTACGGACGCTACCCTTTTTCACCGGCTTCAGGGCATTGACTGGCTGTATAACCTGACGTTGGTTAATCTACTGAGCCATTTAAATATTCCCGTTACGGCAATGGGTAATAATATGGCCGTCAGCCGGGCGGCATACGAAGCTGTTGGTGGCTACGAATCTCTTCCGTTCTCCGTCGTTGAAGACTACACGCTTTTTCGGGCCATCACGCAGCAAGGTTTCGGCTTTCGCTCCTTGCTCAACGAACAGGTACTAGCCGGTACGCGGGGCATTGATACGCTGGCGGCCTTCCTGCAACAACGGAAACGCTGGATGCGGGGTGCTACCGCACTACCGTTTTGGATGGTCATTCCGCTTTACGTTCAATACCTCCTGTTACCTCTTTTTCTGCTGTTTGGCGGGTTCGCGCCGGGTGTGGCTATCGTACTATATATAATCCGGCTGCTGGCCCAAACAGGGGTTATTATTCATGGCTTACGTTGCATCAGGCAAACTAAGCGATGGCCCTACGTGTTGCTTTTCGAAATATACCAGCTCGTAATTGGGCCACTGGCGGTTGTATACTACCTCCTGCCTATACCAATTGATTGGAAAGACCGACGCTTTTCCTGAGCTATTTTTAGAAGTTACTCGTTTATGTTTATCGACACACACGCCCATATTTACGACGACCAGTTTGCTGATGACCGCGACGCCATGCTCGACCGGGCCACGGCGCAGCAGGTTGGTCAGATCTGGATGCCCAACTGCGCCCGCGAAACCATTGATAGCATGATGTCTCTGGCCGATCAGTTCCCGGAGCGCTGCCTGCCCATGATGGGTCTGCATCCGGCTTACGTCAACGATACGTTCGAGGACGAACTAGCTATCGTTGAGGAGTATCTGAACAAAAACTCGTTCCTGGCCGTGGGCGAGATCGGACTGGATTTCTATTGGGACATGACTTATGTCGACCAACAGTTCGTCGCCTTTGAAACTCAATTACGCTGGGCCGCCGAACAACAACTTCCGGTTTCGATGCACACGCGGTCAGGTAACGACCGCAATGCTTTTGCAGAAGCGGCTGACCGGATTGAAAAGCTGGCGCTACCGGGGCTTACTGGCATCTTTCATTGCTTTGTTGGCACACTAGATGAAGCCAGGCGGGCTATTGACCTTGGCTTCAAGCTAGGCATCGGCGGAGTCAGTACATTCAAGAACGGTGGCCTGGATAAAGTTTTACCGCACGTATCGCTAGACCATCTGGTACTCGAAACGGACAGTCCCTACCTGGCTCCGGTGCCTTATCGGGGTAAACGTAACGAACCCGCCTATTTACGTCAGATTGCCCAGCGCATCGGTGATCTGAAACAAATCAGCGTTGACGACGTAGCTCGGCATACGACCGCCAACGCGCTGTCGCTGCTGCCGGCTTTGTACGCGAACCTGCTTCCTTAGTTACTGGGGCCGTTGGCTGACACCGGAAATCCGTTCTACCTTTGCGCATGTCTTATCAAGTAGTGCGTATTAACCCGACTCTGGCCAGTCGACCGGATCAGCCGTCGGTACTCGTAATTTATACCGGCGGTACGTTTGGCATGGTCTACGACCAGCAAGCCGACCAATTAGTTCCTTTCGATTTTGAGCGTGTTTCCGAGCGTCTTCCCGAGCTGGGGCGGCTCAATTTCGCCATTACGCTGCTCACGATGCCCACCATCATCGACTCGTCGAATATGACACCAGCGGTCTGGATCGAACTGGCGCAGCTGATTCAGAAGTACTACGAGCAATATGATAGCTTTGTCATTCTGCACGGTACGGATACGATGTCCTACACAGCGTCAGCGCTGAGCTTTATGCTGACGGGTCTCAACAAACCGGTTATTCTGACGGGCGCTCAGTTACCCATCGGCATGGCCAGGACGGACGCCCGCGAAAACTTCATCACCGCGCTGGAGATTGCGGCCGCTCAGGAAAACGGCCAGCCTTTGGTGCCGGAAGTATGCGTTTATTTCAACTCGCATCTGCTGCGGGGCAACCGGTCGACCAAGCAGGAAAGCGTTCAGTTCAATGCGTTCGTTTCGGAAAACTATCCAGACCTGGCTACCGCTGGCGTGAGCATTGCCTATAACCGCCCATTTATTCAACCTTACCTTCCCGAACAATCATTACGTACTCGCACCGCGCTTGATCCGAACGTAACGATACTAAAACTTTTTCCAGGCATTCCCCGAGCGGTCGTTGAATCCATCCTGCACATTCCTGGCTTACGGGCCGTGGTGCTGGAGACCTACGGCGCGGGCAACGCCCCCACGGACGGTTGGTTTCTGGATACGCTCAAGAGGATCATTGCCCAGGGCATCATCATCTTCAACGTATCGCAGTGCGAAGGGGGCCGCGTAACCCAGGGCCGTTACCAGACCAGTAAAATGCTGGAACAGATTGGCGTCATCAGTGGGGCCGATATTACGACGGAAGCCGCCGTCACGAAGCTCATGGTTCTATTGGGTGAAGGCGACGAGGAGCAGGTACGTCAGCAATTAGCGCAGCCTATCTGCGGAGAAATGGTCCTGTAAGTCTTTTTTCGACGGTCTTCTGTTGCGATCCTGCGGGCAAACGTGCATATTTGCACTCCCAAACAGAGAGGTGTCCGAGTGGTTGAAGGAGCACGCCTGGAAAGTGTGTATACGGGTAACCGTATCGAGAGTTCGAATCTCTTCCTCTCTGCATAGAAAAAGCGCAACTTATTGATCGACAATAAGTTGCGCTTTATTTTTTAAGTCTAGTGCACCACAAGTGCACTAGACTTCCGTTAAATAAGTTTCGAGACCGAGGTTTGCTCACGCGTCGATAGTAGATGCCAAGCAACTACATAAAGAACTGAAATCGGGTACTGATAGTAAATAGAGGTCGCTAGCCAGTATGCAAATCGTGCAGTTTTGCTGGTTACGCAGTAGGTTGTTTGATGCCCGACCGTTATCGTAAACTAACGCCGAAAAAGAAACATTGATGCGTGAGATGGCAATTTGAGACTTGGCAAAACTTACCCTAACGCAACGAGTCGCCATTCGGCAGTTGTCGCTTTAACTGGGTGTATTGAGAAATACCAAGCACCTAATAAAGCATTACCTACGAACTACCCCCTTTTATCGAGACAAAAAAGTGCCTCGAACTAATTATTTTCAAGGTACTCTTTACATGTAAATGCAGGATCTAGTTCGCGCCAATAATGATCTCGACTACCTCCCGTTCCGTATGAAGATCCCAACGCGTTTGGGCCACTTCCTCAACCTGAATGGTTGGCATATCAGCCGGAAAATCACCTTTTGAGCCTATACCCTCACCGACCACAATGGCCCCAATCGATACAATACCCACGTAAATATTGTCCTGACCCAGATCCTCGTGTAGCAGGCGTGCATAATTGAGTAGGGCTCTGGCAGCCACACCAAAACTAGCCGTAGCTACGTTAGGACGCTGAGCGGCTGACGCCGTGGTGAACATGATACTACCCGCTCTACGCTCGAGCATTTGAGGAATCACCGTTTGGACGGCTGTAATGGCCGGGAGGACCTGAAAATCAAAATGATATTGTTCATTGGCAACATCAATGTTTCGCGGGGTCCGCAGGCTTTCCCAGGCCGGAGAAGGACTAAACTCCAGCACATCGATGGAGCCATAGGTATCGATTACCTGATGAAGCGCTTGCGTAATACTATCTCGGTCCAGAATATCAACCTGGAAAATGCTTGCCGCAATGCCCTGGGCTTGCAGCTTGCTTTGGAGCAGGGCCAGCTTCTCGGTACTTCTGGATAAGAGGGCTACGTTGTAGCCTTGCAAACCAAATTTTTCAGCGATTGCCAGCCCAACGCCAGGGCCAGCACCGATAATGGCGAGTGTTTGTGCCATAACTAAAGACGATTATTGGACGTGAGAACTACGAAATCTGGAGGGGGGCTTTAGGCTGAGACAGTTGCTGCCAGGCCCAATACGACACTCCCGCAGCGGCAAGAATCAATAGGGTAACACCCCATTTTTCAGGGCCGCCCTGGGTGGCCATCAGGGTGTAGGTTGCCCCAATGAAATAAAAGATAAAACCGAAGTAGGCGGCTTGCTGGAAGCGTCGAAGCGCGGGAACCAAAATCGTAATGGCGCCAACCACTTTGACGAAACCCAAAAAGGGCATGAAATAATCGGGTAGTCCCAGCGATCGGTTGACCTGGACCAACTGGTCAACCATCAGGATGTTGAAGATACCCGCTAAGCCAACCAGCGCCAGCAATAGCGTGGATATCCAATAAATTAGTCTTAGGTGCTTGGTATTCATAATGGATTGATAATTAGAAATTGCATTGCACTGACCATTAGTTACATGCGCTAATGGACAGGGGGCGCCCGTTTGTTTTCTTAATAAAAGTAGCTACGTTTGATAACCAAAAGTTATCAGTTACCCATAGGTAATCAGTTACCTTTTGGTAATCAACTAAAAAAGCGATGGCTAATTACACTGATTGCTTATCCGCTCTGATACCCATTCGAGATGCGTTGAACGTGGTGAACGGCAAGTGGAAACTGTTAATCTTAGTGTCCATTGGGGTGGGCAATCATCGGTTTCGCGAAATACAGCGCAGTATTCCCGACCTAAGTACGAAGGTCTTAGCCAAGGAGTTAAAAGACCTGGAAGAAAATGGTTTGATCAAACGGACTATTGAGGATGGCTACCCAGTTCTGATCACCTATACTACGCTGCCTTATGCAGAAACCCTGGGAAGTGTGATTGAAGCGTTGAAGAACTGGGGTGTACAGCACCGGGAGCATATCATGGGAGCCTAGGCCTAACAATCACCCGGCCAAGTAGAAGGTAATCAATACAGTGAAATTGAAACCGGCCTAGCCATCATCAGACAGCTCCCTTTGCGTTATGTCTATTCTCAATAAATGCTCACAATTGAAACAAAGTGAGATTTGAGTAACTATTCTTCGTGGCGTTTTTGAGGCAATCGGCGAGTCAATAGCAAGTTAATGAGGCTCCTCCAGGCCCATAAGTCCTAATGATTTTCTTTTGTGCTGAAAAATTTACGAAACCGAACGGTTGTACGTATATTTGCAACCGTTCGGTTTCGTAAAGTAAACTTTAACCAGGATGAGACGTGATATCTTTCAGGCAATAGCCGACCCCACCAGACGGGCAATCATCACCCTGATTGCTGTGCAGGCAATGACACCTAACGCCATTGCCGACAACTTCAATACGACTCGACAAGCGGTTTCCAAACACCTTCGCATTCTCACAGAGTGCGAACTGGTGAAACAGCAGCATCAGGGGCGGGAGGTCTACTACTCCCTAGAAGTTGAAAAAATGAAAGAGGTTGATCAGTGGATAAACCAATTCAGGAAAATTTGGGAAACCCGTTTTAATCAACTCGACGACGTATTATCAACCCTCAAAAAACAATAAAGATGAACGATTTCACGGTGGACAAAACAACAAAAACGGTCAGCTTCTCCCGAGAATTTGATGCTACCCTTTCATTGGTGTGGGACGCGTACACGAAACCCGAACTTCTAGATCAGTGGTGGGCCCCTAAACCTTGGCGCTCAAAAACAAAAGTTATGGATTTTAACGTGGGCGGCCGACGGTTTTATGCGATGGTAAGCCCTGATGGAGAAGAGCATTGGTCCGTTCAAAAATATACCTCCATCAGTCCGAAAACCAATTTCAAATTATGGAATGCGTTTGCTGACAAAGACGAAAACCTAGACTTGCCCGGTTCGGAATGGGATTTAACGTTCAGCGAACAAACCGGGAAGACAACCGTACGAATCAGTATTTATAACGAATCGCTTGCCCGCCTAGAGAAGATGCTTGCAATGGGCTTCAAGGAAGGAACGGCTATGAACATGAAGAACCTGGACGAGTTATTGGCAACTTTATCACAACAAAAGTAAAGAGTATGTTGCTGGTCGAGTCTGGCGGCTGTTCTATAGTACACTGTCAGACCAGTGTCAAAAATGTGCATTCTTACTAAAATGCTCCTATCCGAGACGAAGGAGGGTTCTGGTATATACTTTCTAAGTGAGCACGCAGATATACACGGGCTAATCATACACCTTGAATTAAGACACAGCCATAAATGGAAAAAAAGGCAATACCGGGTTTAGATAAGTGGGCAGTAGACCCTGCTCGGTTGGATGATGCCCAAGTAGTAAGCGTCCAGGTTAATTTAAAGCGTCCGCCCCTGGAGGAAGTTATTGCTTTCTCGGATTTGAAAGATCGGCTTCGCTTTTCCCGGCAGTATACCCGGCAGCAGTTAAAACCGCTATTTCGGCAGTTGGGCGTCACGGCTTATGAACTAGTAGGAGGCCCACGCCGGTACGGGGCCTTCCGCTACCAAACGACGTTAGGCCAATTGTGTGCTCGACTGGATGAGTCCCTGGTTGATCGAGTATGGATTCATGCCTTGGTGGGCTTTGCTGAAAAAACTGATTTGGCCGGGTCCGGGGATCAATATTTCTGCGTGACGCTATTGTTTCAGGTTCAATTTGAAGGGCTGCGGTCTTATACTCAAAAGTACGAGGAGCAAGTGGTGCTAATTAAAGCATGCAGCGTAGATCAGGCAAAAGAGAAATTGCTGTCGGGCCATATACATACCTCTGAGACACCTTATTTAAACAGCGATTTGCGGCTGGAAGTTTGTGAAGTTCTTAGGGTATGATCACTTGTCCGTGTATAAAGATTGGGAGTCCCATATGCAGGAAGGTTTAGAAGTGGGTTCCTCGTTTTTCGCCAAGCGAGGGCAACCCGACGATTACTGGGATGGGAGCCTCGATGCTCCACAATCAGAAAGCGGGCAGGCTTAGTTGTAATTCAGCACGAAAATAATGGCTTTGCCGGTTGTGATGTAAGTAATCTAGTTCTAGGAATAGCCTAATGACCGGGTAGGCCGTCCTGATAGCCGAGACACAAAAATAAATCGGGTATTACCTATCTCAGTAAACGCTCCCCTGTAATATGAAGATCCCTTTGTACATCTACTACTAAGACGGTTTGACGTCAGACAGACTACTTTTGGGAATGAAGCAAAAGTCGTTACTAGATTTTCAAGATCATTGGCAATATCTTGTCAATAAGGCGTTGGTCAACTATACTCTCTGACCCGGGATGAGCGGGTGTGGCTCAACGGTCAATCCTTACTTGATCAGATGGATAATGGTGGCCTGATCAGCCACTACTACAATTCAGGTACTGACTATAATCAGGAAACAATACAGGATCTTCAGTGGCTAGGCTTTTCTAAACTGGATACCCTTTTACTTCGTATTAATAGGCTCTTTCCTGGTGGGCAGCCCTCCAACGACATTTTAGAGCGAAACGAGGTGATCGATACATGGCCAACTGGACAACATGAGGCATTATTGGCCGACCTTGATCATCAGTTTGATCAAGAGAAGTTAGCGCTTGAAATCGCCTTGATCCAGCATATCGAAACAAAGCTGAGTCCAATGTAAACGCTCCCCTTCAAGACAGAGAGTAAGTTTTGTATTCTCAATTCGGGAAGACCTATCAGCATGCTAACGGTATCTGCGCTCCAGCATACGGATAAAACTAATTGCTTTCTTCGACAACTGGGGGGCACGAGTGCTGCCCTGCCCAGCAGCTTGATTGTAGAGACGATAGAAAGCAAACGGATTGTCAAGCTGCTTAACCAGCTCGTTAGTCAACCCACTTTGTTGGATGAGCCGGCCCATGTACAAACCAGGAATATGTCCCGGCATGCTAGCGCTCTTCCAATAAGCGGATGTAGTATAAGGCTCTCGGGCGCCATCGGCCAGCTTCTCCAAACCCTGGTTGAGCTGATGAACAAACGCTTCCGATTGCGTTGTGTACATGGTCATCACGGTATCCTTGAGTAACCAGCCCGAAGCTTTGTCAAACAGCAAAAACGGCTTGTCAATCAGGTCTGCAATACCTTCTTCACTGATGCCGTTGAGCGCATTAAAGACAGCCTGATGATCAGGGGGCACATACTTGAACCGTCTGGCTTTCACTCGACAGTAAGCCAGCGCATAATGAAGCAGCTCATGGCCCAGATAGGATCCAGGCCTGATCTGTTCCGTGTCATAAAAGACCAGTAAGTCCATTGTGATGCCGTAGTCGCTAGCACTGCCGTCATAGTCGTAAAGGATCAAATCAACCCGAGGCCGGGGGAAACAATGTTTCCAGTGGGTAGGCAGCCATTGACGGACGTAGGCCGTTGCGCTATCCATAGCGGGGGTACGCTGCAGTTGAGCAACATACTGCTTTAGCTTGGGCTCTTCGCGCGCATAACGTGCAATCCATTGCAAGGCCAAATCGGTCTTCTGCTTGTTTTCGATGATCGCTTCGTTACCAGGCGAGTAGACTAAGGTAAGCTGATCGACGAAGGTGCGCCAGGCTTTATCGGAGATGTATTTTCGTCGGTAGCCGTCGGCTTTGCGTAAGCTGTCCCAGGCTTGAGTACTAGGCTTTACCCCTTTTCTCAATTGATCGGTGAGACTCCAGAATTGGTAACAGGGTTGCCCATTGTATGGTTGAGCTTGAACGGAGTAAGATACACTTACTGCCAGTAAAGCGATTACTATATATACTATATGCCCTGGCACTCTTATTTGCCTAACTATCATTTTTCGCGTAGAACCTAAGACAATACGAAAGTCCTCATCGTTGCGGGATTGACCTAAAGTCAGGTTCGTTACCCAGCAGCCAAAGAACAATAATGCTGTCTATATACTCGCAAGTTCCCCGTCTCATGAAAGGCTCCTAAGAGAGACGAAGAGATATTTGCGTACTAATATTCAAGGCGTTATTTAAAATGGTAGTAGACAGCTTTTTCTTGCTCTAGCCAAAAGAATAGTTGACTAGACAACAGAAAATAAACCTGACAACAGGTCTACTTCAGAAGACAAAGCACGTAACTCTTTAAACGAATATGACGTTGTAGAACACCTATCTATAAACGCTCAATAATAATGTGTCTGTCTCGCGATGACTTCGATCAACAACCACTTTTTGTCCGGCAAGGCGCTTTACGACTATGGGGGACACTGTTAGCCATTCGAGTTGATACCTGTCGGCTTCGAGAGTTGTACAGCTTTGGTGGCTTCTATGCTGAGTTATGCTACGATCTAGATACAGGTCAGCCAACTTGCGTATGTTCCTTTACGAGGTTACAGCGGTTAGATCTCTATTTAAACGAACTCAGTATTGATACGTTAAGAAATGGCTAAGCTAGATTGACCTAAATCCACTTACATAACTGTAATGACTATCCCTTTGATGTAACGTTGTCAGTCGCCTATCAGTGATTAAGTGTCAAAGTAGTGTAATTATTGTACTGTTGTATGTAATCTATCTGATTCTAAGATGAACTATCAAGCATTTAGTAAGCTAGTAGGATTGATGCTGTTATGCTTTGTTCTGGCTACCTGCTCTGATCATCAACTAGAAACGCCCACAACGCCCCTACGATTTCGCTTAAAAGCGACCAGTGATAGTGTATCGGGGAGTAAGGTTGAGTATAGTTACGATGTCCGCAACCGATTCGTCTCTTTCACCCGCGAAGATGGAAGTGTGGGATCAGTGCTGTATGATGACCAGAATCGCTATAAGCAGTTTGACTATCGACCCGGCCCTTCCACGTCTACCCCCCTTCGCAATAACCGCGCCCAGCGCATCGATTTTCTTTTCAAGCCAAACAGTAAGGATTTTACCACCGTAACGTATTTTTTCCCAAATGGAGTTGAGTCCTTCGTTCGCTATAGCCATTACTTCTTTGATACAACGAATCATTTAACCCTGATCCAGAAGGCAGCGCTCGATGGGTTCGTTGGCGGGTATCTTAGTTACGAATACACCGGCGATAATATCACCACTGAAGCTCCAGGTCCCCCATCCCGGATTAATTATCCCTATTTTTATACGTATGATGATAAGCCAAATCCTTACTACGGCTTGATAACTCCGTATAGCCTAGTGACACCCGGAAACGAGTTTGAAAGTTATCGCTGGCCGGCTCACCAATACAGTCGAAACAACGTCACAGAAGCACGATATGTCTCACAAATATTTCCTAGTCGATATAAGTACAATAGTCAAGGCTTACCTATCCAACAAACTGACTTTTCAGACGGTGGAAGAAGGATTACGGCTCAGATAACCTTTACTTACGAGACCTTCTAATCGACTACAACATCGCTTATTATAGTACACTAATTGGCCATTAAGGCTGGGTGGCTAATTGTCGTATGTTACTAACTGACGTTGACAAGTATTAAAAACATTTATCTCATTAAATGCTCCGGCTCGAGACGGTCTAACAATAGACAAGGGTAGCTGTTATATGCGGTTATCTTTGTCTGCAGATTTTCGTATCCGTTACCAACTTCGAGCAATATCCCGGGCCATGGCGATGGCATCTAGCTCTACCTTGGCATAAGCAATACCCCGCCCCGATCGTCTGGACCTGCTGCACGAAGTCCTTGTTGTGCTCCACCCCGTCCATTGTGGAGATTTCGGAGGTACAGATTACTCCGTAGCAGTTGGACCGCGCCACGGTGGCCAGTGATATTTGCTACCAGACACTGAGGCAAATATCTGCCGGGGCGCCGACGGTCGGCCGTTGCCGTGCGATAGAAAGGGGATTAAGATGGCCACCGTGGCGCGGTCAATTTTAACCGAAATGCCTGGTACGCTCCTGGCGGAATCAAGTGGTCACTATGACCGAAATCTCCACCAATATCGGCCAAATCGCAACCAGGTAAGCTGATGAGCAGTACCAAGAACGTAATAATTGTGTGAGGAGAAGGCATTATGTGGTTATCCGTTTTGATGGTAGACCCGAAAATACCTGATGGCGACCAGCTTGCTTTGGAAATAACCATCATATGACATGAGAAGCCCTTTATGATGATGTGTACCAAGTTGAAATGTGGCATTGGTCAGTATTTCTAATCTATATGATACTTCTACTACACTGACATTATACACGTCCTATTCTCTTAAATTTTCTTAATGTGTTCGCGGCTTTACAACGAGTCGGCATCTTTGCTACTCCTATCCGGTAGTTTTAGTCGTCAATCAACTCTTTGTAACATGAAAAAAGGCTTATTTACAGTTGTAGCGTTGGTAGTTACTTCCTCGTTGGTACAAGCACAAACCGAAAAAGGTCGCTGGCTTGTTGGTGCCCAGGTTGGCAATGGTTCCTATCAGGACCAGAATCAAGCCCGGTCCTTTTCGATTGATCTGACTCCGTCGGCTGGTTATTTTGTTGCCAAGAACCTGCTTGTCGGTGCCAGGCTTCCGCTAAGTTTTGACAGGTCTCGCTCCTATGAATTTGTTTTTCCCAATCCCAATACTCTGACCACGTCTACCTCAACCTCGTACGGTTTAGGCCCCTTTGCTCGCTACTACATTGGCGAAGGAAAATTGAAGCCTTACGTAGGCGCTTCCTTTACTTATGGGCGCTCGACAACCAAACGAGAACAAGGCTCGCTGCTAGTCAATCAGAAAATCAATTATACCCAAATTTCGCCAACGGTCGGCTTAGCATATTTCATTAATAGAAACGTCGCCTTAAATGCGGGTATAAGCTACGATATTAGCCACTACAATTATGACATTTCGGGCTCTTCGTCCAGGCCGGGGACATTTGCAGCGACTAACAAAGCCTTCTCGTTGGATATTGGGTTTCAGATCCTGTTCGGGAAATAGCGCTGTACGTAGCCCATCAATACAAGAAGCCTTCCGGTAATCGGAAGGCTTTTTATTTGCCTACTATCAAGCTGCTCATTGCGATAAGTACATCCCCGCAGTTCAGTTCACCATGTCCCCTGTCGACTAAAACGACGTTAAAACCGCTTCCACCTAATCCGCGTCCGACTACTACTATATTACTTCTAACGCTGGTATACTTGCTCAAGATTAGCCTGTCTACAGGTTTGTTTTATTCCAGATCTAACGTCGCCCTAGTACGTACAACAAATAAAAAGTGTTCATTTTTAATGACTTATACTGAAGATAACGGTCTATATTACTAGTCCCAGGCGACAGTCGTTTGGTGTTAATGCTTTATTCAAACGTAAATTATGCTGTCCTCAACTAGTTTTCCGATCATTCTCATTGGCGCGATTGTCCTGACAATCGTCCTCTTGTTCCTTTTTCGAAAGATTACGCTTAAAACAGGTTGCCCGGTTTGTGGGAACCGCCATCCCGACCGGGTTCACCGGGCTAACTGGTTAAGAGCCATCGAGCCGATTCTTCCTCTCAAGGCGTATCATTGCCTGAGCTGCCGACATCGGTTCTATCAACTCAGTAGAGATAGTTCAACAACAAAAGCAGCGTAGCCCACCCCACAGTGTTAATGGTACGATATAAACAGAAGAGCCTGACCAAATTGGTCAGGCTCTTCTGTTTATATACTGTCAATATTCTGAAAATGCACGCCCGTCAAGCTAACCGGTCATTACAGTGGCTTGTTACGTTGACAGGCCTTATCGTGCATCGGGGAAGCAAACCGGTTAGCGAGCAGCCGTAATGGTACCGACTGAATTGCTTGACAGATTAACCGAGTTTTTAGTAGCGGTGCCAAACTTGGTGGTGTGGTTGGCGTCGGCGTATATATCGACAGAGCCTCCTGAACCAGTCAGGTAAACGGTCGTGGACTGATCATACAGTGCATTGCTACCCGCTGATACAACAATACGCATAGTTGACTGGCTATTAGCTGTACGGGTAAATATTATCTGACCAGTATTCCCATTACTCGGGTAGGTGACGACTGTCCCACCCGATGTTACCTGTGTAAATGCATACGTGCCGTCGACTATCGTGGACCAATCCGTCGACGTTGCAGCGTCAACATCGTCTTTTTTGCAGGCTGAAATACCTAAAACGAGCAATAAAAAAATAGGAAGTAGCTTTTTCATTTGTACCATTGATTGAGCTACAAAGGTACCATGTCAGAAATAAATACCTAACTGCGGCCAAGTTAAGCGTTTTCCCTAAATCACGCTCTATAGCACATCACGTCGAACGACCACCATCGTATTGACCAACAACCAATTAGCACACGTATTAAATCTAATTGCGGATACAGTTCACCTATACTAGCCCGAAGGCAGCCGGATCCATTTGAAGCCCTTCTCAAATTTTTCCAACAAGCCCAAAAAATTGAGTGTATCAACATAGACTTACTTAAGTATTTTCCTATATTTGTTCTCCTCAGATTAGTGCTTCTATTGTGGGCAAAACCTGCCTTAAAAGCGGGTTTTGCCTTTTCGATTTCCAGAATCTGATCATTCAGGCTGACTATCGAATCTACTTAGCCAGCTTTCATTCATATAGTTAATTTGGTGATAGTACTAGCCCTGGCAACTTGCCGGGGTTTTGTCTTTGTAGCTCATATCACTACAGTGACGCACGATCTACAAATCGTAGGTCTAGGTAGAGGGCAACAACACCAGTCTTTTCTCCTACGCCAAATTACTGATACAGCTGAAATGCATCAGTACTGGCTTATTTTGGCGACGCACCAACAGATTGCGAAGTTTTAGAAGAGAGTCAACAGGCAGTCGTGTTCAGCCAGAGAAATCATATTTTTCTATCGACCCGTTACCTAGTTTTGTTACCTTGCGCAACTCAAAAAGGATTCATCGATAGTATATTAGTCTCGAAATTGGATCATTGGGAGTATGGTATTAGTGCTGAAGGCTATTGATCAAAGTCAGGAGTTTCGTATATTTTCTTGTAATCCTCGCTCTATTCAGGCAGCCTTCCAGGTGCTGAGTGATCTGGTTGCCACGGGCAATACGTTGGAGCAAGCCTACATTTTGGATAGTAATAGCCGCACCGAATTGCCCGTTGCTGCTTTCGATGGACAAACCTCATTTCTCAAGGAGCTTTACGCCCTACAGCACGACTGGGAAGCGATCTTAGCAAAGTCTTCTCTCCCAAGCAAGGTTGACAAATCTGAATTGATAGCCCTGCTCAAAAAGCGCAGCCAGCTCTACCACGATCAGATCGTTGCTCAACAGGAAATGATTGATCGCCTGAATAGCTTACTTGAACAAGCCTACACGTGTTTTACTGAAGAGCCACGCCGATCACGGCTTATTAATAGCTACCACAACAGTCTAAAGATTAGACAGACTCGATTAACCGGAATGCTGCATGTGCGTAGTGATCTTCTGGTCAAGTTGGTTCGCTTGACGAATTAAATGTTGGGTTCTATCAGCAGCAATCTCCTAATCACTTTATGTTGGGCTTCGTCTCTGCCCTTGCTTGGCAAAATTAGTTTTCCAGTCGTTTCGCTGCTGATCGGTTATTTCCTGCTATGGATGCTTACCCTTTACAGACTCACAACATTACATATCAGCATTACACTCACGTCGAGCCGTGTTAGTTGTATAAGTTAACAACGGAGGAAAATATCGTTACAATTCTCGATTGTTAATTACATATATACCCAATATATTTACTAGATATAAGACTATATACAAAGGAAACATCACTATTCCTACTTTGTCGAACAAAAATTAAACAAGTAAGTTTGTTGTTTATAGCAAGTCTATTTTGTTACTGTAGATAAACTAATTTGAGGAGATTATGCAAAGAAAGCGGCTCATAGCCGCTTTCTTTCTTTTAGCCTTGCATCGCTAATTACCGGCCTTTATCATTCATTTTGAATGAGTTGCGAAGGCTATACATAGCAGTTTGCCTTTGATAAGATAGCTACTTCATAACCTTGGCCATCAACTGACCTAGCGTGCCAATTATACTTTTGGCAGGTCCTCACATTTTTCTTCTTAGCTACTTCCCTACTGCATCTGTGAGAAACAAAATCAGCCCCGGCTTAAACAGTCTACATAATTAGCAGGTTAGCTATGTATATAAGTTTATTTGAGGAGATTTTAAAAGAAGCGGCTAGTAGCCGCTTTCTTTTTTTTATCACGTTCCTAAGGAGAGCTTATAGATGCCCCCTGAATAACTTATTCATTAATCGGCATAGCCCATCAGGCGAATAGCGGTTCCATGAAGTTGATTTGCAACACGAATCTGGCACGATAAGCGACTGTTGTCCTGGGCATCTGGTCTGGTGTCTAACGTTGTTAATTCGGCGTCTTCAGCTGGTTCCAGACTACTCTCATTGGCTAGTATCAGGCAATGACAATCGGCGCACAGAGCCAGCCCACCACAGGTGGCCCGCATGTCGTACCCGTGTCCTTTTAAGGTTTCCATTAGATTCTGTCCAACGTGGTCATCAAGCTGCAGGTGCTGCACCAAACCCTGTCGATCTTCTACCGTAATTTGAATCATCTTAAAAAGCGTTTACGCCATTAACGGTCGTGTATTTGAAACTCAATTTTTGTTCTGGATAGACGTGCTTAAAGGCACTTTGGGCCATCAAAGCAGCTTCGTGAAACCCGCACAGAATCAGCTTTAACTTGCCAGGATACGTATTAATATCACCGATCGCATAGATCCCCTCCACATCAGTAGAATAATCATGCACGTTGACAACGAGGGCGGTATTATCAATACCTAGCCCCCAGTTTGCGATAGGACCTAACTTGGGCGTGAGGCCAAACAAAGGGATCAGATAATCAGCCTCCAGTACCGACGTTTTTTTCAGCTTATCCGCTACGGTTACCTGTTGCAGGTGCCCTTGTCCGTCAAGGGCAGTTATCTGGGATTGTAGCAGCAGATTGATTTTCCCCTGCTGAGCCAGCTGAAACACTTTTTCGGCTGAGTCAGGATGCCCTCGAAAAGTTTCTCCCCGGTGCACCAGCGTAACGCGCTCCGCAACGTTAGCCAAGAAGAGGGTCCAGTCCAGCGCTGAATCGCCCCCACCCGAAAGCACCACCTGTCGCCCCCGGTAGAGTTCCGGATTTTTAATCATATAGTTGACGCCTTTTCCCTCGAATTGGGTTAGGCCGGGTATATCCGGTTTACGCGGCTCAAAACAGCCTAGCCCACCAGCAATGACGACTACCTTCGCCCGGATCTCTGTTCCTTCATTAGTATGAATAACAAAGCATTTATCAGCGGTTTGCTGCAACCGGTCAACCCGTTCGCCTAATGAAAAGCCTGGTTCAAAGGGGGCAATTTGCTCCATCAACCCGTCAACCAGCGCCTGCGCATTGATGGCGGGGAAACCTGGAATATCATAGATCGGCTTTTGGGGGTAGATCTCCGATAATTGACCACCCACCTGGGGTAACGCGTCAATAAGATGACAGCGCATCTTAAGTAAACCGGCTTCAAATACAGCAAAAAGGCCTACCGGACCAGCACCAATGATGGCGATATCGGTTGTAATAAATTCTTCCGTTGATGTCGTTTTCATGTGGCAAAATTTGCCACCAGGCCGATCCTCGTCAAATAAGGATTAGTAATCGCGTATTCCATTTTCTAATCGAATACGCCGAAAGCCTGTCGTAACCAGGCTGAAGCA
Source organism: Spirosoma pomorum (assembly GCF_054776615.1). Lineage (NCBI taxonomy): Bacteria > Pseudomonadati > Bacteroidota > Cytophagia > Cytophagales > Cytophagaceae > Spirosoma > Spirosoma pomorum. Next base: position 386,063 of record NZ_BAAHBP010000002.1, read on the forward strand.
AAGATTACTTCGGTAACCAGGCCGACTGCGTGGAGAAGATGGTAGCCAGCGTGTACGTCGAGGCTTCTTTAGCCGATAGCTGTTTCGACCAGTTCACTCGCTTTGATACGTTCCCACCCGTTCCGGTACTCCCGAACTCAGCGTACAATACCGTCTTTTCATTAACGGCATTCCCCCAATTGTCCCAGCCTGCGGGTAGAACATGATCGCCGATGTTGGTTCGAATAAAAATGGTCTGGGCGTACGGTCGCCAGGGACGACCCAGGTAGACTCTTTTTGCAGACGAATCAGCGACTAATTTACAATCAAAGAAGACAAACCCGTATTGTTGATAGGCGGGCGTAGCGGCTGCGGTGATGTACGAATCCGACAGGCTTTTGATGATGCAGGACTGAAAAACAGAGATAGATTTCCCGAAAATAAAATCGGTTGTCCCTTCAATAAAACAGTTTTCGTAATACTGCCGACTTCCTTCAGCGGCTGCGTACAGCGTATCCTGGTTACCAAGCAAACTACAGTTTTTGCAGACAAATCGATCACCCTCTACGTGGAGCGCAACCGCCTGCCCCACCCGACCAGCGGTATTGCGGATCGTCATATTCTCCAGAATAACGTCCGGCGCATCAACCCGAACGGTATAAGACGTGTAGGTACTAAACTTGTCGTTGCCGGTTCCATCCCGGCCGTTCGGATACGTTTTCCCGGAATAGTCGGCCCCGGTGATGATGACCTCTTCTTTGCTTTCCCCAATGAGGTGGATATTAGGTTTCCAGGACGGAATAACAAGCTTTTCAGCGTACACTCCATTTTTGACGTACAGCGTTACCCGTACCTGCATGTGATCGCGAAAGCTGTTAACAGCTTCCTGAATGGTTTTGTGCGTCCCGCTTCCATCTTGTGCAACTGTAAACGACATCGCTACCGTTGGGGATAGTGTCGACTGACCCTTTACCAGATGCGTGCACAGCAGGAAGCAACAAACAAGCAATACGTTTTTCATCGGGTTTGGAACAGCAATCAGCTTACTTCGTTTCGACCGGTTTGCGAATACGATCCGCTAAATCAAGCTTCAGCGACCGGATGCTCGCCAGCACGATTTCGGCAACGCGCCGGGCTCCCAGCTCGTTGAAATGGGTATTATCTTCCTTGCCCCCGGGGTAGTTTGGGTGCTCGTTGGGAGCAAGATGCAGAAACAACATCGTTGAGTTTTCGACCCCAAGCTGTTGCAAAAGCTGCTGGCTCTGTGTATCCAGATCGATCAACGGCGTTTGACTATCGGCGGCTACCTTACGTACCAGATTGGCGTAGACAGTATGAGTGCCTTCAATGTTCCCGGCTGCGTCGAACTTCCGGCGGGCCACGGGGGTGATCAGTACGGGAATCGCTTTTCGATCCCGGCTTTCCGTTACGAACCGAAGCAGGTTGGCTTCAAACGCCGACTCAGTCGTATAACTTTTCTTCGTTACCACTTCATCATTGTGTCCGAACTGAATAAAGACGTAATCCCCCTCCCGTAGACTGTCAACAACAGGCTGCCAACGGTTCTCATCGATAAACGTGCGGGTGCTACGTCCATTCTGCGCTCGGTTGTCGACCGTTACGGTCTCGTCGAAAAAATGGGTAAATGGCATGCCCCAGCCGGTTTCCGGGTAGTTACTTACCAATTTAACCGACATAGTTGAATCACCAATCAGGTAGACCGTAATCTTGTTGATTGGCGTCACAAAAGCGCCCAGCCCCCATAAGCTTAGCAGACCTAAAACTCGTGGTAGAAGTCTCATGACCTTATTTGCTTGATGAGACAATCAGGTTCTTTTCCTGTGCTCCCTGCCCAAACTCGGCCCTGGTCTGGGCATTGGCGACGTTCGTGTTTTTCACTTCGATTGCCTTACTCCGCTTGCCGTTTATTGAAAACAGTAGACTGGCATCAGGAACGTATTGGATTGAGTCGAAAAGAAGGTTACTACTGTTCTCAACCAGGATAACGGGTTTTGTACTCTTGGTAACAAGCTGTACGTTTTTGACCTGAATCCCACTTGCGTCGATCAACTCTATCCCCTTATCCGCCTGTAACACTAAGTTTTCCAGGCTGATCGTTTTGATTGGCATTTCGGGCAAGCCACGGATAAAAACGCCCTTGGTAGCCCCAGCACAAACGATGTTTTCAAAACGCATGTCCCGAAATACTGGTGTTCCTTCGTTGACAACCGGGTCAGCCGAACGCTTATCACGGTCACCGTCGGTGGCAAATTTGACAAAGTAATACATGTCGAAAAAGATCGCTTCCTGGACGATGTCCTTCATGTAAATATCTTTCGCGTAGATATGCTCCACGACGCCCCCTCGACCCCGTACTGACTTGAATCGCAATCCTTTGTCAGTACCCATAAACGTACAGTTTGAGACAAAGATGTTGCGTGCCCCTCCGCTCATCTCGCTACCGACCACAAATCCACCGTGTCCATTATAAACCGTGTTATTCCGGATCACGCCATTTTCGGTCGGCATCCCCCGCTTCCGGCCTTCCTCGTCTTTCCCCGATTTGATGCAGATGGCATCATCACCCACGTCAAGCGTGCAGCCTTCAATCAGGAAGTTCTTGCAGGATTCAATATCCATCCCGTCGCCATTATGAGCATACTCAGGATTCTTCGTTGTTACGTTACGGATGGTTATGTCCTGGCACATCAACGGATGCAGACACCAGGCCGGTGAATTCTGGAACGTAACGCCCTCCAGCAATACTTTTTTGCAGCGGGTTAGCACCAGCAGATTAGGCCGCAGAAAGTCTTTCATGTTGACAAAATCCTGCGGCTTTTTCCCGGCAGTTAGCAGCATACTCCAATTTTCAACGCTGGCTCGTTTGAACTGCTCACTGGGATACCAGGTTTTACCGTCCTCGTTGAGGAACCCACCCGACACCACTTTCGCCTGCCATTGATCATCGGTCAGCTGTCTTTTATGAACAGCCCGCCAAACATCACCATTCCCATCTACAACTCCTTGGCCGGTAATAGCCACATTTTCCAGATTTGTCCCCGATACAGGCGACTGATTTCGGGCCGCCCGCTTGCCTTCATACGTCCCTTCAACCAGGTCGTATTGGCTTTTATCGGTCGTAAACAGAATCGTAGCGGCTTTGCGCAGGTGAAGATTAACATTGCTTTTCAGCTCGATTGGCCCGGTTAGCCACAGGCCTGCGGGAACGAGAACAACGCCCCCGCCGTTCTGACTACATGATGAAATAGCCGCGTTAATTGCTTTGGTGTTCAGCGTAACGCCGTCGGGCTTGGCGCCATACGCCAGAATCGTTACCGTATCCGTCCGAAAAACGGGCTGAACAACCGTCGGCAGATTCGTCCAGCTGTAGACACTAGTGGTCGATTGAGCCAAGGCCATATAAGGAATCCAGCCGGTAATCGTCAGCAACAAGAATGTAAAGCCTTTTGTCGTCATCGTTCGTGATCAGTCGTTGTACTGTCAGGGATGTTTAGCGGTGTCCGAGTGGTCGAAGGAGCACGTCTACTACGCCCTCTCCTGTTGTGTCGTGTACGTCACTAGCAGTTGTTGAAATACAGCTAAGTGCAGTTGAACGACTGTCAACATAGCGTCAGGTTTGGTAGTCAACCGTTGTAAGTCCTGATAGCTCATTGTTGAATCAACCTGCCTGACGTAATGAAAGCCATAGGCCAGCAATTTTCGCAACAATAGAAACGTAGTGTTCCAGGCTGGCTGAGAAGAAGCGGTCGATTCCCCAATTTCACCTGAACCAACCTGATCAAAAAATTGCCGGATATGGTCTATCTCCTGCTGGCTAAACTGAATCTCCAACGGTCATTCTATTTTGGTCAACTCTGTACAACGGACAGAGCAGCCCCGAACGAATTTCTACCCATTACGCCTTCTAGCAACCTGTTGTTCCTGATCAACACGAATGAGATTGGTAAGAAACGGCAGAGGAAAAGCACCTAAAAAACAAGCCCGGACCTACGTAGATCTGGGCTGTCTGTTCTTACAACTCAATAAAACAAATTCTAATTACGGCAGTTACGGAACATCGCTTAGCCGATTGTAAATCAATTATCAGGCCATACTGTGCGCAAGTCACTTAAGGTCGTAACTAGTAACGTAATACTAGTACTAATCTCCGTTATTTTGGCTAGACACCGAACATTTTATTTTGCCGCTTATCCTAAGTAATCTACCGGTTGTGAAATCGACCAACAGCATCTTATCATGTGTTGAAAATGATGTCACTAAAAATGGGTAAGTTTGGGTGAAAAACTCAGCCTATGCTCATTACAACTACCTCAACTATCGAAGGCAAACGAATTAAACAATACGTCGGTCTGGTGAACGGCGAAGCAATAATTGGCGCCAATCTGGTTAAAGATTTTTTCGCGAATGTCCGAGATATTGTCGGCGGTCGATCGAGCGCTTACGAGCAGTGGTTGCGCGAGGCCAAAAGCATTGCCGTCAAGGAAATGATGGATCAGGCTACCCGGCTCGGTGCTAACGCCATCATCGGCGTTGACCTGGACTATCAGACGGTAGGCGGTAATGGCTCGATGCTGATGGTATCGGCCAATGGTACGGCGGTCGTCATCGAATAAAAACGGGAAGCTGATTGTCAGCTTCCCGTTTTGTTGTCGTGTGCTACTTAGTACCGGTCATCCTCGTCTTCGTCCTCCTCTTCTTCCCCAAAACTGCTGTCGGGGTTGAACATCGAACCGAGCAGATCTTTGAATGACTGGCCAGTGTCCATGGCTTTCTTACCCACCAGCGAATGTTCAGCCAGGCCATGTAAGGCAAACTCCATCATGAACAGCTTTTCGGGTTTGCTCAGCCGCGACTGAAACTGCTCGATCAGATCATCGAGACCATCGATTGTCTTTAAACGAGCTTCATAGTCCCGGTTCGTCAGGTCGTTCAGAATGTCCATCGTGTTACCATCGCCGAACCAGTCGGTCACCTTTTTGTAGGGGTTACCGCGTTTGTCTTTCTTGGCTTTCTCCGGATTAGGGAAGTATTGCAGGAACTGATTCCGGATTGCTTTCCCAATCAGATTCTGCGCCACGATGACCGGTCCTTCAACCTCTCCTTCGTACACCAACTCGACTTTACCACAGATGGCTGGGACAACGCCGTACAGGTCGGCAATGCGCACGTACGTTTCCTTCTCACTGTTCAGCAGGGCGCGACGCTCAGCCGACGAGAGCAGGTTTTCGTAAGCCGAAATCGTCATCCGAGCTGATACCCCACTCTTGGCATCGACGTATTCGCTCTCCCGCGCTTCGATAGCAATCTGCTCAATCAGGTCAGCCACCAGGTCATTGGTTTTCACCATGCCTTTTTGCTCCGTTTTGATAATCGCTTCCTGCTGGGTGATCTTCTTCCCAATCTCGATAGATTTCGGGTAGTGGGTTACGATCTGCGAGTCGATCCGGTCCTTCAGGGGCGTTACGATACTCCCCCGGTTCGTATAGTCTTCTGGGTTAGCCGTAAACACAAACTGAATGTCGAGCGGCAGGCGCAGTTTAAAACCGCGAATCTGGATGTCGCCTTCCTGTAGAATGTTGAACAGCGACACCTGAATACGCGCCTGGAGGTCAGGCAACTCGTTGATAACGAAAATACACCGGTGCGATCGCGGAATCAGACCAAAGTGGATTGTCCGTTCGTCAGAATAAGGTAGCTTCAGCGTAGCCGCTTTGATAGGATCAACATCCCCCACCAGGTCGGCCACCGATACGTCGGGGGTTGCCAGTTTTTCGGTGTAGCGATCGTTGCGATGCATCCACGCAATGGGTGTAGCGTCTCCTTTTTCAGTGATCAGATCGTGCGCAAAGCGAGAGAGCGGAGCCAGGGGATCATCGTTCAATTCCGAGCCCGCCACAACCGGGATGTATTCATCCAACAGATTGATCATCTGCCGAGCTATCCGGGTTTTTGCCTGCCCACGCAACCCTAACAGGTTGATGTGGTGCATCGACAGAATAGCCCGCTCCACATCGGGAATAACCGTATCTTCGTAGCCCCAGATACCGGGGAAAACCACTTCTTTTGCTTTTATTTTGTCAATCAGGTTATCACGTAATTCCTGCTTGATGGAGCGCGACTGGTAACCAGCGGCTTTTAGTTCACCAAGCGTAGTGATCTTCAATAAATTTGATGATTTCAGGCTGCGGTAGTTCATTAAAATGCGGGCGATTACAGGACCAGGTTGTCCTGTTGGATAACAGGCTTTCGAAAGAAATGGTTTTTGGACGCTTAAAATGGCTAATTTTACCAGTCCTACCGGCTGGATACCTGCCGGTATCTCTCGTATGCGATCAATTTTTCCTTTTCTTACTGCGGCTTTTCTACTGGTTGGTTTCGTAGGTTGTCGCGTTCAAACAACGCCCCCGGAGCTGGTAAGCCTGACGCCGGGACGAGCATATGTCGGCCAGCAGGTTACCCTCAGCGGTTACCAGTTCGGCAACGAGCCAGCGGTCCTGGTCGGGGAATCGACTACGGCGGTTTCGGCTTCGGTGACCAGTGGTGACGGATCAACCATTCAGATCATGGTTCCGCACATAGCTCCCGGCATGCGATCCGTGCGTGTCCGTACCAGCGAAGGCACAACCGATCCTCTCCCCCTCTCCGTTTTGCAACCCGCTCCGGTATTAACCGGCGTTACACCGGGCAATGCACTCGCCGGTACAGACATCGTCCTGGCGGGTGATTACTTAAGTCAGTTCCAACGGGTTCGTTTCGACAATACGATTGCTGTCATCAAAGATAGTAGCACGGCACAACGGGTCACCGTTACGGTTCCGGCTACGTTGTCACGCGGCCCGCACGTGCTGGTCGTTGAAACGTCCGGTGGTCAGCTTACGTACCCGTTCATTGTTGCGGCAACGCCCACCATTACGAGTATCTCGCCGAAAGACATTCGACCGGGTGGTGAGCTTATTATTCAGGGCACCAACCTGCTAGACGGGATTGTCGCCATCAATGGTTTGACAACGGATCGCAATCAAAGTGTAATTACCGACACGCAAATCAAGGCGGTGGTACCCACTAACGCCACCACGGGTCGGGTTACCGTAACTGTTTTCGAGCGCCTGATTGCAACCAGTACTGACACCTTGAAAGTTGTTCAACAACCCGCGATCACGGCTCTCAACGCTCGCGATGGTATTGCTGGGGACAAGATCATTTTAGCTGGTCTGAATTTGCGCGACATAACCAAAGTAAACTTCGGCGACACGCCTGCTACGTTCCGACTGTTGAGCGACACGCAGATCGAAGCTACTGTCCCAGCGTTAACCGGCTCGGCAACTGTTGCGGTCTCGGCGGTCAGCGCGGGGGGGATTGCCACGGCTGCCGATCGGTTCCTGTATTACGTAGCGCCCAGCAACATTACGTTCACGCCCGCACGCCAACTGCGGGGACAGCCGATTACCATTTCCGGACAGGATGTGTACCGAATTACGGACGTCAAAGTGGCTGGGGAATCGGTTCCCATCACCACCCGCTATGAAGGAACAGGGCTGCTCGTTAACGTGCCGCTCAACACGGGCGTCAGTGGCCCAATCACGGTTAGCAACCGGGCGGGATCGGCCGTTTCAGCGCGATCGCTGGTAGTCGTGCAGCAACCGCTTGTTACGTCCATTTCTCCGACGAAGGGGAAGATTGGTGACCGGGTTGTTATCAAAGGAAACTACCTGCAGGACGCAAAAATTTATTTTACCGGCTCACTAGCGCCAGCCGCTAACGACGGTAAAAACGAAGACACCGAGCGTTGGATTTTAGTACCAAGCGACGCGAAAACGGGGCCAATTCGGATTGTTAACTCGACCGACGTAGCCGTCAACACGGATGACTTTACGGTAGTCAAAGGCGTTACGATCACCGACTTCACGCCTAAGCTAGCAAGCATCGGTGGGCAAATTGTCATGACGGGCCAAAACCTCGATCTGGTGAAGGAAATACGTTTTACCGGTTCGACGACGCCAGCCCGTTTCGTGCTGGAGGGAACGTCATTACGTATCACTGTACCAACCGGCGCTGATATTGGTCCCATCTGCGTAACCAGCGATGCGGGAACAACCTGCACAACGGCCAATTTCGTTCTATTCCGTAATTAGGCCAGCCCGGCTTCGACCAACTGTTGGACCAGCACTTCGTTGATCCGAACGTAACTTTCGTGGGTCCAGCCCGCAATGTGCGGGGTTAGAATCACCCGGTCCGACTGGCGCAGGTAATCAAACGACGTTTGTTGTTCGGGAGTAAGTTTGTTGAGCTTTTCGTTTTCCAGCACGTCCAGACAGGCTCCGCGTACTTTGCCGGTTTCTAGTCCACGAACCAACGCTGATAGCGACGTTATTTCGCCCCGCGCTACGTTCATCAGGTAGAATGGTTTGGCCATCTGTTCGATAAACGTATCGTTAATCATCATCCGTGTTTCGTTCGTGAGGGGGATGTGCAGACTAACGATATCGGCTTTTGCCATGATTTGTTCCTGGCTTGCTTCCTGCGCGTATTGATCACCGTAATCCGACCGGAATTTATCGTAAGCCAGCACCCGGCACCCGAATCCACTAAGCCGACGAGCCGTCGCCTGACCATTGTTGCCATAGCCGATCAAGCCGACCGTCAGACTACCCAACTCGTAACCCCGGTTTCCTTCCCGATCCCAGATTCCGTTCCGTACCTCCCGGTCGGCTTTAACGATATTCGCCAGCAACGCCAGTAGCATACCAACGGCTTGTTCGCCTACAGCGTCCCGGTTACCGGTACCAGCGTGGAAAACCTGAATGCCCCGCGCCGTAACCGCATTGAGGTCAATCAGATCCAGGCCAGCGCCCGCCCGGCCAATAACCTTCAGCTTAGGCGCCTGCGTTAACAGTTCTTCGTCAATGGTGGTTTTACTACGAATGATCAGTCCACTGAACGAAGCCAGTTTTTCGAGCAGCTCGTGCCGCGTAATTTTTGGCTGATACTCATAGGTGAAACCAGCCTCGTCGAGCATAGCGAACAACGACGGGTGCATCTCGTCGGCAATGAGAATGGAAAGTGGGGTCTGGGACATCCGTAGGGTTTTCGTAACTTGCAGGCATTAATTTCCGGTTTAGCGCCAGTTTTTCTTAAAAAGACCAGAAAACGCCAGCCCGGAATTTTTTGGCGAAACTAATAAAAGTACATGGAACAACGCCAATCAGACGATTCAGGCGCGCAGCAGCCGGTCTCGACTCCCGAACAGACAATATCAAATCCACCTGCTCAGCAGCCAGTGGCTAGCGAGCAGACGGGCTCTACTCATACGAACGACTCTCCCCCGGCGACTGATCAGCCTAACGTAACCCCGCATCAACCGGAGCAACGTAACGATGCTCAGCAGGATGCCAGTCAGCGTGGTGACGCCCAGCGTGGCGACGGCCAGCGTGGCGAAAATCGGCAACGTCCCCGCGGAGAAACGCCCCGGAATGACAATCCGCGGGATACTGGTCAACGAGTTGAGGGGCAGCGTAGTGACGCCCAACGTGGTGATGCTCAACGAAATGAAGCCCCTCGTGAGAACAATTCGCGTAACGGGCAACGGGAGCAGCCATCACGTAATTCTGACCAACGAGCAAATGAGTCAGTTCAGCGGGACGCTACACAGCGTAGTGACGCCCAGCGGAACTTCACTCAACGGGACGCGGCTCAACGAGAAAGTAGTCGGGCACCCAACCAAGCCCCTCGTAATCAGGAAAACCGGCAGGGAGAATCCCGGCAACGCGGTGATGCCCAGCGTGGTGACGCCCAACGGGGCGACAATCAGGCTCAAAATCCACAACGGCAGGGAGAAAATCGTCAACAACGGAATGAGCCGCGCCAAGCTGACCAACGGAACGCAGCTCCGCGTAACGAGTCTCAACGGGAGGCTCCCCAGCGTGGTGACGCCCAACGGGGCGATGCTCAACGTGGTGACGCCCAGCGAGCAGACGTCCAACGAGAACCGCAACCCATACCGCAGCAACGGGAGCAAAATCGAGAACGGCGTCCTCAACGGGAAGGCTCTGCACGGGAAGGCAGCATGGCAGCTTCGGTCGACTCGGATAATACCGTTCCTGCCGCAGATCAAGCCGGGCGCGAAGACCGGCTAGTGATCGGTATTTCGCTGGGAGACTATAACGGTATTGGCCCAGAAGTCATTTTGAAGGCGCTTCAGTATAACCGGTTGCAGAAAATATGCACGCCCGTTATCTACGGGTCTATGCGAGTACTGAACCGATACCGGAATCTGCTCAATTTCAAGGACTGGAACCTGAATAGTGCGCCAACGGTCGGTCAGATCAGCCATAAACTGACGAACGTCATCACCTGCTGGCCCGATCAGAATCAGGATATTCATCCGGGCCAGGTTACGCCCGAAGCGGGTCAGGCCGCGTTTGCCTGTTTACAACGAGCGGTTGACGACCTGAAAGACGGGAAAATTGACGCGCTGGTTACCGCTCCGATTAACAAATACAACATTCAGTCGGAAGAATTTAAATTTCCGGGTCACACCGAATACCTGGCTCAGGAATTTGGTGTTGCCGATAACCTGATGTTTTTGGTCAGCAATACGTTACGTGTTGGCGTCGTTACCGGCCACATTCCGCTGGGCCGAGTTCGGCAAAGTGTAACGAAGGAGAAGATCGCGCAGAAACTTACGTTCATGATGCGGTCGCTGAAGCAGGACTTCGGCATCGAGAAACCTAAGATTGCCGTCCTCGGGCTCAATCCCCACGCGGGCGAAGAGGGACTACTCGGCAATGAAGAACAGGAAGTCATCAGACCGGTTATCAACGAGTGGCGGAACAAAGGCCAACTGGTTTTTGGGCCCTACCCCGCCGATGGCTTCTTTGGTACGCGCAGTTACCTGAAATTTGATGCTGTACTGGCTATGTACCACGATCAGGGGCTGATCCCGTTCAAGACCATTGCCTTTGAAGAAGGGGTCAACTTTACGGCAGGGATGCCCGCCGTACGCACCTCTCCCGATCACGGTACTGCCTACGACATCGCCGGTAAAGGAGTTGCCGACGAGACATCCATGCTTCAGGCCATCTATACGGCCGTTGACGTAGCTCGTCAGCGCAAAGAGTTTATGGAGCTGGAAGCCAACGCCCTGAAAAAACAACCAGCCGAGAAACAATAATCATTAGTGTTCGCTGTCTGCATCGCCGATTTGTTCGACAGGCAGACCGCGAGCTCCAACTGGCCTTTACTTGACCAATTATGCTTAAATCCATGACCGGCTTCGGTAACGCAACCGTAGAAGCCAATGGGCTGTCGGTAACGGCAGAAGTCAAAACACTGAATTCCAAATTTCTGGATATATACTGCCGGATTCCCCGTCAGTTTTCGGATAAAGAAATCGAATTACGCGCCCTTCTGACGCAACAACTGGAACGGGGTAAGGTAGAACTATCGCTGAACCTGACCCGGACAAACGCTGTCCGGCCGGGTGTGATGATCAACCGCCCGCTGGTCTCGGCTTACATCAGCGACATTAAGGAAACGGCGAACGGCTTACTGATGAACGTAGCGGACAGCGACGTGCTGAAACTAGCCCTGCAACAACCTAATGCGTACCTGACGGAATCGTCTGATCCCACGGCTGATACCGACGACTGGGCAACCGTTCACAGCGCCGTTCTGGAGGCCATTCGTCGATGCGACGAGTTCCGGCGTCAGGATGGTGCCGTTCTGGAAAACAAGTTTCAGGAGTACATCCAGACCATCAGCGACCGGCTGACTGCCATTGAAGAGCAGGACGTACGTCGGATTCCGGCCGTGCGCGAGCGGATGCTGGCGAACGTAAAAGAATTACTCGACAGCGACACCTTCGACCAGAATCGCTTTGAGCAGGAGCTGGTGTATTACGTCGAGAAATTCGACATCTCGGAAGAGAAGGTCCGGCTTAAAAACCACCTTACGTATTTCCTGGAAGTCCTGGCGACCGAAGAAGCCAACGGTAAAAAGCTCAATTTCATCTCACAGGAGATTGGTCGCGAAATCAACACGATTGGCTCCAAAGCCAATGATGCCGCTATTCAGCGCCTAGTCGTTCAGATGAAAGACGAGTTGGAAAAGATTAAGGAGCAGACCATGAACGTCATTTAAGGCGCTACAGGCAGCAGAAATGTTTCATTCGTCGGGCCAGCCGCTTCAACAATCCGTCCATTGAATTGTACATTGGCGGTGTATATCCAGCTGTCGCAGGTGCTGGTCCGACGAAAAGGCGCTAGTCGCAACGTTCCAACATTCTGGTTATTGACCAGCACCCGATAGGAAGCAGAGTCGGCCTGAGTACTCTGTTCCAATACGTCGGCACTGGCGAAGACGGGTGCAGATGAGTATTTATTGGGGAGCGTAACAGGACCGCTCACCCTTGCCGTATCAATCTTGGCGGTATAGGCATTTTTATAGACTATCTGCACGCGCGTAATAGACGTAATGGGAACAGGTGCATTGTTCCGATCAGTCAGCGCAAAATAAAGATACGGCTGAGCCGTTCGTCGGCATCCCTCCCGTTCGCAGCCACCAAACAGAACCACCAGCGCGAAACTGGAAACAAATACGGCAAAAAACGTTTTCATCTGATTAGCCATTTGCCCTAGAACGAGCAAATTGTATCCGTATTGATTCCTTTTAGTAAATTCTTATCAACGCAATGTTATGCATTCAACCCGTCTTCCCGAATCGTTTTATCAGGATCACGACACGCTGACCCTAGCGCAGTTACTGCTCGGCTGCGAGCTGGTGCGTGAATCGGAAGAAGGAATAACGGCGGGAATTATCGTCGAAACGGAAGGGTACATCGTGGGCGACCCAGCCTGCCATGCTTACCGCCGTCAGACTACCCGCAATGCCGCCATGTTTGGCCCAGCCGGCACGCTCTACGTCTATCAGATTTACAACCATTATAACTGCATCAACGTCGTAACGGCGCCCGAGGGCGTGGGCGAAGCGGTACTGATTCGGGCCCTCGAACCGACCGAGGGTCTGGAGCTGATGGGACAACGTCGAAACGAAGCGTTCAAAACCGGATTCGCGCGGTACCGTAACAATACCATCGATCCTACTACAGCCGATGGGGAACGTAACCTAGCCAATGGCCCCGGTAAACTGGTCATTGCCCTAGGCATTGACCGGCAACGGGATAATAACTCTTCGTTGGTAACCGGCAATATATACATCCGTGGTCCGGTTATGCACGATTTTGACATGGTCACTACGACACGCATTGGCCTGACGCAGGGCGTCGATCTACCCTATCGCTACTACGTAAAGGGCAATCGGTACGTTAGTAAAAAGTAGGGTATTTCTCGGATAACCGCTGCTTTACCAGACGTATGCCCGCTTCACCTCTGGTTCTTTCGCAAAACCGTCCCCTTCGTTACGGTACATTTTTATACCTGTACATCATGCAGGGAATTCCGTCGGGTTTCGCGCTGACAGCCGTAACCAATTACCTGACTGCTGAGGGGTTGACTCCACAAGCGCTGGGTACATTCGGGGCTGTTGTAGGGCTACCGTGGGGATTCAAATTTATCTGGGGGCCTTTTGTCGATCGTTTTCAATCGTCACGCATGGGCCGCCGACGCCCGTGGGTGTTGGGATCGCAGTGCCTGGCGTTGCTGGCATCACTGGCTATTCTGCTGGTCGGTGATCCGGTGCAAGAGTTTAATCTGCTGGCTCTTGCTTTTGCCTGGCACGGTGTCTTTGCCTCCTTGCAGGATGTCAGCGTCGACGCCCTGGCGATTACCATCAGCCCCGTCAATGAACGAGGCCGGATCAATGGTTTCATGAAGTGCGGTATGGTCATGGGGCAGGCCATCGGGGCCGCCGGGCTTGCGCTCGTGATCCGCGACAAGGGCTTTCATACTGCAGCACTTGTACAATCCGGTGTGTTACTGATTTTTACCATCATTACCTTCTTTATTCGCGAACAACCCGGCGATTCATTTCTGTCAACGAAGAAACATTCAGATAGAAATACGAGCATGGCCTTACTGCCTGTCGCCTTTGGCCCTTTACTGCGCGATTTGTTTCAAGCCGTTCTTGTGCGTAGAAACCTGCTCATCTTCGGCGCCGTTGCCTTGGTTTTCATCAGCGAACGTCTCTTCCAACGGGCTTATTTCATTCACTTGATTCGATACGAAGGCTGGAGTGATACGTCGGTGTCGGTGCTCAGTGGCACCTACGGCACGTTACTCGCTGTCTCCCTGGCTTTACTAGGTGGCTGGCTGGCCGATGTTATTGGGACCCAACGCATGTTGATCGGTGTTACGCTATCGATGGCGATACTGCATCTCGGCTTTTCGTTACTTGCTCCCTTCTGGTCGACTACTTCCGTCGCAACCACAGGTCTGGTCGTCCGGCAAACTCTCGAACCCGTTTTCAGCATTGTAGCGTTACCCACGCTGATGGGTTTGTGTCGGCGGGGAGTCGAAGGAGCCCAGTTCGCATTCTACATGGCCCTCAGCAACCAGGCCGACGTTATTGGCATTTTTCTGGCGGGGCAGCTACAGCCTTTTTTCTCAGCCCCTACATTAGGAATCGCCTGCGGTATAACTATGGGTCTTGCTATGATTGCCTTACGTCGCGTTACGTACCCCGCTGCTACGCTCCACCAGGGATCTTACTGAACCGTCATCATAACTCCTTGGCTCCGACAAAGCGGCAGTAACCCTTTCCCGTTCTGTCACCAGCGACCATTCCCCATGCGAAGAATGTAGGTATGTTACGTTTAGAAATCGTTACCCAGTCGTCTGGATACGATGCGGTGTGCCAGCGAATAAACCGACTCATTTATTCAGGTAGCTAACCAGATCCTCAATCGACCGGATATGCAGCTGACGGGCCTGTTGCTGTCGCATCATCAGCGAATAGCTGTTGTTGAAGCCAAGCGGCTTCAGCCAGCGAAGCTGGTATTTTGTGGCAAACTGCTGCTGCACGAAGTCATAAACCGGTTTCGGCTGCATTGGTAAGTTTTTCAACGTGGCAGCCGACGGCTGTAATACAACGAGCAGACCGGTGCCGGTGTACTCAGGGTAAAAGTCAATGGAGCCGGTACGTAACGCATCGAAGCAAATCTGCGTACCGCCAAGCCCCGTTCGGGACGCGACGCGCAGCTTTGTGTGTCCCTCGATCAGTTGCCGATAAATCTCCGCCAGAATATACTGCTCGGTAAAGACCTTCGAGCCCATGACAATGGTGTTTGATCGTTCGCCGGGCGCTGGTTGTTTATATAGTTTCGCTGCAATCAGAAACTGCTTCGCAATCTGTTCAGGCGATTCCTTTTTGTAATCAGCCCGGTAATTCAACTCGGTCATTACCGAATCAGTCAACTTCCCCGCCAGCAGATTCAGTGTGGGCTCAAGCTCTGGGTAGCGGTTTAGCGTAGCCTGTCGAACCACCGGCGCGGCATCGTATGGTGGAAAAGCGTGATGGTTATCGTTCAAAACAAGCAGGTCATACGCCTTGATACGCCCATCCGTCGAATAGCCACTTATGATATCGACCTGCTTTCTATAGATGGCTTCGTACATCAGGTTCTGATCCAGTAGCCGAGGGCGTATATTCAGACCATACGTTTTCTGCAAACCAGGGTACCCATCCGAACGTCCGTAAAACTCGTGCGCGAAACCAGCCACGAGTTTCTCCTGCCCACGGGGTAATACGTAAAACGCCGATAAGAGCGGCAGTAAAATGACAAACGCCAATGACGCAATTCGTAGCCGCTTTCCGGATAGTGTTTGCAAACGCGCCAGCGTGTAATCAAGCAATACCGCCAGAAGGGCCGCTGGTATCGCACCGGCCAGCATCATGTTGACATTGCTCAGCGCAATCCCGCTAAAGATGAACTCCCCCAGTCCGCCAGCCGCAACGTAAGCCGCCAGCGTCGCGACGCCCACGTTGATCACCGTTGCGGTTCGAATACCCGCGAAGATGACTGGCAGCGCCAGCGGCAGTTCAACGTTTATCAGCACCTGCCGGTCGGTCATGCCCACGCCCCGGGCGGCTTCCTTCACCAGCGGATTTACTTCCGTAATGCCAACGTATGTGTTTCGGATGATAGGTAGTAAGGCGTACAGGAATAAGGCTACCAACGCCGGTCCAACGCCGATGCCCAGCAGCGGAATGAGGAATCCCAGTAATGCTACGCTAGGCACCGTCTGGAGTATTCCGGCTACCCCTAATACTCCTCCGGCCAGCCGGGTTCTCCGGGAAATCAGAATCCCCATTGGGACGCCAATCAATAGAGCCAGCAGCAACGAAATAAACGTCAGGCCAATGTGGGTCAATGTCTGCTCCAGCAGTTTGTCAGCGTGCTCCCGAACGAACGTAAAAAATTCCAGCATAGAGAAAGTCAATTGGCTAAACGAACCGGCTTTTCGTCCAGAAAGTCCCGCACAAAGTCATTGACGGGCCGATTCAGCAGTTCATCGGGTGGCCCGATCTGCACCACCTGCCCTTTGTCCATCAGCACAATCCGATCCGCTAATTCGATTGCTTCGCTTACGTCATGGGTTACCAGCACGACGGTCGTTGCCTTGAGTTCATTCAAACCAAACAACTCCCGCCGTACATGCCGACGCGTGAACGGATCAAGTGCGCCAAAAGGCTCATCCATGAGCACAACCGGAGGTTGAGCGGCCAGTGCTCGCGCCAGCCCGACCCGTTGCCGCTGTCCACCGCTCAGTTCCGACGGATAGCGGTTTAGTACTGTTTCCGGAAGTTGTAGTTTCGTGATTAGCTCGTGCGTCCGCGTTTGAATCTGGTCTTTGTCCCAGCCCAGTAAATTAGGGACCGTCGCAATGGCGTCGGCAATGGTGTAGTGCGGAAACAGCCCACCATCCTGAATGACGTAACCAATTCGTCGCCGGAGTTCAGGGGCGTTTTGCTGCCGCACGTCAACACCATCGACATGAATCGTTCCACTGGTTGGCTCGATTAGTCGATTGATCATTTTCAGCGTGGTTGTCTTGCCGCATCCACTGGTCCCTAGCAGCACCAGTGTTTCGCCACGCCCAACGCTTAATGATACGTTGTTTACCGCTGTATGCGACGCAAACTGCTTAGTCAGGTGTTGAATCTCGATCATCGGCTAATCAACGACCTGAACACCCTTCCAGAATGCGATCCGATCTTTAATCTGACTGGCTGCCGATTTAGGTTCGGGATAATACCAGGCCGCATCCTTGTTGGTTTGCCCATCGACAGCTAGCGAGTAGTACGACGCAATTCCTTTCCAGGGACAGGTTGTATGCGTCGAGCTATCAACAAGATAATCAGCCTTCACAGCTTCTTTCGGAAAGTAATGATTGTTTTCAACCACAACCGTTTCATCGCTCTCGGCAATAGTCTGTCCGTTCCAGATCGCTTTCATAGTATTTAGTTTTTATATCAAGGTACAAACTCCATATTCGGTACAGTAGTTTCTAACGACTAACTACAGTCTATTCGCTACTCCAGACAAAACGTCCAATGTGCTTACGGCTGTTACTGCTTACACGTTTCCGAAAAGGAACGTTTTTCTACACTACACAAAAGTCCATACCTAATAGATATGGGCTTTTGTGTGTTAATATTTTGAGTGTGTTTCTCGGAAGGAGCGTTTTGTGAAACAGTATTTAGACAGCGGTTCTGTGCTTTGGCTAACATGACGGTTGATTATATAGCAAGAACCTATGCTTACTTCACTAGCTAAATGGCTGATTGTTGTAGTCATGACGCTGATAATTCCTGTGACTGGTATCGTCTACTGGGGGGCTAACAATTTCAAGGGTAAACTCTGCATTACTTTGACTGGGGTATTGATCAATATTGGATTAGCCTTCTGGTATAGTTGGCTTGATCGTCGTCATAAAAGATTTAATGTCAACTTATGATATGTTTGCAAACAATAAGCTGCCTGATTAAGAGCTGTGTAATTTGTACATTCCTGTTGATAACTGGACAAGCGATGGCTCAGCAGGAAAAGAAATTCTGGATTAGCCCCAAAGTTGGCTTACAACTGACACGACTGTTTGGCAAACCGGTTGGCATTTCCAAGTTGAATACACATATAAGTGCTGGTTTGAGCGCTCAGTATCGGTTGAGTTCTCTACTGGCCATCAGTGCTGATGTGGTATACAGTCGACTAGGAGGGAGTTACGGTTCGGCTGATACCTCAGCCGCTCTCAGGAATTACAATTTAGTAATGCAGTTCGATTATATTAATCTGCCGCTAGTTTTGCGGGTATCCCCGGGAAGAAGCCCTTTTTTTCTGGAGGCTGGTGGCCAGACAGGTTTTTTTCTCTCCCGTCAAATCAAGATCGTTGATCTTGATGCTAGTACTCAACCTAACCAATCAATTGATGCGGGATGGGTAGTAGGAATCGGTCAGCATATCAAAAAGCATCTTTGCATTAATTTCCGATATTATAAAGGGTTAACGTCAATCTGGAGCCCTAGCTACTATACTAATCCCCTGACAGGACAAACGATTAAAATCTCGGTCGTTAAGCAAGTCCACCAATCCTTCGGGCTTCAGGCAGCTTATTACTTTTAACCATATCCTATTGCCTTAAACTTCTTGCGAAAATAACAACATCATGAAAACTACCCTGATTAGTCTGGTATTTGGTTTGATGATCGCTTTAGAGGCCAGTGCACAGACCGAAAAAGGGCGATGGACTGTGGGAGCCCAAGTGAGCAATTTCACCTACCAAAAGGAAGAACTGGACTACCGAAATATATCGGGTAGTCTAACCCCCTCAGCTGGCTATTTTGTTACTAATGGTCTAGTGATTGGCACAGGGGTTCCCTTTAGTTTTAGCTCGACAAAATTTGGGCAGCTTTTCGGTAATTATGACAACCTGCGCCAGAATGGGACCTCTATCGGGTTATCACCTTTCGTCCGCTACTATGTTGGACCTGCTAAGCTTAAACCTTTCGTTGGTATCGCTTATAGCTATAGCCGGACAATCAGTAAATACAAAACAGATACGGCAGGCGGGTCTGAATCCAAGTCCAAGGGACATACAACGGCGTTGACACCGACGCTAGGTGTAGCCTATTTTATTAATCGCAATCTGGCCTTGACGGCTAGTCTAAACTATAACATCAATCACATAGAGAATCGTACAGTTCAGACTTCGCCCTATACCCCAGGGCCTTCAACTTTTCATCGGCAATTAGTAGTGATAACCCAAACAGGAGTTGCCAGCAGGACTTTCTGCTTTGCTCAGGCACTGGGTTACAATGTTGCACTACAGGTATAGCTTGTCCTAATAGAGTATAGCCAATCAGGCAATGTACAGTTTCATAAAACGCCCATTTTAGGCGACGACTTTCGAGCTTTTGCTATTTACGTCAGTTCTGATTACTATCAATCTTAAATTGTTATCCGCTTCAGCGGTCCGATCACGAATCAACGTTTAAAATTAAAGCATGCGCTTGAGTAGGTGAGACAGCACAGATGCAGTATAGCGGCTTTGTGTATTTAAACGAACCGTTTAGTCCATCTCTTCCAGTTGAAAGAGCTGCTCGACGGGTAGGTCAAAAACGCGCGCCATCTTCAGCGCCAGCACCGTAGACGGAACGTATCGGTTTGCTTCAATAGAATTAATGGTTTGTCGGCTTACCCCAATCCGGTCGGCCAGCTCGGCCTGCGACAGATTGAGCTCCGCCCGACACACTTTCAGGCGATTCTTCATAAGGTTAGCATGGCGTTGGTGTGTCGGTGTAGTAACCACCGGAACCGACCAATGAATACCAACAGCACCGTGAACATATTGTAGATCATTACTTCAAGAAATGCAGTGCTGTACAACGTTAACATGGCAATTGCCAGTAATAAATAGTTAGCGTACACACTCCATTGCAGCGCTTCCAGCCGTATTCGACTAATCATTTCATCTTCCACTTTTTCCTTCGAAAAAGCGATTAGTAATGACCCTACAATCACCCCAAGACCAGCGACCTCATCAGTCAAGTTGTTGCCTATTTCTCCGAACACTAGCAAACCACTCACATCAAGCTGCTCGAACCTAAACTCGGTGTACCTGTTTGCAAGGCCGAGCAAAATTGAGGGAATAAACAAGAACCAGCCGATCAGCCGGAAGCGGTGCGGAAACAACCATTTTGCGTTCATCTGATTTACGTGTGTTTTAACGATCAAACGTAAAACAAAAACGACATATTGTAAAGTTTGTTTGTCACTTTTTTATCAAAAATAGAGCTCGGCTATACTAGCCAAGCTCTATCTTCACAAGTGCTCATTTGGCATTAGCTGCGTACCACTCCCGGAAGCTTTGCTTTGGTGGCTCAGGCAGTTCGCGGGCAATAGCCCAGGGGTTGATCGTACCGTTATGACTTAGCGCGTAGGGAGTAGCCGCCAGCACCCGTCGGGCCGCTTTACCTAATCGAGCGTATAATTTGGGGCGGGCTAGAACTTTCGCCAGTGCTTTCATACCCACTCGTTTGCCAGCGGGCATCTCCTTTTGTTCACCAATGATCTGCCGCCACTTGTAGAGCTGCACGTGAATATCAATCTTGACCGGGCACACGTCAGAGCAGGAGCCGCAGAGTGTACTGGCAAAGGGTAATGTACTGTGCTTCTTCAGATCAACATTCGGTGAAAGGATCGAGCCAATAGGACCGGGCACGGTGTAATTGTAGCTATGTCCACCGCTACGCCGGTAAACCGGGCAGGTGTTCATGCAAGCTCCGCAGCGAATGCACTTCAGCGACGCCCGAAAATCGGGTCGACCAAGCTGCGTCGTTCGCCCGTTGTCGACAATCACAATATGCAGTTCCTGACCTGGTCGGGGTTTGTGAAAATGGCTGGTATACGTGGTGGATAATTGCCCCGTGGCCGAACGGGCCAGTAACCGGGTATACACGCCTAAGTGCTCCAGCTTCGGAATAATCTTTTCAATACCCATACTGGCAATGTGCACCGGTGCGAGCGTTACGCCCAGATCAGCGTTGCCTTCGTTGGTACAAACCACAAAGCCTCCCGTTTCGGCGATGGCAAAGTTCACTCCGGATAGGGCCGCGTCGGCTGCAACAAAGTGCCGGCGTAGATGCTGTCTCGCTGACTCCGTCAGAAACTGCGGATTGCTTTCACCCACGGGTGTTCCCAGATGTTTATGGAAGATCTGGCCAACGTCTTCCTTTTTCAAGTGAATGGCGGGTAACACAATATGACTGGGCGTTTCCTCATTCAACTGAATGATTCGCTCGCCCAGGTCCGTATCGACCACCTCAACACCATTTTTCTCCAGAAACGGATTCAAGTGACATTCTTCCGTCAGCATCGACTTGCTCTTCACCAGGCGTTTAGCACCGTGCTGCCGCATAATATCCAGCACAATCTGGTTGTGCTCCCGCGCATCAGCCGCCCAGTGGACCGTTACCCCATTCGCCTGGGCATTTTTCTCAAATTCTTCGAGGTATTCGTCCAGCCGACTCAGCGCGTGGTTCTTAATCTGCGACGCAAGTTCGCGCAGTTGCTCCCACTCGGGTAACTGGTAAGCCATACGGTCCCGTTTCTGGCGGACAAACCACAGGGTTTCGTCGTGCCAGGTGGTACGGTCAATATCAGCCGTAAATCGGTCGGCAGCCTGAGCGTGCGTCATAGTTATAAATCTCTGGCTTTGACTCGAATTGGTTTGCCTTCTTTGTCAGCAATGACCAGTTCGTCATCATCGCGTTTGGCCTGTTCAACAACTTTCTGTACAGCCCGGCGAATGACCGCCAGTCTGTAAATATTATGTCGCGCTACCCGTCAATATCTCCGCAACGTGCATCACGCGGATGGGCAGCTTCTGTCGCCGGACAATACCTTCCATGTGCATCAGGCACGACATATCGCCCCCGGTGATTACCTGAGCCCCGCTCTGCACATGGTCCTGCACGCGGTCTTGCCCCATCCGTGCGGACACGGCGGCTTCCGATACACAAAATGCCCCGCCGAAGCCGCAGCACTCGTCGTAGCGCTTCAAATCAACTAGTTCCAACCCTTTCACCTGCCGAAGCAGCTGACTCAGCTTCCCATCCCGAACGGGTGACATTTCGGAGTCACTAGTCAGTCGCAGTCCCCGCTGGCCGTGGCAGCTTTGGTGAATACCCACCCGGTACGGAAATTCTGCCTCCAGTTCTGTAACTCCTACTACGTCCGTCAGAAACTGAATCAGTTCGTACGTCCGTTCCCGAACGTGCTTGACTGCGGGCGTTTGCTCAATAATGTCGAAGTGTTTGCGAACGTGGTACACGCAACTTCCCGAAGGTGCTACGATATAGTCATAATCGGCAAAAGTCCGAACGTAGTTTTGGTACACCGGAATAGAGTCCCGTTCACAGCCCGCGTTGGCCATCGGCTGACCGCAACACGTCTGCTCCATTGGGAACGTTGCCTGCACGCCAACCTTTTCCAACAGCCGCATGGTGGCAATACCCACCTGTGGATAGAACTGATCGACGTAACAAGGGATAAATAAAGCGACATTCATAGTTGGCCGGGACTAGCAACTCCCCTTTCTTAACGTAATAAAGCGGTGGGGTAGTTTCGCCACCCCACCGCTTTTAAACTTCATCCTACAGCTGAAAGATTTTATCCATCAACACCCATTTTTCGCCTGGCTTGGCAATGGGTAACGCCTGTTGGTATTTCCACATCAGCGCTTCCCATTCCTGCACCTTCGGATTAGCGGCATCGGCGGCAGCCTTTTTCTCAAAGGAAAACGTTTCGTCATCGGTTTCCATGATCATAAACAACCGATTACCCGCGCGGTAGATCGTCATATCGATTACCCCCGCCCCCCGAATACTGGCATCAATCTCAGGCCAGATTTTTTGGTGGTACGCTTCGTATTCGGCAATCAGCGCCGGATCATCAACCAGATCAAGAGCAAGACAATAGCGCATAGTTAAGGAGCGACTTCGGCAGGTACGCCCGACGAGTCCAGTCCCGTCGAGTTAGTTTTGTAGCCGTTTATGGCGTAGAACGTAATATAAGCAAAGCAAATCAGCGGAACGATCAGCGCGTAGACAACACCCTGCTCAAACAGCATACCGGCCACCAGTGGCATCAGAGCTCCCCCAACGATACTCATAATGATCAGCGACGATGCCAGTTTAGACTCGGCTCCCAGACCACGAACCGCCAGGGCGAAGATCGTCGGGAACATGATCGACTGGAAGAAGTACGTAAAGCTCAGGGCAATTACCGCCGTCAGGCCACCTACGGCAATCGCGACTGCCACCATGGCAACAGCACCCGCTGAGAATACGGACAAAATAACGTTCGGCCGGTAGCGCGACATCAGCGATGTACCCACCAGTCGACCCACCATCAGTAGAACCAGCGCGAACGATGCGTGGAAACCAGCGATCTGCGTGGGTGTCAGCTCCAGTTGGCCACCCGTCAGGGAATTGATCAGGTACATATAGCCTTCGGCCAGTCCCCAGTGCTGATCGCGGGCAAAATCCAGTTTGAAATCAACGAAATAGCCCCACAGAACAGCTTGGGCACCTACGTTAGCGAACTGGGCCACAATACCTAGCACTAGGTGACGATGACGGAACAGACTCGGAATCGTGATTGTACCGGCCGCCTGTTCCTCTTCAGCCCCTACTTCGGGCATTTTCGTGAAGGCAAACAACAACGTTACGATGGCAATAACCAGCCCGATCGTCAGGTAGGGTCCCTGTACCGATAAGGCTTCCTGAACCCGGATAGCTTCCGCTTCGGCCGGTGCCATAGCCGAAAGCATTTGGGGGGTGTACTCCTTTTTCGAGAAAATGAATAACGCCCCAATGATTGGCCCAAGAATGATACTGATGCCGTTAAACGACTGCGAGAAATTCAGCCGCCATTCCGACTTGTTCGGATCGCCCAGTACGGTTACGTATAGGTTGGCAGCCGTTTCCAGACAGGCGATACCACAGGCCATGGTGAACAGGGCGACCAGGAAAAAACTATAAACCCGTGCTTCAGCCGCCGGGTAAAACAGCAGCGCACCACCGCCGTATAAAATCAGACCGAGAATAATACCCCGCTTATAGCCGAACTTCCGCATGACGTAACCCGCGGGTAGCGCCATAAAGAAATACCCCAGGTAAAAAGCGAAATCGACAATTCCCGCCTGGAAGCGGTTCAGATCCAGCGCTATCTGGAACTGCTTGATAAGTGAGCCATTCAGACTGTTGGCTAACCCCCACAGAAAAAACAAGCTGGTAACAAGGGCAAAGGCAATCTTGTAATTTCCGCCGGTGGCAGTCACCTTGGGCGGATTGGTTGGCGTTGGTAAAGCCATGAGTTGGCAGGAAAAGGATTAAAAACAACAAAAATTACGTCGGCTGGCGCACGTAGACCTAATCCGTAATGGCCCGGTCCAGATGGGTATAGCCGCCGTCCACGTGGACTAACTGCCCGGTTGTATGGCTCGACTTGTCTGATAGTAGAAAGGCAACCATGTTGGCAATCTCCTCCGTTGTGGTCATTCGTTTTTCAAACGGAATCTTGGCGACGATCTGCTTCAGCTTTTCTTCCGGGTTCGGCAACGTTTTGATCCAGTCGGCGTAGAGTGGTGTCCAGCTTTCGGCGACGATCACGCAGTTCACCCGGATCTGGTACGGCAGGAGTTCAACGGCCCACTCGCGGGTTAGCGCATTACGCCCCCCGTTGGCAGCCGCGTAGGCCGACGTATTGCCCTGCCCCGTTTCGGCAACTTTCGATCCGATGTTGACAATAGCTCCTTTCGATTCTTTCAACAACGGTAAGGCATGATGCACCATGAGGTAGTAATGCACCAGATTCTTGTGCAACGACGCGATGAAGCCTTCGTACGAGCCGTTCTCCAGCCCTACTCCATCGTTCACACCTGCGTTGTTGACTAGTCCGTCGATGCGGCCGAATTGATTCTTTACGTTCTCGACAGCCAGGCGGCACTGCTCCGGATCGGACAGCTCGGCAACGAAGGAGTAGGCTTCGCCCCCGTTGTGGCGAATCTGCTCTACGGCCTGCTGATTATCGGAGTCGTTGCGGCCAATAATAACCGGGATGGCTTTCTCGGCAGCCAGAACCGTACAGATGCCTGCCCCGATTCCTTTAGCTCCACCCGTAACCAGAATAATTTTTCCGTCTAGGTTTAGGTTCATGTTGGTATATACTGAAGCACCCAGCACTCGCTTATTGAGTGCTGGGCGTATTTTCACACTAAGGAACGTAGGTTTCCAATACAGTCATCGCGCCGTCCGGCACCAGCGTCACCGAGGTAGTTGACGCAGGCAGCAGGGCGCACTGCCCCATTTTTAGTGGAATGTTGTAGCCACCTTCCGCCTGGATTGTCAGCGCTCCGTCAACACAAATCAGAATCACGAACGAATCCAGGTGCGTGTAATCGTGCAGCACTTCCTGGTCGAAGTTCAGTACGTTGGTGACGAAGTAATCACTCGTTACGGTATTGACGCTTTTATTGATTTCTTTCGGATACTCCGTTTTGTACTGATCGTAATGATGGTAGTCGATCGCATCGACGGCGAGGTCGGTATGCAGTTCACGTTTCTGACCGGTTGTCTGGTCAACCCGATCGAAGTCGTATATCCGGTAGGTTGTATCAGATGTTTGCTGAATTTCGGCCAGCAGCAGTCCCTTGCCAATGTAGTGCACCCGACCCGCTGGCAGGAAGAAAACATCGCCCGGTTCAGCCGTTTCGATGTTGAGCAAATCCTGAATGGTGTTGTCGGCAACGGCTTTAACGTATTCGTCTTTCGTCACCTCCCGGTTGAAACCCGAATTCAGTTTCGCGCCCTGGTCGGCCTGCATGATGTACCACATCTCCGTCTTTCCGTAGCCACTGCCCCGCTCCTCGGCGAGCTTATCATCCGGGTGCACCTGAATAGACAGGTCGTCGTTCGCGTCGATAAACTTCACCAGCAGCGGAAAGCGATTGCCGTATTTTTCGTACACATGCTCACCTACCAGTTCGCCTTTGTACTGCTCGACCAGTTCCCGCAGCGACTTGCCCTGCAAACCACCTTCTTTCACGACTGATACGTTACCTTCCACGTCCGACACTTCCCAGGTTTCTCCGCAGTTGGGTAGTGGTCCACCCGGACCGGAAGAAAAATCTTTCCCGAGGATGGTTTTAATCTTCTGGCCGCCCCAGATTTTATCCTTGTAAATAGTCTCGAATGTGAGTGGGTATAGCATACGTAATAGACAGGTCTCCCTGTTTTGATAAAGTTGAGTGATCAGTTAGTAGTCTGGGCGGCTGTTAACCGAAGCCCATTGGTTTTATTCACGACTCGACGCTTTGTAAGCACCGACCTCAGCCAGTTGAACCGGGCCGTTCGCTTCCGTGACGGTCAACCGAAGTCGGCTGGTGGTAACCGCCGGGAAGCGCAGCAGGCGTTTGTAGCCTACGGTCGTAAAGGTAGCCAGTTCTTTCCAGGAACCGTCGGCCCAGTACTCGACGCGGCCGCTGGCGATATGCTGACCAGTAGCAATGTTTTCCTGAATCGACATCCGGTCGAACGTTTGTTCTCCGCTTAACTCCAGCGTTAGTGGCTGATCAACGGATACGTTGACAGACGTAGCCAGTTTCTTATCCGTCAGCTTCGGGCTTTTAGTGATTAGATTCTTTTTGAACGTCTCATCCAGAATACTCCGAAACTCCCGTAGGCTGGCAACATCTGGCTCCGAGAACAGCCCATCCCGATTGGGCGGGACGTTCAGCAACAACAGACTGTTACGTCCTACCGACTGGTAGTACAGATTTACCAGATTCTTGCCGGAACGTACTTTCGAATCTTCGGCCGGGTGATAGAACCAACCCGGACGAATCGACACATCGGTTTCGGCAGGCACCCATTGCTTCCCGTTCGCATCCCCCCGATTCAGGTATTTCGAGTCGGCTTTGCCAGGTGCCAGCCCTTCGGTATTGATCGTTGACCAGCAGGTTTCGCCCGCGTTACCGGCTTCATTGCCTACCCAGCGCACATCCGGCCCGGCATCCGAGAACATAACCGCATTGGGTTGTAATTCACGAACCAGCGCCCAGTATCCGGCAAAATCGTAGATCATATCCTTGGCGTTTTCGCCTTTTGCCCCGTCGAACCAAACTTCCGAGATTGGCCCGTAATTGGTCAGCAGTTCGCGGAGCTGCCCTTTGTAATAGTCGTTGTACGAAGCCGTTCCATAACGAGGTTCGTGCCGATCCCAGGGTGAGAGATAGACACCGAATTTCAGTCCGAATTCCTTACAGGCATCGGCCACTTCGCGCACAACGTCCCCTTTACCGTCTTTCCACGGACTGCTCTTCACCGAATGGTCGGTAAACTTAGTTGGCCAGAGGCAGAAGCCATCGTGGTGTTTAGCGGTGATGATCGCTAGCTTGAACCCAGCATCTTTTAATGATTTGATCCACTGCCGGGCATCGAACTTCGTTGGGTTAAAAATGGCCGGGCTTTCGGTGCCATCCCCCCACTCCTTGTCCGTATACGTATTGACCGTAAAATGAAGAAAGGCCGTGGTTTCAAGCTGTTGCCAGTTGAGTTGACGGGTCGTTGGTTTGGGCTGGGCGTGTACCTGACTGATTGCCAGCAGACCAGCCAACCCTACTAAACGAAGACGGTTAAACATGGGCTCAATTATAAAAGCGATACCGAAACAGACTTTCGATCGCCGGGACAAAAGTAGGTACTCTGGTTTATTCACCAAAGGCAGACGTTCGGGCAAAGTCCCTCACACGTATTTATTCGAGTGAACCAGCAACTCGATCAAGCCTTTATAACGATTTGCTTACGGCGGAAATCAGACAACCTGCTCCAGCATCCGGATGTATCCGTCAACTCCCTCTTCGATCTCGCGCTGGTAGATAAACTCATTCGCCGAGTGCGACCGGCCCGAATGGCCTGGCCCGCATTTTAGCGAGGGGCAACTCAGCACGGCCTGATCGGAAGTCGTTGGCGAGCCGTAAGTAGTACGTCCCAGCGCCAGTCCTGCCTGAACGATAGGGTGCTCGGCGGGGATGGACGAGGGAGTCAGCCGAACCGACCGGGCCGATACTTCTGATTCAATATTTTCCTGGATGATTTGAATCACCTCCTCCAGCGAGTATTGTTCAGTAACCCGAGCGTCGATTGTGAACGTACATTTGTCCGGCACGACATTGTGCTGCGTTCCGGCATTGATAATTGTTACGGACAACTTGATCGGCCCCAGCGTTGGCGACACCTTTGGAAACTGATACGTTGTCAGCCAGTTAATATCTTTGATTGCCTTATAGATCGCATTTTCGCCTTCGTCACGGGCCGCATGGCCACTAACGCCGTAGGCGGTGCAGTCCAGTACCAGCAGCCCTTTTTCGGCGATGGCCAGTTGCATTTCAGTAGGTTCGCCTACAATAGCAAAGCTGATGGGTGGCAGTTCTGGCAGCAGTAATTCCAGCCCATCCCGGCCCGATATTTCTTCTTCAGCGCTGGCCGCCATGACCATGTTGTAGGCCATGTCCGGGCGGTCGTAGAAATAAGCAAACGTAGCCAGCAGGGATACCAGGCAGCCACCCGCATCGTTGCTGCCTAAGCCAAACAGCTTATCATCCTGTTCGAGAGGTTCGAACGGATCGAGCGTCCACGAAGTATTTGGTTTTACCGTATCGTGGTGTGAGTTGAGAAGAATCGTCGGTTTCGAAGAATCGAAATACTGATTTTTTGCCCAGACGTTATTTTTCAGTCGCTCGAACGGGATCGATCGGTCCCGAAAAAAGTCTTCGATCAGAAGAGCCGTCTGGTCTTCTTCGCGGCTGAACGACGGCGTGGCGATCAACCGTTTAAGCAAAGCCAGCGCATCGCTGGCAAGGCTGGTCTGACGCGCAGCTGGAGTAACAGATTGTGGCATAAAAAAAGCGTTGGCCGCTCAAAGATACAGTCAACGCCTTTTTATCGGTTACTCACTCGCAGAACTACTTGGCCAAGTCAGCAATTTCTGCTTTACTCTTCGTAGAACGTAACGCCTTTTTCCCGCAGAAACGCTTTGATGATATCGACATGAATGCACTGGCCTACATTCAGAAATGGGTAATTCGACACGCGTGTTTTACGGCCATTGACAAGCACTTCCCGGTCTTCAATGTCGAATCCCAGATGCAAGTGCCGCGTTGCCGCCTGCATACCGTAAATTACTCCGTTCATATCAAACAGCGGCCCGCCACTCTGCCCACGCAGGCCGGGAGTACTCATTTCGATACTCGTGATCATATTCTGCTCGCTCAGCAGACGCGTAATGATACCATCAATTGGGAAACGTGGTGATGCACTACGACCGGTGGTGGTCCACTCAATATCGTCCGACCAGGTGTCGTAGCGAAAATTGGTAAACTCCGGGAAGGGATAGCCGAGCCGACACAGACTTCGCCCGGATTTCACCCGACTGGTATCTTTCAGGAAAACGGCGTGCGACTGATACAGGAGTCGGTTGTAGCCTTTGAAGCGCAGTAGCGCCAGATCCTGCGTAGGGTGCATATCGATGGTCAATTCCTGAAACTGATCGACGCAGCCTACGAAGTTGTTACGTATGCGAATCACCGTATCCGGACGCAGGTTATATTTCTTCTCCAGTTCGCCAATTCGTTTCGACCCATCAGGGAGTCGCTCAACCTGCCGGCGTTCGCCCTGAAACGACCGGTGATTCTTGTGGATAGCTTCAGTCTGGGTGATTAGCTCGGCCACATGACGACACGTTATGGCACAACCTTCCTGATTGACAAAGAAAAGCGTAGCTGTACCGGGCACGATCTCGTTATGACCGAACAAACGAACAATGGAATGAATAGGACGGGTAAACGGGTCAACGCGGTCAATAGCGTCAGCAAACATAAGGATCAGAAAAAAGCATCAGCGAATCAATCGGCAATATAACCAATGCCGGTCGATTCGCTGATGTCAGAGTGCCTGCGCGTATAGGCTATACTAAATCGCTATTAATTCTTTTTTACGTTAACCTCCGCAGGAACGGTCGTCATGCCCCGCGCTGATGCACTGTCAGGGGGTGCCTGCTGCGGAGCTGTGGGGTCCGACGAATAGAGCGTATCCTTTTCCCGTCCCATTGGTCCGGACATATCTGCTGTGGTATCGGCCATGCTGCTGCCACTTTCCGAGCTTGACTCTTTTTTCTCACCCGAGCAGTTGAAGAACAGAAAGCTGGATCCGACGAGTAGGCTGGCCGCCATTCCCGTGCGGAGATACTGATTTACGTTGCGTTTCATAAACGTTGCTGGTTAGTTGAACAATTCAGATTATATATTGCTGTTGACAACCCAAGACTCTATCCCGGCGGTCAGTTTCTTTAATTCTCTCTTTTCAGGTTACCGATTCTCTTTTTGGGCCGACGAGTCTCGAATGCCCAGTGGTCCGGGTACCGTCGAGTTATCTGTCTGTCCATTAGACTCTTTGATACTTTCCCTGGTGGCTGGTGAATTGGCTTCTGCTTCGTTCGACTCAACCCGTTTGGTAGAATCCGTGCTAACGCCGTCGATTCCATTCTGATTTTGACGGCATTTCTGAACGAGTAAGGCCAGAATCAGTGCCAGCACGGCAAACATGGCCCAACGCAACCAACGTACGTTTTCTCGCCGACGGTCGCCCTCTGCACTTTTTGGAATATTAGGATTCAGCGGGGTACCACTAAAATTATCCGTTCCCTGTACTTCGGTTTGCGGACCAGCAGGTGTAACTAAATCATTGAAACCCAGTAAGCTACCAACTCCCTCCAGTCCACTGGGTACCGCCTTCCGGAACTCGGTCGCCTGCCCGAGCAACAGCGATTCCAGACTGGTGGCAGTCAGACCATTTTCCTGCTCCTGCCGTCCCAGAACGCCCATCAATACAGAACCCGCTACGCCAAGGATCGTCAACGCCGATTCAGCTTTGACACCACTGAACGTACTGATCAAGTCTGTCGTACTACGTAGCTTATCATCAAAAATATGATCCAGAAACGCCTTGTCACCCTGTGTAGCGGCAACGGTTTCTTCATGCGTATCAGTTACCTGGGCAACATCCAACGGTGTCTTTTCCAAGTCTTCTCTTTCCAGAAATGAAATGGTTGATAAAGCGCCCCCGGTTGACTGTACTTTTCGAGTTAATGCCCCCAACAGTGTAGGAATGGTTCCGTTAACCGCTTTCAAGACACTGGCAGGTTGTTCATGTAGCTCCGCACTGAGCTGATCGATCACACTGGGCGTGAACTGCTCTTTCAGGTAGGATAATAAGTGGAGTGCCATACTATTCTTTCATACGTTGAGATATATAGAACCGGAGCCTCATCCGAATGTTCGGAAAGACGAGATTTTGGTCGACTTCATTACGTACGGGCACAAAAAAAGCAAGTTACCCGAGAGCAACTTGCCTGATACGTTCAGTCAATCAGTACTTTACCTGATTGGCGTTAGTTCATTTACAACGTTGGTATACGCAGTACCTGGTCCGGATAGATCAGGTCTGGATCTTTCAGCATAGGTTTGTTAGCCTCGAAGATGACACCGTATTTCATCGGATCACCATATACTTCTTTAGAGATCTTGGAGAGCGTATCGCCTGACTTAACGGTATAATATTTTCCTTCTGGCGTTGGTTCGTCAACCTGAAGCTGATTATCGACTGACGATACGCCTTCGACGTTACCAACCGCCAGGGCGATTTTTTCGGCATCTTCCTGTGATTTCACCGAACCCGACAGAATAACTGTATCGCCTTTAGTTTTGACCGTCAGTGCCTTGTACGACAATCCTAATTGCTTTACGTGATCGAGGAGTGCCTGCGCCCGTAGTGGTTCTACTTTTTCGGCCTGGACGGGATCAGCGGGAGCGGCTTCCTGCTCCTTGTGAAAAATCTTTTCGCCAACGCCCTTAAAAAACGATAATACACCCATGGTTTCGTGAGTTTTAGAGGTAAAAGTCAAGTCACTGGCTGTTTGCCTTAGCAACTAAACACAAGAAACCGTAGCACGTGACGATTGTTTGAAAGCGCGCAATGAAACCCATTAATTATTGCCGTTTTCGCCATCTTGAATTGTGGTAAAAGCTCGTACATTTACACAAATTTCTCCTAATTAATCACCTTATTTTACCATCATTGATTTATGCAATCTATGATACAGTTTCGGTGGGGAGCTTTGCTGACGTTCATGACAGCACTGGTCGCCTGTACAAATAATGACATAGACCCAAGTCTTAGCTCGGGCGGAACACCATCAAAAGGGAATGCCGATTTTACCCGTTACGTTGCCGTTGGCAACTCGTTGACGGCAGGCTACGCCGATGGTGGAGTTTATCGCGAAAGCCAGCTTAATTCCTACCCGAACATCCTGGCCGGGCAGTTCAAAACCGTAGGGGGCGGTGATTTCATTCAACCGCTGTTTACCGAAGCGCAGGCTAACGGATCGGGCTATATCCGGCTGCGTCGATTACCCGCCAGTTCTACCAGTCTACCTACCCTTGATACGGCAAAAACTCAACTGGCCGTCCGGGGTCTGACATCTACGGGGCGCCCCCTGTACACGCTCTTCACGGATGCTAACCAAAATCTGGGCGTACCAGCCATTAAAGTGGCTGACATTCTGATACCGGGCTACGGATCATCAGCCGGAAACCCTTATTTCGAACGGTTGCTGTCGGACAAAGCCACAACGTATTTCCAGTATGTCAGCAACAACCTGAGTAACGCTACTTTCTTCTCCTGCTGGCTGGGCAACAATGATGCCTTACTTTACGCTACATCTGGGGGAGCTGGAGCCGAAAATACAGCCAATGGTCTGACCACAACAGCCTTGTTCACGACTAATTTCACGGCCATGATGAACAAATTGACCGAAAGTAGTCGCAAGGGCGTTGTCATCAGTATTCCTAATGTTGTTCAGGCACCATTTTTCACTACTGTTACGGCGCAGGTTAATGCCCTGGTCGCATCGCAGGGACGTACTGGGCTGGCCATCCGTACCAAAAGTGGTGTGCGCTTGTCAACGACGGGCGATTACTTCTTGCTTTCCGTTGCTCCTTTCCTCAATACGTTTCTTGCCCAGGGGGTTGGTCTGAGCGTAGCTAATCCAGTTCCGGACCAATTTGTTCTTGATGCTAGTGAGGTACAGGCCTTGACTACCCGAATTGGCGAATTCAATGCCATCATGAAAAGTCAGGCCGACGCCAAAGGAGTTGCCTATGTTGATATCAACAGCATTTTCCAGCAGATCACCTCATCAGGTGGCTACTCGCAGAACGGTATTACCTATACGGCATCCTACATCCAGGGGGGTGCGTTCAGTCTGGACGGTATTCACCTGACTCCGGCCGGTTATGCGCTGGTTGCTAACGAGATCATTAAAGGAATCAATTCAAAATACAGTTCAACCGTCCCCCAGGTTAATCCAGCTAACTACCGTCGCGTTCTGCTGCAATAATGTCTACACTTATGAATGTACGTCAGCTTTCTATATTAGCTTTCTTTTTAATCGGCTCGTCGGCCGCCCTGGCACAGACTTCAGTTCGACCCATTGAGCTTGGCATCAAAGGCGGAGGAACTTTCACTCATGGCTTTACCACCATTCCGGCTCAGACCATCGGCAACGTGCAGGTGCCCCAGCTCGAGAACAAAAGTAACGGCATTGGGTACGGCTACTCAGGCGGCATCTGGGCACGGAAGAACTTCAATACGTTCTTTATCCAGGCCGAGGTAACCTATAACCGCTTCATCTTAAAACAGAAGACCAACGTTACGCTGGACGTAAACGCAAACC
Organism: Spirosoma pomorum; assembly: GCF_054776615.1. Classification (NCBI taxonomy): domain Bacteria; kingdom Pseudomonadati; phylum Bacteroidota; class Cytophagia; order Cytophagales; family Cytophagaceae; genus Spirosoma; species Spirosoma pomorum. The sequence continues at coordinate 419,865 of NZ_BAAHBP010000002.1, forward strand.
CGGCGCTGGCGAATGCACTCCCGATCACCGTGCTACCGGGTCTGGTAAACGCAACTCTGAATGTTACGTCCGAATCGTCACTGGAAGCCATCGACGTCCCTATTCTGATCGGTAAACGCTGGATGGATGGCAAACTGCGGGGCTACGCAGGACCTAACTTTATCTTCGTCCAAAAAGCGCAGGCCAAGCGCGTTAACACCGGCATGATCAACGCGAACTCAACGGTTGGGTTTCCCGCTACTGATATTCCGGCAACGACCAGCACAACTAACCTGCTCAATCGCTACGAGGCTCAGAATCTGGAAGTAAAGGATTTCACCTATGCCCTTGAGCTGGGCGTTGGATTTACTCCTGTTAGCTTTCTAGACATTGACGCTCGCTATGCTGTACCGGTCGGCGGTGTTTACAAAGACAAGAACATTAAAGGCTTCTTGGGCATCGCTACCGTATCACTGGGATTCCGCGTGTTTTAGCTTTTCCCGCTTTTCAACAAAAAGGCCGACGCTGATATCAGTGTCGGCCTTTTTGTTGAAAAGCGGGAAGTTTATCGTACCTCTTCCGGCGTAATAAACTTCTCACCGATGGTTTTTAATTGCAATAAAATTGGTAAAATCTGATGTCCCTTGTCGGTTAAACTGTATTCTACCCGGGGAGGAACTTCGCTGAATGACTTCTTTGTAAGCACGCCCAGCGCAATAAGTGCTTTCAATTCCTGAATTAAAATTTTCTCGCTAATGTCAGGAATCAATCTTCGTAATTCACCATAACGCCGAGTCTGTGTGCCCAATTGAAAAATGATGTACAACCTCCATTTGCCGCAAATAATATCAAGGGTCTTTTTTAAAGCCAACTGATCGGTGTTACTTAACATCTGCCAGTAAATTATTTATTTTGTTTAAGCACAAGTACTAACCTTTTGGTATGCAACTTCCTGATTAGAAGGTATTTGTACCAATTTCGGCAAAAGTAAAAATTTGTTTGACATTCCTCACAACAATTACAATCTGTCTCCCTGAAAACTATTCATCAATTCTCCTAACTGCTTACCAATCAGAAGATAAGTAGACAGAGTTTTATTAGCTTCTTTTTGTAAAAAATTATAAAAACATACGCTGAGCAACTTAGTATAATCCAAAGTACGATTTTCAAACAATATGCGACTTCGAAATACAGCGCAGGCCAGGACCGTTACCTCATCATTTTGCAGCTTGGCGCGCTAAGTATTTTTGTATTTTTACGAGATGACTGACTCAATGATGTCGGTTACTGACCCAGTATTTTTGCAAATTGAAAACGTTACTTGTTGTTGCCGGTCCCACTGCAGTTGGTAAAACGGATTTATGCGTTCGGTTAGCCAAGCGATTAAGTACGGTCGTTGTCTCAGCCGACTCGCGACAGCTCTACCGCGAACTCACCATTGGTACCGCTAAGCCATCGTTAGCTGAAATGGATGGTGTTCCTCATTATTTCATTGATTCACACTCGATCACCGACCCGGTCAATGCAGGGCGTTATGAGCGGGAATGCATGTCCTTGCTGGAACAGTTATTCCGCGACAAAGACGTTGTAATTTTATCCGGGGGAACCGGCCTATACATCCAGTCAGTCTGTTTTGGGCTGGACGACATGCCTGTCGTTAACCCCACCCTACGCGAACAGCTTTTTCAGCGTTTGCACACCGATGGGCTGGACGTATTACAACAGGAATTACGGCAACTTGACCCCGTTTACAGCGCGACGGCGGACTTACAGAATCCCGTCCGGGTGACACGTGCCCTCGAAGTGTGCCTGTCGACTGGACAACCTTATTCGTCGTTTAGGCGTCAGCAGGCGGTAGAACGGCCTTTTCGCTCTCAACTTATTGCCCTGGAACGTTCCCGCGACGAACTATACGCCCGGATTGATTCCCGAATGGACGCTATGCTGGCTAACGGCCTGGTCGAAGAAGTGCGCTCACTCAATGCCTACTGGGAACTCTCCTCCCTGCAAACGGTTGGCTACCAGGAAGTTTTTCCGTATCTGGACGGCGTATATGATTACCAGGAAATGGTACGGCTTCTAAAACGGAATTCGCGCCGGTACGCGAAGCGACAACTGACCTGGTTTCGGAATCAGGCAGATTTCCAGTGGTACAGTCCCCAGGCGGACGAAGCTATTCTGGCAGACAGCGGACTGCCATACCAGCATTAGTCCGCTGTCACCTACATTCGAGTTACTGGGCGCGGTAGGCCAGCATGCCGCCCGTTACGTTGCGGACATTGTTAAAGCCGTTTTCCTCGAGATACTGCTGCGCACGGGCACTGCGTGCTCCCGAACGGCAATGCACGATAACCTCTTCATCCTGCAAGCCATCAAGTTCGTCAATACGATGCGGTAAATCGCCCAGCGGCATTAGCGTTGCTCCAATATTATCCGCTTCGTATTCGTTCGGCTCCCGCACATCGATCAGATTCAGTTTTTCGCCTTTGTCGAGCCGCTCTTTCAGCTCCTGTACAGTAATGTCCATGACTTGAGTTGTTTAATTCGATTAGCCAGCGTTAGTGCTGAATGATTACTTTTTGCGTCACCGCGCGTCGATCGTCGGTTAGCCGAAGCAGATAAAGACCATCGGGTAGGTAACCCAGGTCTAACGTCTGCTGACCGCGACTTGGTTCGACCGTCCGCAGGATCTGTCCCGTTGGCCTGATGATATCAATCTGTTTTAACTTATCTGTCTCCCAGCGAATCAACCCCGTAGTTGGATTTGGATAAACGCGTAACGGAGCCAATATTTCCGCTTCGGGCAGGGCGGTTACGACCGTATCTGGCCGACCACCCATCACGGGCCGGAGCATGAAAGCACCCTGAAAATTCAACGTTGTCGCATTACTGTTTTGCAAATTCTGCTCCCAGGTGTTGCCACCATTATAAAAAATCTGACGCCCGAATGGGCTATTTTTATCGAAGCCTAAACGTAACAGGGTTGTATCACTCACGCTCACCTGCTGATAACCAATGTAGAAGGTGTCCTGTACAGATACATTTCGGTTGAATTTGAAATCAGTAAAGGCATTCCGGTACGGTGGGTAGCCAACTGTGAACGACTGCTGATAGACGACCGTGTTAGGACGTCCAGCACGGTTATTGTACACGCTGAACACGAATGATTGTCCCGTCTGATTGGTCCGGAAAGGCACCAGACAGGCGCGCACCCCGGAGATGACGTCAGCTTTATTCGTCACGAACCGAACAGCCCAGCGTTCACCCGGTCCTATCTGAAGACCATATTCCCAGCTACCGTCATCATAAGCGTAATAATCGCTCAGGTTGGCAACACCCGATAACGTATCGTTCTGTCGCAGATTAACACCCGGAATCGACGGGTTCTGGTCATCGGTGGTGAGCAGGTCGAATTTATACCGCAACCGGGCCTGCGTAGCGGATCCCAGTCCGGTGGCCGGTGTAGGGCGGGTACTTTTCCGCTGCGAACTAAGGGCGCCGATCAGCACTGAATTCGTTTCTGAAACATCTTGCACGGTAGCGCCCGAGATTTCATCCCGAATCGTAAATCGGTACGTCGTGAAGTTAAAGTTATTGAATAAGTTGTTGATATCTGTCGTTACGGAGTCGGCAGTTTCGGCGGCTGGGTTAACCAGATATTGTCCCAGCGGCATGGCAGAATACCGCTTCAGCAACGGGCTCAAGGGTTGGCGCACCGCCACGTCCCGCACAAAGCGGTCGTTAAGCGTACGGCCCCGGTTCAGGTACACATAATCTATATTCCACGTATCGAACGGGCCCGACGACCGACCGTAGGCCCGAAATCGAAAGGCAAACTGACCGTGCAGATAAGCGGCCGACCGGATCGGAATAAATACCTGCGTGAAATTATTGGTTGGTCGTCCTCCTTCCAGGCGCCAGACTGTTTGCCAGTTGCCAGCCTGGTTACGGAATTGTACCGTCAATGAATCGCCCAGATCCGGTGTTTCGCCGAGTCCACGCATCTGCCAGTAAAAACTTAGGTAGACCGAATCGGCCGCTGTCAGGCTGCCAAGATTAATAGCCTGCGACGCCAAGGTATCCGTGTACCCTTGGGCAAACTGGTTATTGAACACGTACGGTAATCCATCGGCCCGCAATCCATCAAACGAGGCAACGCCTATGGTGGGGTGGTTAATGGCCATCGTATTATTGATGTACACACCGCTCCCCGCCTGCCACAGACGGGTATCTGGTTTATCAATACCCGGTCGACCAGATGCCGTTGAGAAATCGTCGAAAAATGGCAGGGTCAAGGGAGTTTGGGCTTGCCCGGTGCTTAGAATGCCCAGTACAAACAGCGCCACCCAGATCAGGCGGATAACAGGCCCCAAAAATTGATTACGTAACGTTATTCCCATGTACTATTGGTGCCGGAAGCGGTGGTATTAGTTCGGCTCGACCGGTCCCACGACCCACAAATCCATCGTTTCACCAACGCGGATTCGTTCGCCAGCACGGGCTTCGGGCCGTTGCCGTACCACCGTACCAACCTCCTTTTCGGGGTCATCAACAGGAATAATCGTGCCAACTTTCAGGCTTGACCCCCGAATCGTCAGCTTCGCTTCGTCCAGTGGCTTACCTACAACGTCAGGAACCGCAAACATCGTATTTCCCAGGCCATCGCCTACTTCCAGATCGATCTTCGCTCCCTTCGGCACCGGTGTTCCCGGAATAATTTCCTTTCCGTTGTACAGCTGCCGCAGTACGGAATTCTTGGCTACGTCAGGCACATAAATACGCTCCCCGATCTCCAGCCCCAGCGAGCGCAGATTTAGTTCGGCACTCCGATCGGTCAGATCGGTTAGTTTCGGCATCGACACCATGGGGGCTACCCGTTTGGTAATCGTTACGTATATTTTGCGTCCCTCCTTTACTTTCATATTGGCGCGGGGGTACTGCTGCACGATCGTCAGCGGCAGGGCGCCGGCCACAAATGTGCAGTCACTTACTTCGTAGCGCAGATCACGATCGTTCAGAATGTTCTGCATCTCGTCGAGACTCAGTTTCGTTACGTCCGGCACCGTGATAGTTTGCCCGTGATTCGTCGTAAACGGCAGATACACGAAGAAGAACGCCAAGAATAAAGCAGCCAGCAACGCCAGGATAAGGCCCAGGTGAATCAGCAGGTCAGCAAAGGATCGGGTGCTGATTTTAGCCATTCGAATCGATAATTGAAAACAGGTTTTGTCTGATGGACATAGTTCTCTTGTCAGTCAGCTCCGGCTAACCGGTTCTACCTGACCGGTTGTGGTCAAAATTAGTAGAATCGAGGACGCCTACCGATACCCGGCCAGCATTTTTTTGATGTACTTACCCACAACGTCAAACTCCAGATTGACCATATCGCCTACTTTGAGTTGACTAAAGCTGGTATGCTCGTAGGTATACGGAATAATGGTTACCCGGAAGCTGTCATCGCGCGAGTTGAAAACGGTCAGACTCACACCATTGATACAAATGGATCCTTTTTCGACCGTAATATTCCGATCTTTCTCATCCATCCCCTCCGGAACCGGGTCGTATTGAAAATCAAAAAGCCAGCTCCCGTTCAGGTCTTCGATGTTCGTACAAATGCCCGTTTGATCAACATGCCCCTGTACAATGTGGCCGTCGAACCGGCCCGTTGCAGGCATGCACCGTTCCAGGTTAACCTGGTCGCCGATACGTAACAAACCCAGATTGGTTTTCTTCAGCGTCTCATCAACGGCCGTTACCGTGTAGCTTTTATCATCCAGGCTCGTTACGGTCAGGCAAACACCATTATGGCTGACACTCTGATCTATTTTCAGTTCGGGAGTCATCGTCGACTCAATCCGAAACGTCAGGTTTGTCCCCTCCTGTTCGATGTCAGCAACGACGCCCGTTGTTTCTACAATACCCGTAAACATACTTTTAGTCAATTAAAATAGCGCGCTTCCACTACGAGGCATTCCTTGACAACTAACCCGAAACGGGCCGAAACACAACGAATAGCGAACTGCCGAACGGCGCGTAGGAAAGTAACTTCTGTTCTGTATGAACAACCCGGTAAAGCGTCTCGTTCAGCCAGGAGCTGGGCAAATATACGTCGGACTTGGCCGATTCGGGCGACTGCCAGCCTAACCGTAATTCCAGGTTCTGCCACTGGCGCATCAAGAGGATGATTGGCGATAGCAAAAAGCTCCAGTACGTACTTTGATCGATTCGCAAACCTACTTTGGGCAACACATGCTGAAAGTCAGCCACCACAAACCGCCGGGCGGCTCCCACGGCTAGGTCATGCTGCCCTTTAAATACGTTGAACGCGTTGTTATTGCTGATCAAAACCCCCGTTGGACACAACCGATTCGCCAGCTTTTGCATCAGCGCTGGCAGGCGATCCCCCAGGAAATAACAGAACACATCGTTGCAAACGACAGCGTCAAACTGGTCGTCGACCTCACGCAGCTCGTTCAGATCAACCAGCGAAACAGTCAGCCCCCGATCGCGGCAGGCAGCTACAGCATCCGTCGACCCATCCATACCCCGTAGATTCGTATAGCCCCGCTCTCGCAGAAACGCCATCAGCCCCCCCGTCCCACAGCCTACATCCAGAATAGTTATATCCCGCCGGTTGCCGAAGTGGTTCTGTAAAGTCTCCGCTACCCGCTCGTGCAGACTACGATACCACCAGAGTTCCCCTTCCAGCTGGAACATTTTTTCGTATTCTTCCGAACGGCCAATCATAGCGAATCTGGCAAGTAGTTCAATAAAAACAAGGCGAGCATCAGCGACGATTGAGACACCTTCTGGCTTACAGTTTCTGGCCACGCTCGCTTTTCTACGTAAGGTGGCAGACCGCTATAGGCCATAAATAATTTACCGAGGTACTCCCCTAAAACGCCCAGGCAGAGTAGCAATAGCCCCGTAGCCAGGCTAATCGCCCAGAGGATTAAACCCCAGCCCGGTACGTTAATTAATTGGCTTATCGTTCCAGCCAGCAAACCTAATCCTATTAGACTACTCATTAAGAATAGCCCAGCTCCGATGGCCGTAAAAATTCGAATTGGCCAGAGTGAATAACCAATAAAGACGTTCAGAAACAGCGCAATGAGCTTTCGTGCCGTATAGTTTGAGCGACCTTCCTGACGAGTATTGTGGGGCACGATTACGCTCCCGACGTGCCGGGTTACTCGAAAAATAAGCCCGTCGATGTAGGGATACGGCCCCCGGTATCGAATGATTTCGTTTACCACTTCCCGGCGAATTAGTTTGAAGCTGGAGAGATACAGTTCTTTGGGTTTACCCAGCGAGTACGTTGTGAGCCGATTAACGAGCCAGCTCCCCAGATTTCGGAACCAATGGTGCTGTTTTTGTTCGTATCGGCTGTAAACCACATCGTATCCACCCGTCTCTGCGGTTTCGACCAGGGTCAGAATCGATTCGGGTGGATTCTGAAAATCATCATCGATAATAACAACGTATTGCCCTTTGGCATGATTAAGCCCGCATAACACCGCGTTAAACTCACCAAAATTCCGGCGAAGGGAAATAAACTGGACGTTTTTGTAAGTCGCAGCAACCTGCCGACACACGGATTCCGAGCGGTCAACGCTACCGTCGTTGACCAGAATAACATCGAATGGCAGACCTGTTAGACAGGTTTGCAGTCGTTCGACCAGCGGACCAATCGTGCTTTCGCTATTATAAACCGGAATAACGATACTTATGTCCATGCGTTAATGCAACTGATAATGTAGTCCGCTTCAGTATCGGTCAGGGTTGGATTTAAGGGCAAGCTAACCACTTCGCGGTGAAGTTGCTCTGTAATGGGCAGCGACAAGGGAGAAAATGAAGCTGCGTACGCTCGTTGCTGATGCGGGGGCGTTGGGTAATGAACGTCCGTACCAATCCCTTTCTCGTGCAGATACGCCCGAAATGCATCACGGCGCTGGCAACGAACAACAAATAAATGCCAGACATCCTGATCCAATTGATCCGCAGGTGGCAGACTGATATCCGGATGGGCAATTTCGGTCAGATACCGCTGCGCGAGTTGTCGGCGTCGCGCATTCCCTGCGTCGAGAAAAGAGAGTTTGACTGACAGAACGGCCGCCTGTATTTCATCCAGACGACTATTGTGACCAATATAATCGTTCACGTATTTCGTAGCAGATCCGTAGTTACGTAACGCGCGTAACCGTTCGGCCAGCTCACCATCGTTTGTCGTAATGGCCCCCGCATCGCCCAAAGCGCCCAAATTTTTGCTGGGATAAAAGCTCCAGCCAGCTGCGTGACCAAGGTCACCCGCCCGGTTCGTCTGGTAGAAGGCTCCATGCGCCTGAGCGGCATCCTCCAGTACGGACAGTTTATACGTTCGGGCTAGATCATTGATAGGAGTCATGTCGCAGCAACGGCCGTAGAGATGAACCGGCAGAATTGCTTTCGTGCGGGACGTAATAGCCAATTCTATCAGGAATGGATCAAGAAGATACGTCTGCGGATCAGGCTCAACAAATACAGGTGTCAGCCCAGCCAAGGTGACACTGAGAACGGAGGCAATATACGCGTTGCCCGGAACGATCACTTCACTGCCTGCCGGGAATTCCCAGGCTTTCAGCACAAGCGTCAGCGCATCGAGTCCATTACCAACACCAATACAATGACGCGTACCACAATAGGCTGCAAACTCTCGTTCAAACGTATCCACTTCCTGCCCCAAAATGTACCAGCCAGTCGTTACAACACGCTGTACAGCTTCAGTAATAGCCGCTTCGAAGGGTTGATTAAGCCGCTTCAGGTCAAGAAAAGGGATCATTCGGAGTCGACCATAACCTGATTTGGGTACGGCTCATAGATGTAGTCATCTTTGTCATAAAGCTGATTGGAGACTACGAGTAGGATGGCATCTTCTGAGAACTGATCCATCGTGTGCCAGTCTTCGGGCTTCAGCACCAGGCACTGACGAGGATCAGAAAGGTATATGTATTCTTCTTTTTCACCGTTGTTGTTGTATACCCGACAGCTGCCATTCAGACAGATCAATGCATTCCAGGCCAGGTAATGGCGATGGCCAGCCCGCGAACGCTCGCCAGCGTTATAGATGTAAAAAACACGCTGAATTGGGCCGGGTATAATGTTTTCGAAAACGGTTAGATCGCCGGTTTCTGAGGAAAATGTTTTTAAGTTGTACAATTTAGCCATTCCGTAACGTCTATAGTTTGTTGCTGCACCTGAGTATATGTTCTAGTAAACTAAAAAACCACACCTCTTTAACGCCTTTTTAATCAGTGCCACAAGATAGTACCTTAAACTATTGTATGCACATATATTATGCAGAAAACTACTTACGAGTTCTCCTGTATATGATTCCTTTTTTTCGGATGTAATAGTTTAATCCACTTCTGTACCTTTTTTTTGCTAAATGCTTACGAACAAGACCTTTCTGGCAGGATTCATCCTTCTGGTTATGGCGGCACTGGCTTATTTTTTTCTTAGCAGTGATGCCGATGATAGTTTCGCTACCATTGATCCTGGGGCTTACCGTCAGCAGGTTAGCAAGTCGCGTACAAAGAAGAATGATTTCTTTCGTACCAGTACTGAATCCCCACTTACCGATAAGACATCGTTTTCCGGTCTTCGTTACTTCTCCCCCGATCCAGCGTACCGAGTGGTAGCCCGTTTAGAACCTTTTGCGGATAAAACCCAAAAGCTGGTTGTTACGCTAACCGACGGCAGCGAGGAAGTTTACGAGAAGTATGCTCATGCCGTTTTTAGTCTGAATGGCGAAGCCTGCCGACTCCTGATTGTCAAGCTAAAAGATACGTATTCTATTTTGTTTCGTGATGCCACATCGGGCAAAACTACCTACGGCGGGGGGCGTTATCTGGAACTCGATCCCAAACTCATAAAGGAGAATCGCGCTGTATTGGATTTCAATGCGGCCTACAATCCCTATTGTGCCTACAATCCCAACTTCGCCTGCCCACTTCCCCCGAAGGAAAACAACCTGCCTATTGCCGTTGAAGCAGGGGAACAATACGTAGCACACGATTAACGTACGTACCTTTCATCACAGCTTATTGTATCAATGTCATAGGGCCACACTCCTTCTGGCCGCAGATTAGCTTACAGAAAATTTAATTCAGCCACATCTTCCTCCTTTCCTTTCCTCCCTTCTCCTTACCTTTGCGGCATTTATTTGCTTTGCCGCTGTATGGAAATTTCCTATAAATGGTTACAAGAGTTCATTGATTTACCCGAATCTCCCGAAGAAACGGGCAAGCGGCTCACCGCTACGGGTCTGGAGGTTGAGGGGGTTGAAAAAGTAGACGTTATTCCTGGTGGACTTGACGGTGTCGTACTGGGCGAGGTACTTACCTGCGCCAAACACCCGGATGCCGATAAGTTGAATCTAACGACAGTTGACGTTGGTACTGATACGCCCCTGCATATTGTTTGTGGTGCTCCTAACGTAGCCGCCGGGCAACGAGTGGTTGTCGCTCTGGTTAGCGCGACGTTGCATCCTTCCTCGGGTGAGTCGTTTCAAATCAAGAAAGCCAAAATTCGTGGAGCAGCCTCCGAAGGGATGATCTGCGCTGAGGATGAAATCGGTCTGGGCGAATCCCATGCCGGCATCATGGTGCTGGACACGGATTTACCAAACGGTACTCCAGCAGCTAAGTACTTCAATCTGGAGGCCGATTACCAGATTGCCATTGGTCTGACTCCGAACCGGATCGACGCGGCTTCGCACTTTGGCGTAGCTCGTGATCTGAAAGCTGCCCTGAACCGGCCCCTACGAATGCCTTCAGTCGAAGCCTTCTCGGTCGACAATCAGGATCTGACGTTCGACGTTCGCGTTGAGGCCCAGGAAGACTGCCCCCGTTACGCTGGCCTGACAATTAGCGGACTTACCGTCGGTGAATCGCCGGAATGGCTGAAGCAGCGACTGCTCGCGATTGGTGTCAACCCAATCAATAACATCGTGGACGTAACAAATTTTGTTTGCCACGATCTGGGTCAGCCACTGCACGCATTTGACGCCGATAAAGTGATTGGCAATCAAGTCATCGTGAAGCCCCTCCCCGAAGGCACCCCGTTTGTTACACTCGATGGCATAGAACGGAAGCTGACGGCGACGGACCTGATGATCTGTAATGGCGCGGAGTCACCGGCCGAGTCGGCCATGTGTATCGCCGGTGTCTTTGGGGGTAAATCGTCGGGGGTTAGCGACACAACGACCCGTATTTTTCTGGAGTCAGCTTACTTCTCGCCCACATCCGTTCGAAAAACTGCACAGCATCATGGGCTGAAAACCGATGCGTCATTCCGCTTTGAACGGGGTATTGACCCGAATATCACGATCTACGCTCTCAAGCGGGCTGCGTTGCTGATTCAGGAAGTAGCGAGCAACGGCTCGGCCACGATTACGTCAGAAATTACCGACTTGTATCCGGCACCGATTGAGCCGTTCCGGGTACCAATGCGCTACAAAAACATTGATCGTCTGATTGGTATCCCGATCGACCGAAATGAAATCACCCGGATTCTGAACGCGCTCGATATCGAAGTAGATACCAGCGTAGCTGACGAAGCCACTGATTTTATCGCCGTCGTTCCGCCCTACCGAGTGGACGTAACGCGCGAAGCCGACGTGATCGAGGAGATTTTGCGTATCTACGGACTGGATAGCGTACCACTGTCGACAACCCTCGCGGCCGATTCGTTATCGCAGTTTCCGAAAACGGACCCCAACCAGTGGCAAAGCCGGGTCGGTCAGTTGCTGGCGGCCAATGGCTTCTACGAAATTCTGACCAACTCACTCACCCGCCCGGCTTACAACGATGCGATCCGATCGGCCCTGCCAAACGCCGATGTCCCGTTATTGAACCCGCTCAGCGAAGAACTGTCGGTAATGCGGCAAACGCTGTTGTTTTCAACCCTGGAGACGCTGTTGCACAACATCAACCGGCGGCAGAAAGACCTGAAAACGTTTGAATTTGGTAAAGTATATTCCAAGACGACCAACGAGAACGGGACAAAGTACGTCGAGAAACAGCGGCTTAGTCTGGCTTTGACGGGCAACGAGGAAGCCGAAAGCTGGCTCCACAAAGACCAGCCGGTAGTGTACCACGACTTGGCGACTGCCGTTCAGCGCGTACTGAATCTATTCCGGGTTAAGCAATACGATACGCAGCCCGCCGACTCAGCCCTATTTCAGTACGGTCTAACGTACATCGTCAACAAAAAACCGGTTGTCAGCCTCGGATTGGTTAACCCTAAGCTCACAAAACTAGTTGACCTGAAGCAGTCAGTCTTCTATGCGGATTTCGACTGGCAGGCGTTATTAAGTCTGACAAGCGCCAAACCCCGCTATCAGGAGGTGCCACGTTTCCCCGAAGTACGTCGGGATCTGTCGCTCGTTATCGATAAGGGCGTTACGTTCGATCGCATTAGCCAACTGGCTCACCAGGCCGAACGGAAACTCCTGCGATCGGTTAACGTGTTTGATGTTTACGAAGGAGAAAACCTGGGTGCTGATAAGAAATCGTACTCAGTAAGTTTCATGTTACAGGACCCTACTCAAACGTTAACCGACGCGGCCATCCAGAAAACGATGCAGCGATTGCAGGATGCGTTCGAGCGGGAACTGGGTGCGCTAATCCGGAAGTAGTTTTGCTGTCCACCAGGCTTTTTTTTCATCCTCAACCCCATTAAACAGTGGCAAGTGAGCATCAAATTTTTGCGTTAATCGAAGCGCTCGAGCGAAAAATCGATTCGATGAAAACAGACTATGATGCCGCTCAGCAACAGATCAAGCGACTAAAGGACGAAAAAGCAGCGCTGGAAAAGCATAACCAAAGCCTGGAAAAATATAACCAGGCCCAGGAGACAACTATTAAACGGTTGCAGAAAAAGCAACCGCAATCAGAAAAAAATGCACTAAAATCGAAAGATTTTGGTAAACTTGTGAAAGACAATCTGTCCGGGACAGATACAAATGCCGAATTAAAACGACAACTCGATGAGTATATCCGGGAACTGGAACGGTGTATTGCTCACATGAGTAGTTTGTCATAAATGTAATCTAACGCTGAGGTACAGCACCTCACGGAAGCAAATCGTCACGATGGAAGAATTACCAATCCACGTAAAAATCGCCGACCGGCCCTATAAGCTCTTCGTTGAAGCAGAGTCGGAAGCTATCGTGCGCGAAGCGGCCAAGTTGATTCAGGAAGAGTACCATAAACTCCAGAAAGCAAAAATCGGCGACGCTCAGGAAGCGTTGGCGCAGATTGCTTTTTCCTGTCTGATCACCAAATTACGGGGTGACCGGCAGATTCAGGGCTTTAGACAGGCAATATTTGACAAACTATCTCAGGTAGAGAAGACAGCTAGCACGGGTTCGGTGTAATCCGATGCTGACGACGCAGTAAACCAGTCATACTCTGGGTTGGCGTGTGGTGCGCTTGTATCGCGGCAGGTTGATTTATTTGTTCAACCCTAACGATATAGTCCGATGGACATCCCTATTTGGTTAACGATTCTGGCGGCCCTGCTTGGGGGCGGCATTGGCATATTTATTGGTCGTCAATCAATGGCCGGCGTTCGCGCCCGTCACGAGCAAGAAGCACAGGAAAAAGCGGCTTCTATTCTGAAAAACGCTGAATTACAGGCCGAAACGATTAAGAAAGACCGCATGCTGGAAGCAAAGGAAAAATACCTGAAGCTAAAGGCAGAATTTGAAGAAACGACGAATCAGAAACGGAATATTCTCCAGCAGAACGAGAATAAACTGAAGCAACGCGAACAGCAACTGAATCAGCAGGCCGATCAGCAGAAAAGCCGCGAACACGAACTCAACCAACAGCGTAACGAACTGGGTCAGCAGAAAAACAGCCTGGCTCAGCAGGTTGACGCGCTGAATAAACGCCGGGAAGACGTTGATCGGCGCCAGCAGGAAGCCGACCGAATGCTGGCCGACCAGGTTACTCAACTGGAAAAAATCGCCGGACTCTCGGCCGATCAGGCACGGGAACAACTGATTGATACGCTGAAGGCAGAAGCCGAAACACGGGCATCGTCCTACATCAAAAATATCGTCGAGGAAGCGAAACTGACGGCGACCAAGGAGGCTAAGAAGGTTGTTATTGAGACCATTCAGCGCACCGCAGCCGAGCACGCTATTGAAAACTGCGTGTCGGTATTCAACATCGAATCCGACGACGTAAAAGGCAAAGTCATTGGCCGTGAAGGTCGGAATATCCGGGCGCTGGAAGCTGCTACGGGTGTTGAAATTATTGTTGACGATACGCCTGAAGCCATCATCATTTCTGGCTTTGATCCGGTTCGGCGGGAAATTGCCCGGCTGTCGCTGCACCGACTCGTACAGGACGGACGGATTCACCCCGCCCGTATTGAGGAGATCGTCGCTAAAACCCGCAAGAACATTGAGGACGAAATCGTCGAAATCGGCGAACGTACCGTCATTGATCTGGGTATCCACGGCCTGCATCCTGAGCTGATCAAGATGGTTGGCCGGATGCGTTTCCGATCCAGTTACGGCCAGAACCTGCTCCAGCACTCCCGCGAAGTGGCCAAACTCTGCGCGACAATGGCGGCTGAACTGGGTCTGAACGCCAAGCTGGCGAAACGCGCTGGTCTGCTCCACGACATTGGTAAAGTATGGCCCGAAGAGGCTGAGCTACCCCACGCCATTCTGGGTATGGAGCTGGCGAAGAAATACAAGGAGAACCCCGAGGTGATCAACGCCATTGGCGCTCACCACGACGAAATTGAGATGACCAGCATGATTTCGCCCCTCGTGCAGGTGTGTGATGCCATCTCCGGCTCACGGCCGGGTGCCCGTCGGGAAATGATGGAGTCGTATATCAAACGTCTAAAAGAACTGGAAGAGCTGGCCGGCAACTTCCCCGGTGTGACCAAATGTTACGCCATTCAGGCCGGTCGCGAATTGCGGATTATGGTTGACGCCGATCACGTGTCCGACGAGCGGGCAGGTATACTTTCTTACGAAATTTCACAAAAGATCGAGAAAGAGATGCAGTACCCCGGCCAGATCAAAGTGACGGTTATCCGCGAAATGCGGGCCGTGGCCTACGCGAAATAATCGGTATGTAACCAAAAAAAGGGGCTTTGATAGCCCCTTTTTTTGGTTAATAACAATGCACATCCGGTGGACGTTACGTTGTGGATCTCATGCACTTTATGGACTTCCTGACTATTATCCTTTTGTTACTTGTAGGCGGGGGAGCGGGCATTACGCTGGCAAATGCTCTACGTTCGCGTGCGCAGTCAGCCAGCACCCGCTACGAATCAACGCTTTTGCTGGAACGGATTGAAAAGGTATTTAAGGTGGTGATGGCCGAGGGTTATTTCTCGGAAATATACAATTACCAGGATCAGAAAAAGATTCTGTATCTATTCAACGATCCGAAGAAAGCGATGATTATTGCCCGATCAAAAGTCCTGGTTGGCTTTGATTTTGCGAAAGTTCGGTTTAGTCTGTCGGATACTGATAAGCGGACGCTTGTTATTGATGCGTTCCCGGAACCTGAGGTCCTTTCGATCGATACTGATTATAAATTTTACGATATTCAAGCGGGGTTGCTGAATCACTTTAGTGGTGCTGATTATACGCAGATTCTGGAAGAAGCCAAGCAGGTCATGAACGAACGAGCCATGCAGAGCGATCTACCAAAGATTGCGAACAACCAGATTCAGTACATGATCTATCAACTAGCGAACTCAATGAACTGGCAGCTTCAGCTTCCTGAAGCAGAGCAGAAGAAACTGGAAGTTTTAAAGAAACAGGCCGAAGCTAATAGTCCTACCCCAGCATTACAACAGTAGAGTGACTTCAGTATTGAATATTCGTCCATTTTCTATAGTGTTCCCGTAACTAGTTTCCCATGTTAATACGTTTACTTTTTTGTCTTTTCTTCCTGCTCCCCCTGCTTGGTGTAAGCCAGGAACTACCGGCCGATGGCAGCTGGTTTTGCCAACATGGGAAAGTACGCTCTTTTGGACAGTTAGGTAGTCTGGCCAACGCTCGGCTAGCCTACCCCGGCGACGCCAATATTGACATTCTTTACTACGGTCTTGACCTTAAACTAACCCACACCCCAAATTACCTGCGGGCGGCCGCCACGGTTTCCCTTAAAAGCTTAACGCCTAATCTGGCCTCCTTCTCATTGGATCTTAACTCCACCACGGCTACCTCGGGCGAAGGATTACGAGTCGATTCGGTTAAGTCGGGCAACCAGAAACTTAGCTACCAGTTCGCCGGTAACAAACTGACAATAAAACCGGCTACGGCACTCGCCAGCGGTCAGACAATCCGAGTAGTAGTCTATTACCAGGGCATTCCCATCAGCAAGTCCGGCAGCTTTGTTTTCGGCAAGCACGAAAACACGAGTGACCCGGTTATCTGGACGCTCAGTGAGCCCTATGGTGCGCCCGACTGGTTTCCCTGCAAAGATACCCCCGCCGAAAAAGTCGACTCATCCGATGTGCGCATCACGGCCCCGGCTACGTTCGTTTCCGTGTCGAATGGTACGTTAGCCAGCATTACCGATAATCCAGACAAAACGAAAACCTACTACTGGCGTAACCGACACACCATTGCGCATTACCTGATTTCCATTGCGTCGTCGAACTACACTCGCTACGATACGCCCTTCACATCCGGCAACTGGGTTGTCCCCGTTACCCATTACGTCTATCCGGAGGATCTGGCGTCGGTGAAAGCAAACCTGGATCTTACGCCGAAGATGATGCAATTATTCTCGAACCAATTTGGCACCTATCCCTTTTCAGCAGAGAAATATGGCCACGCGCAGTTTGGGGCAGGAAATGGCGGCATGGAACACCAGACGATCAGCTCGATGGAAAAAGCGGCTTTCACGCCTTCTGTGATTGCGCACGAACTGGCGCACCAGTGGTTTGGCGACAAAATCACCTGCCGCAACTGGGAGAACATCTGGCTGAACGAGGGCTTTGCCTCGTATGCCGAGGCCCTCTATGCTGAATCTACGGATGGTCGTTCGGGGTACCGGGCTTATATGGACTGGTTTATGACCCGAGCAAAAAATGCGCAGGGAAGTATCTACGTTCAGGACATCAGTTCATTCAACAGCATTTTTAACAGCAGTCGTAGCTACGCCAAGGGAGCAGCTGTCCTTCATATGTTGCGGGGTATTGTCGGTGATAGTACATTCATCAATACGTTACGTACCTATTCGGCCTCGAAATTCGCGTACCAGACAGCCATTACGGAAGACTTCCAGGGGATTGCTGAGCAGGTATCCGGCAAGAAATTAGGGTACTTCTTCCAGCAGTGGATTTACGGAGCGGGCTATCCAACGTACCAGGTCAGTATCACAGGAGCCCCCCAGACCAATCAAGCATCCGTCCGTTTGGTGCAGCGCAACACCACAGCCAGCAGCCCGTCTTCGTTCACCATGCCCGTTCAATTAACTATAAAAGCTAGTGGGGGTGATACTACCGTAACGGTCTTCAATGACCGGACCGATCAGACCTTTACGGTGCCTAGCAAAGGAACCGCGACGAGCGTAACAGTTGATCCCAATAATTGGCTATTGAAAGGCACCGAAGCCCCATCCGTAGTGACAGCCATTGAACCGGTAGCAACAACGCTTAACGTTTACCCAAATCCAGCTAGTGAACTGCTCGGCGTTGACTTTAGCACCCCCTCGACCGGCCCACTTTCACTGGGACTTATTAATCTGCTGGGGCAACGCGTTCGCAGCCTGACCGAACCACAGCTGGGACCGGGTGATCATTCGCGCCAGTTGAACCTCCGTGGATTATCCGCCGGTCGTTACGTCCTGTCGATCGAAACAACAGCGGGTCAGCAAAGCCGGGTAGTTTTAATCCCCTAGTGCCTTTGCTGGCTATGAAACAGTTCATTACGTCGGTCTTGATAGCAGCGGCTCTGAGCCAGGGTGGTTATTCGGCATTCGGCCAAGCCAATCAGGCTAAGTCAGCTTCTGGTGCTCCCAGCGCGACTATGCCAGGTCAGGCGGCACCAGGCGCATCGGTCCCCGGAGAAGCAACACCCGGCCCAAACAATCTAGGGATCATCCGGCACAATCACCTCGCCATACACGTCAAGGATATCCCTGCCAGTGCCGCCTTTTACCGCGATGTGCTGGGGTTGAAGCCAGTCCCCGTACCCGATAATATGAAAGCGACCCGCGCCTGGTTTGACATTGGCGACGGTCAGATGATTCACTTGCTCAACGGGCGAACAGAGCAGATTGTCCACGATCGCAACGGCAGCCATTACGCTCTCTTCGTCGAAAATATCGGTCAGTCGGAGGCTTTCCTGAAAGCGAAACAGATTCCGTATCACCGGCAGGTTCGTTTCGACGGGGTTGTACAACTTTATTTTTCAGATCCAGACGGTTACCTTTTCGAACTTAACGAAGGCAAGAAAGCGACAAATCAATACTAACTGGCTCGCTAAGTTTTACGGGCTAGATGAATGTTATCGTTTTGTCACAGTGCCCTCCTGCACCTACCCCCATTCTTTATTAAGCGGTATCAAATATTCGTTATTTTTAATGACTTCTTTATACGAATACTGTACCTGTTGAAGTTGTAACAGTGTACACCCACCACGCGGTACGTCAGCATTACCGTGATCGTTCATGAATCAACCTGCCTTTTTGCCGTTAACCAATACGACAGGACCACCCTCCGCCCACACTTCCGAAACGATTCCGAGCGACGAATTGGTGCTCATCTGGGAGCAGATTATGGCTCACTCGCCCAACGGGCTGGTCGGTATGACAGCTGTTCGGGACACTAAGCTGCCCGACAACCCTATTGTTAATTTTCGATACCGTTTTCTGAATCAGATTGCCCTGCGCGATACGTTCCTTGGGCAACCCATGCAGATTCAGGACGTTGTTGGTCGACTGTTGACCGACTTCTTCCCCGATATTCGTTCGACTCCCCTCTGGCAAACCTACCTGACGGCCATCAGCACCGGGGTAGCGCAGCGAATTGAGCAACAGCATGTTCTCGATCAGCACGATGCCTGGTTCATGCAGTCGGCGGCTCCTTTTGGTCAGGATGGTTTATTACTCTCCTACTCTGAAACCAGCGACCTGCACCACATCGCTCGTCGGCTGGCCCGCCAGACGGCGCTATTGAACGGCGTGCTCGATTCGTCGCCTAACGCCATTGCCGTTTTCGAGGCTGTACGCAACGATCGGCAAGTCATTACTGATTTTCAGGTTTCGCTCACGAACAACCACTTCGAGGAGCTTACCGAACAGGCCGAGGGCTTTTTCACGGGTATTACGCTATCGGAAATATACCCTATTACCCCAGTGCGTCTGAATCGATTACGGCAGATGATCGATACGGGAAACTCTATTCGAAAAGAAGAATTCGTGCCGACATTAGGCCGATGGCTTGATATTACGCTTACGAAGCTAAACGACGGGTTTGTAGCTACGTTGCAGGACGTAACTCCAGCTCGACAGGTCAGTCAGCAGCTACGGACGACGATCAACGAACTTCATCAGTCAAATCAGAATCTGGAGCAATTTGCCTACGTAGCCAGCCACGATTTACAGGAGCCCCTCCGCAAGATTGTTTCGTTCGGCGACGTATTAACCGATCAGCATCTTGATAACATGAGCGAGTCGGCCGCAGACCTGGTCCGTCGGATGCAGAAATCAGCAACCCGGATGCGCTCGTTGGTACAGGATTTACTTACCTACGCCCGGCTGGCTGGTAAAGTCGACACGTTTAGTCTCATCGACTTAAATCACCTTCTCGGCAGCGTCGCTGATGATCTTGGCATTTTGGATGAACCGGCCATAACCTGCACGATTGATACGCTCCCGCCGGTCTGGGGTGATACGACGCTGTTGCGACAGCTTTTTCAAAATTTACTGAGCAACGCCCTTAAGTTTCAGCCGCCCGGCAATCCCGTTCAAATCCAGATACAAGGGCATCCAGCCGATGTAAACGAGCTCCCCAAACCGCTGGTGCCGGACGACATTTCCCAAACGGGTCGACGGTATGCTGTTATCGACGTCATTGACAACGGAATCGGTTTCGACGAGCGATACCTGGACCGAATCTTCACTATTTTTCAACGCCTGCACGGCCGTATGCGTTATTCCGGTACGGGTATGGGGCTAGCCATTTGTCGTAAAGTCGTTGATATTCACCGTGGCTACATCACGGCTATTAGTCAAGAAGGGGCGGGCGCCGTGTTCAGAGTATTTTTACCGATGATGTAAGCCAGTAGAACCACAAAATATTATTCCCGCTTACTTAACATTTTATAGAACGTTAGGGTTGTAAATTAGCCTCTTTATACCGTCCGAGTAATGAACGGACTTTATCTAACTTCCCTAACTGACATATATGAAAGGTATAGACTCGATGCCTGAAGCGATTGGAACGAACAATAATCAGACGCGACTGACTTCATCAACCACGGCAACGCCTTCTTCAACAAGTGATCCCAAACATCTGATTTGCTTTTCCCACTTGCGGTGGAATTTCGTTTACCAACGTCCCCAGCACCTGCTGAGTCGAGCCACGTCTGACTATCATGTCTGGTTTTTGGAAGAGCCTATCTGGGATAATGAATACCGGTTAAATGAGTGTCAGCAAACGGATAAACTAACGGTATTGGTACCCCACATTCCGCACGGTACTCCCCACGAGGACGCGATTCGGATGCAGCGGCAATTACTCGACAATTTTCTGGCCGAGAAGAATATAAAAAGTTTTGTCGGCTGGTACTATACCCCAATGGCCCTGCAATTCAGCGATCACCTGACGCCACGCATGACCATTTATGACTGCATGGATGAGCTGTCGGCTTTCCTGGGTGCTCCGCCCCAACTGCTGACCCAGGAACAACGGTTGATTGATCGGGCTGACTTAGTCTTTACAGGCGGCTATAGTCTGTATGAGGCCAAACAACACCGGCATCCGCATGTGTTTGCATTCCCCAGCAGCATTGACTTTGACCATTTTGCCGTTGCCCGAGAAGAGCAATCGGATCCGATCGATCAGCAGGACAAGCCTCGGCCACGTCTTGGTTTCAGTGGGGTTATTGACGAGCGTTTCGATTATAAGCTGGTCAGTGAACTAGCTACCAACAACCCAGACTGGCAATTTATTCTGGTAGGACCGATCGTGAAGATCAACCGGGCACTGCTGCCTAAGGGGCCGAATGTACACTACCTGGGTATGAAGAATTACAGTGAACTTCCTACCTACTTCAGCAACTGGGACGTAGCCATTCTACCGTTTGCCCTGAACGAATCAACCCGTTTTATCAGCCCAACGAAGACGCCGGAGTATTTGGCCGCTGGTTTACCCGTTGTTTCTACCCCAATCAAAGACGTCGTACGTACCTATGGTACAGAAGGATTCGTTCAGATTGCCGACTCAACCGAATCATTTGCGGCAGCCGTCGAGCTGGCTCTCAGCGGTAAACATCCCGAAGACTGGCAGGCGATCGATGCTTTCCTGAAAGAAAACTCCTGGAATAACACCTGGAACGAAATGCACCGGTTGATTCTGGCTCACCTGAACATAGCCGTGGATCAATAGAAAATAAAGGAATTAGTTTAAGGGGTAGCCAATAACTGGCTACCCCTTTTTCATTCTCCTTTCGGCACAACCATTACGACGTTTTCTTTTTCAACCAGCACCTGCCCTTCAGCCAGCCCCTTGGGCTTTCGGACAAACTTCTTGGGGGTCACAATGACCGGGCACAGACTGTCGGTCCGGCGTTTGGAGTACCAAGCTGCCAGCTCAGCCGCTCGTTCAATGACATTTTTCGGAAACGTTTTTCCGGCCTGATGCTTGATCAGCACGTGTGAGCCCGTTACGTCGCGAGCGTGCAGCCATAAGTCCTCTTTGTAGGAAAACTTCTGGGTCAGCAGGTCGTTGTTACGGGCATTCCGACCGATCATCACCCGAAACCCGGCTACCGTAACCTCCTTAAACAGCGGTCCTTTGCTGTCATCCCCTAACGCAAGTCCGTTCGTCGTCAACAACCCCTGTTGCTTGACGTAACGTCGTAATTCCTTTAACGTTTGCAGGGCTGGTACGGCCACCAGATGTTGATCGATCCGGATAATTTCCTGCTCGCGGGCCGCAACCTGGTTGGTCAGGTGTTCCTCTTCCAGCTTCTCGTTTTTAGCTTTTCGGTAAAAGTTTTCCGCGTTACGTTGGGGACTCAGATCAGGCTTCAACTTGAGGGTAACCGGCTGATCGCGGTAAAAGTCGTACAACGTAACGCGCTCAGGCGAGCGTCCGCCGGGCGTTTCAGCCACGTCATGTAGGTTGGCCATCAGGATATGCCCCATCTCTTCGTGACTTACTCCCTCTTCCCGTGACAGCAGTCGCTGCATGTTTACGTCGATCAGTGCTTCCGCCCGCTTACGTTGTTTTTCCAGCAACCGCAGCAACTCTGATTTTTCGCGATCAAATGTGCTACGCCCGTTATAGTTGGTGTAGAATCGGTTAGCCGCTTCGACGGGATAACTAAACTCCTGCTGAATCTCGCCCACGGGCAGCAGACTCAACGTTGGTTTATGATCCAGGCGGGTGAGGTAATACGTCGGTTCGTTAAGCTGTTTAAGAACCTCCTGAATAACCGGCCACTGGTCTTGTCCAGAAATCGCGTGGTTACGCATCCAGTCGTTTACCAGCTTACCAAACGTTGGAAACAACACTCGATGGTCATATCCCGCCTGCTGATAGGCTTCGTAAGACTGATCCAGTGGTCGGTCGAACTGATCGAGTAACAGGTGCTCATCAGTGAGCAAGTTCTGGTTGAAGCGCTCGCTTACCGTATTGCCCTGAAAAACTAATAGGTTAGGTCGATTACCGAAGAACTTGAATACCAGCGTATACCCTTCCTGCAACGTAATTCCGAGACATCGTTCGTTTAGAAACGAGCGAACCCCGGTAACGGCTAAGCCAGTTGGCTGGTCATCGCTGCTGGTTGCTTCTTCTGGTTTCCAATCAGTAAGTTCGGTGAACAAATCGGCGCTGTTCGTACGTGCCCGCTGCACGGTGTCAGGGAAAAAGAGACCGGAGAAATCGGGACGCAGCGTCGCCTTGATGTAAAACGGTTTGTAATAATTAAGCCGTCCTTTGGCCTGCGCGAATACCAGCACAACTTCATCACGGTCCTGGCTGAAGCATTCCATAAACCGCAAGCCGTTCTCCCCCTGGGATAATAATTCTCGCTCGATTGCCGGTGCCAGCTGGCGCAGAAAATAGTAATTGGTATGCATCGTCCTACAAAGGTACAGCGAATCCCCCTGCCTGTAACTAACCCGAACAATCCGTCACCGGGTGGGTTATCTACGGGTACAACAACAAAACAACGTTATGAGCAAGGGAGCCCCACAACCAACCGTACGGGAAACGGCCGACAAAACAGAGAAATCGGAGTTCAACTCCAACGTTCCCGATAATTCACAGCAAAATACGTCGCGCGGGAAACACAAGAGCAAACAGAGTCCCGAAGATGAGCATGATGAAACCGGCTCCGTTGAAAAACATGACAAAGGTGGTCATGGCCACTCAGGACACAGCGGTAGCCGTGAGCATCAATGATCAGGTCTACTGTCTATAAAAGCATCAGCGTTCTAACAAGAGCGTACCATCTTTGTAAAAGCGAAGCACCCAACGGTAGACCGTTGGGTGCTTCGCTTTTGTAGAAAAGGCCGGTCAAATTAACCTGAATAGATGTAACAGAGGGCGTAACGAGAACTGCCAGGGCATTTTTGCCGCAAACGACGGGTTACTCGCCCGCTCCCATTTCTTAACCAGTGTTTTCACATCGCCGTGGTAAAGCGTGTGGTCATTCCGACAATCCACAATAGCCAATACACTATCCGGGTTAGCTGGCTTGTTCTTATAAATGTCGGTTACGTAATCATGAACGGCGTTAATTGTTTCAACCCGCTCAAACGTAGGATATGCTCCGTTATAGTAAACAATCAAGTACTTTTTCATAGCTTTTCGGGTTAGTACTCAGGAATTAGTCAACGACACATCACAGTGCTTTATCGGAATACTCACGACATATGACTAACACTTTCCTTATAAAAAAACTCAAAATAACACCAATTTGTTGCATTGACTACGAAAAGATCCTGGCCAAATAAGATCTGTTTGTCCGAGCGAACCTCCCCCCTCCAGGAAATGTTACACAGAAAGCGGCTAACGAAAGCCGTTTTATCAGATAAATGCTGTACCCTACTACCTTAGAGAACAAACTAGGATTCGATATAATCCGTGAACACCTAAAAGAAGCTTGCATCAGCTCGCTGGGGCAGGATTACGTCGGCAAAATTCGCTTTACGGATAACGTACAACTGATTGATAAACTGCTGCGGCAGACAACCGAGTTCAAGCAGATTGTTCAATACGAAACCGACTTCCCCAGCAGTAACTATATTGATATCCGTCCGCACTTAAGTCGGGTGCGGATGGAAGGAATGGCGCTGACCGAAGCGGAATTCTTTGACATCAAGCTGGCGCTCAGAACCATTCAGGATTGTTTGCGCTTTCTGACCAAACGAGAAGAGGACAACACGTTTCCGTTTCTGCGTGAGTTGGCCGGACCCGTTGCCGTTAACAAAACGCTGGCCGACGCCATTGAGCGCGTTATTGACGACCGGGGAAATGTTCGCGATTCGGCCTCGCCGGAGCTGGCCAGTATTCGCCGGCGTATCATCAGCGAGCAGGCTAACCTGCGGAAACGCCTGGACAGCATTCTGCGACAGGCGCGGCAGAACGGCTGGATCCCCGACGACTTGAGCCTCACCATTCGTGGCGGCCGACTGGTCATCCCGATTGCGGCCGAACACAAGCGTAAAATCAAAGGCTTTGTTCACGACGAATCACAGACGGGGCAAACAGTTTTCCTGGAGCCCGCCGAAGTTTTTGATTCGAACAACGAAATACGGGAGCTGGAATACGAAGAACGTCGAGAAATTTACCGGATTCTGCTGACGCTGACAGATCAGATTCGTCCGCACCTGGAGGATCTCCGTAAAGCTGTCAACTTTCTCGCTCAGATCGACTTTATCCGGGCCAAAGCCAAACTGGCCATTCAGCTTGATGCCGTCATGCCCAAACTGAACGAACGGCCGCTGGTCGACTGGACGATGGCCCGGCATCCGCTGCTCCATCTATCGTTTCAGAAGCAGAGTAAGACGGTAGTACCATTAAGTGTTCGGCTGGACGACAAATCCCGGATTCTGATCATCTCTGGGCCCAACGCCGGGGGTAAGTCAGTAGCGCTCAAAACGATCGGACTGATTCAGTACATGCTGCAATGCGGCTTGTTGGTTCCTATGGCCGATTATTCCGAAATGGGTATTTTTCAGAATCTCTTCATCGATATCGGTGACGAGCAGTCGCTGGAGAATGACTTGAGTACGTACAGTTCGCACCTAACGGCCATGAAACAGTTCGTGATTGGTGCTAACAAAAGGACTCTGTTTCTAATTGATGAGTTTGGTACCGGAACGGAACCCGGTCTGGGCGGGGCCATTGCCGAATCCATTCTGGAAGACCTGAACAAGTCAGGGGCCTACGGCGTCATCAATACGCACTATACCAACCTGAAAGTTTTTGCCGACAAAACGCCAGGGCTAATCAATGGAGCTATGCGGTTTGACGGTGAGCATCTGGAACCACTGTACCAGCTTGAGATTGGTCGTCCGGGTTCTTCGTTTGCTTTTGAGATCGCTCAGAAAATTGGGTTACCCAAGGGAATTATCGATCGGGCGAAGGACAAACTAGGTAGCCAGCAGGTCAATTTCGAAAAGTTGCTGAAAGAGCTGGATATTGAACGGCGGGTCTTCTCGGAGAAAAACCTGGAAATCGGTATCAACCAGCGTAAACTCGCTCAGCAGCTAGCGGAATACACGGCGCTGAAAACCCGGCTGGACAACGAGCAGAAGAAGCTCCTAAACGACGCTAAACAAAAGGCTAAAGCGTTGGTGCAGGAAGCGAACCAGCGGATTGAAAATACGATTCGGGAAATCAAAGAAAACAAAGCTGACCGCGACACGACCCGGCAAGTGCGGCAGGAACTGGAACGCTTCGACAAGAAAGAGCTTCTACCGGAACTAATCCCTCTGGAGAAACCAACTCCGGTTGAGGAAGAGTTTGAAGCCGACAACGGCGCTATTGCTCCGGGAAGCTACGTCCGCATCAGCGGGCAGAGTGCTGCTATTGGGCAAGTGCTGGCAATTCGCGGTAAGGATGCCGAAGTACGCATCGGCGATTTGAAATCGAACGTCAAACTGAACCGGCTGGAAAAAGTCAGCCGGAAAGTATTCAAAGAAGCAACCGATGTTCGCGACGACCGCCCCCGGAGCCAGGGCGTCGACATGAACGAGAAAATGCAGAATTTTAGCTTCAACCTCGATATTCGTGGCAAACGGGGCGAAGAAGCGTTGGGTGAAGTAGACCGGTTTGTGGACGATGCATTGATGCTGGGTTACCCGGAGTTACGTATCGTGCATGGTAAAGGCGATGGAATTTTACGTACGCTCATCCGAAATCATCTGCGCGGTTATAAACAGGTCGGCAAAATGGAAGACGAGCACGCCGACCGGGGTGGTGCCGGGGTTACGATTGTAAAAATGAAATAAACGAACTGACGAATGGTCAAAGGGCCGTTCGTCGTTTTTCTTCTCTTATGAAAGCAGTCATTTTTGATATGGACGGCGTACTGGTTGATACCAATCCGCATCACAAAACCGCCTGGCGGGAGTACTATCAGCGCTTCAGCAAAGAATTGAGCGATGATGACTTCATTCGTTACGTATCGGGGAAACACAATGCGGCAATTGTAGCGCATCTACTCGATAACCAGTCGCTGAGCGAGGCTGACGTCAAGAAGCTGAGCGACGAGAAAGAGGCCCTATTCCGCGAACTGTATCAGCATCACATGGCCCCCGTATCGGGCCTAATCGATTTTCTGAAAGCGCTGAAAGCGGCTGGCATTCGTATGGCGGTTGCTACGTCGGCACCGGTCGAGAATCTGGACTTTGTCGTTGATACACTCAACATCCGATCGTATTTTGATGTACTTCTGAACGAAAGCATGGTGAACCACCCGAAACCCGACCCGGAGATTTACGAGTTAGCCATGAAGGAGCTGGGTGTTTCGCCCGACGAGTCGGTTATTTTTGAGGATTCTACCACGGGTATCCAGGCAGCCAAAGCGTCGGGGGCGTACGTCATCGGTGTCACAACAACGCAATCGGAAGATGAACTCCTGCCGTTCGTTGACGAAACCATCAACGACTTTACGGATATGACCGCTGATCGTCTCCAACGGCTCATTAACGTTTTTTAACGACAGACCGCAACTAACTTTTGTGCTGAAAACCCCTAATTTCGCAGGTACGGTCTTCTTTCACTAAGTCCTTTTCCCTAACGAATGCGCTACTACGTTCTACTTCTGTTTCTGCTGGTCGGGCTGAGCGCGGGTTCGGGCCGTGCCCAGGCGCAGGGAAAGTACGTAGTTGGCACAGTCGTCGATCAGACGACAAAAAAGGGGGTTGACCGCGTAACGGTTGTCAATCAGCGCACCCGGCAGCGGGCTCGTACCAACGCCACCGGCCGATTTTTTGTAACGGCTCAGCCCGGAGATTCATTAGTCCTGACAAGTCAGTTGTACCGGCGTGTCGGCATTCGCTACGTAGGAGAGGATAATCCTACGTTGGTCGCGAACGCACTCCCGCCTATGCCCTACCGCGTTGTTGACCTGAACGAAGTTACGGTGACGGCCAAACGGTACGAAGAAGTAAAGCGGGAGATCCAGCAGGTTCTGGACGAACCCGTAGCCTCCCAAAAGGTAACGGGCGATCAGGCCTTTGACCGTCTTGCCGACGGCGCGGGCGTTACGTTACTGTATGAAATGTTCGCCAAACGCCCCAAGACGGACCGGAAGGCGTATTATATCATGCAGCAGGACCGACGGCACGCGCTGGCCCTGGAGCGCTTTCGGCTTCTGGTTGACCAGGCAACGGATATCAAAGGCGATGAAATTGATCGCTTTCTGGATTTCTGCGATTTGGGCGATGACTTTTTGCTACGCTCGTCCGACTACGATCTGATTAATACCATTCAGCAGCTACGCGTCCGCTATCGGAACGGCTTTAACCGCCCCAGTCGCCTATCGGCTGACCCCGGAGCGCCGGGCCGGGGTTAGTCGACTCAATTCTTTTTCTTGGTGCGAACAATCGTCAGTTTGTTCATGAGTTCCTTGCGGTTGTCCGCGGGAACAGGAATTGGCGTTGTATGGCCAACCATGTACAGCTGGTTCCGTTCCAGTCGTTCGAGATGATCAAGGTTGACCAGATACGAGCGAGAAAGTCGGTAAAAATTTGCGCTCGAGAAATACTCCGCCAAGTGACTCAGATTCATGCTGACGTACCGAGGCTTATCGCGATTGAGTTGAAACAGTTTGCAATATACACCATCGGCCATAATGTACAGGACCTCTCTGGGCAATACTTTTTCGTACCCCTGATTGATGTGTAGAAACAGATTTGTTATTTCTTTCTCAACCACTTTCTCTGAGTGATTGACCATAAACGTGTGGTAGGCAAGCTCGACATGAATCGTTAATTCGTCGACGCGGAATGGCTTGAGCAGGTAAGCCGCCGGTTGCGTATTACGGGCGATTTCTATTACTCGCTTTTCGGCGCTTGCTGTTAGGTAAATAATGGGGACGGATTGGATGGTCTGCATTTCGCGAGCAGCCGCAATACCACCGTCAGCTTCCTTTTCCAGTTGGATATCGACTATCACCAGATCAGGTGAGTATTTCTTGAATGCTTTTACCGCATCCTGCCTCGTGCGGGCAATGTCAACAACGGTATGGCCGGCCTCTTCCAGCGTTTCCTGCATAGTTGTCGCCGTCGCGAGCTCATCTTCTACGAGAAGAATTCTCAGTGAGTGAATTCTTTCTGTCATGTCTCATATTCATTTTAGGGTGGATGATAGTACGTTCGTCAATCCAACGAATTCCGTCAAAAAGAAGAACGTATGTTTTAGAAGAAAAACGGACGACTTGGTAATGACAGAATTGTACATTTACCCATAAATCACCATTTTTATAAAATGTTTTACTAAAACTACCTAGTCAAAAACTATCACATTTTTGTTTAAGTAGTTCTGTTTGCTGTTTGCTTTCCGCTTTTATCCACACGGCTGAGCTTACCCATAACGGGTTAACGACAACCGCCCATCGTGATACGTTTGATGCAACGTATTACGACGGGCGGTTGTCGTTTGATTACTACTCGGATTTTATTCTACTTTGGGCAGTACTTCGACAATGTCCCCTCGCCGGATCGTACCCTCCCGTAATACTTTAGCCGTTAAGCCACCATGACCACGCATGGCGTTGTAGCCGCCTGGCCCTAGAATAGTTTCCATTTTTGAACAAGGATGGCAAAGACCGGTAATTTGTAGCGTTACGTCGCCGACTCGAATCTGGTGGTCTTTCAAGGCCAGTAAGTTTATTCCAGACACGACAATATTACGCCGTAGTAAAGCGGGGTCGAGTTCCGACTGACCCAGCAGAGCGGCCACTACCGGGAGATGCTCTGCCTGAATTAAGGTGACGTGCCGATTGCCGCTTTGTCCACTGTAGTGATCACCAACGAGCCCCTTTTTCGTCGACACCTCCACGGCATCAACTACGGTTACGGGATTGCGTCGTTCAGGACGAATGCCGATCCAATCAACCCGGCCCGGACGCGGAAAAACTTCGAATAAATCGGTGATATTCTGCATACAGAAATAAGTTTCGCCAATTGCTATTCGTTCCAGCTGACTAATAATTCTGGAGTAGTTTCAGCATCTTCTCATCCAGTTGCTCTCCTTGGTACTTTTTATACCTTACGTCAGCTCGGTCGCTGTTCAGGATGCCGAACGAGCCCCGAAAATTCCATAGGGCCCACCCCCAACCAGCTTTTTTCCAGAGTCGAAGCTGATCTTCCATCCAGCGCAGAGCTACGTCGTGCGGTGTCTTATTGAAACATCCCCATTCCCCTACGTGTATCCCAACTCCCTCTTTCTCCAGTTTCTGCCAGGGCTTAATGGCAACCGTACGTAACGTCTCGGCGTTCCAGGTCGTATTCATCCAAGTAGCCGGCCAGGTCGGCGGAGGAGAATCGCCAAGCCCTGGTACCCACGAGGCTCCATAATGACTTACGTTCATGGGTAAGTATCCTCGTGTGCTCTGCGCTAGTTTTAATTTAGCTAACTGCGGTACCGGCTGGTTTCCATATTGTAAGCCATCAACAATAATTAGCCGGTCAGGATCAACGGAGCGAATGCCCTCTACCAGCGCCGTGACAACCCGGACGTAACTAGCTTCGTCGGTATTGGGCTCGTTGATCAGATCAAAGGACACCTCTCGATTAGACCGCCCTTTATATCGCTCTGCCAGATGTTTCCAGTGAAACACGGCCGCTTCCAGCGCCTGCTCATCGGTCCACAGATTCAGGGGTTCAGCGGGAGGATTGACGCAATAACCCGGAATCCGGTGTAGATTCAGGTTCACGTGCAGTTTATACTGTTTACCGTAGTCTACGGCCTGATCAACCTCCCGCAAAACCCGTTCGTTTAGCTTAGTCCAGTGTTTCGGGTCCGGGGTGGCCCAGCATTGGTACGACATCGGTAGTCTGACAAAGTTGAACCCCCAGTTGGCGATCCAATCAAAGTCCCGCTCTTTGTATGGCCCTTCGGGTTCGGGGCCGGTAGTACCTGCCACAAACTTTTCGAGTAGGTTGAACCCCCGCCATTTAGGTAAGTTGTTGGGCTTGGGCAACCAGGCAGCATGCGCCACCGCTTGCGGAGGAAGTTGTGTAATACCAGCGGCAGCGGTAAGTGAGGCTTGCAGGAACAGACGGCGATGCATAATCAGAGGACTCGTTTATTGCATAACCCGGCGTAACCATTACTGGTTACGAAATTCGTTGGTGTTGCTACGGGTGACGTCAATGAGCTACTCGTTATCTACGGCGCGCTGCTCAAGATAGGCTGTGGGTGTCGTGCCGGTTAGCTTGGTAAAAGCCCGAAAAAAGGTAGTGCGATTGCTGAAGCCGGCCTCCAGCGCAATGCCTTCCAGCGTTAACTGACGCCAGTCGGGCTGGGTAAGTTTGGCTTTGATATAGTCGATCCGATGGCGATTGACGAAGTCATTAAAATTCATGCCATACTCATGATTAATGACCATAGATACCTGATGTTGTGGTATTTCCAGGTCGCTCGCCATCTCTTTGATGCTGTATCCTTTCCGAAGAAATGGCTGAACCTCCCCCATATACGTTTCGATGCGTTGCTGATACTCCTGCCGTTTTTCACTGTCTAATGAGTACGTACGAATTTCCTCCGAAGGGTCTGCTGGTTTGCCAATTGGTAGTGGTTCGGGTATAGGATCCGGTTCAGATAACGGGGGCGTTATAGGTATTACAGGTACCGAAGGAGTAGTATCGGGCGCTTCCTGAACAGGCATGGACACGGCTAATCCATACAGCGTCTGTGGCTGGAAGAATAAAATTGTTCCACAGGCCAGCAAATAACTAACTAACAGAAAAAGGGCAAATACAGCGGATGAGTCCGGATTAACGGGAAACAGAATAGCAGCTGCGATAGGCGAATACAGTAGCGTATTCAGCAACGTAAAGATGCTCAACCAGTTTATTAACGTGCGCTTACGCCGGCGTTCCTCCAACGACGTCCTACGTCGGAACAGATAGATCAACCGCCATTGCATTCCAATGTAGATACAAGCCAAAATAGACTTCAGGGCAGGATGATAATAAGGCGGTAGCAAACCTTCTTTCAACTGGATGGGACCCTGAATATCTTTCACCAATTCCTCCAGATAAGCCAGTTTGACGGCTTCATTCTGAAAATAGAAGGGCGACAATTCCAGTACATGCAGCACAAAAGGCAGAAAGAAAATCCAGTCGTACTTTTTAAGTTTTGCCTCCTGGAACAGGATAGCCCGTACGTATAGGTACGCACAGGGTGGGCTCAAATATTGGAGAGGAGCTCCAACTCGGAACAGGTGAGGAAACAGCAGAATACCACCATTGACCAGCAGGCCGCTGATAAATGAGAATATGGATAAGCTCCCCAAAGACAGGCTTAAAAGCCGATTCGCGTGCGCCTGAAACGGAGACTGTTTGAAGACGACAAGGGCAATACTGATGAGTAGCCCCGTGAAGGAACTGACAAACATCAGATTAGCCAACAAACCGCCAAAGGGCATTTACCTGTAGATTTAACCTAGAACTTAGTACGATCTGATGACCTTGAAGAGAACCTCAGGTAAGTAACTGAGCGCTAGATCAGCAGAAATTTCTCTTAAGTAACATTTTGTCCGTTACATAGTCAATTTTTTCACCAGTAAGCTAAGTTAACTCTACCTTACCAATGAACTACTAAAAATTTACTGAGTGCATATCCGTTTATACTAGACCCCAAAAAATTCAACTAAGTCCTCTTATATTTTCATTTGGCACAATTCTAGTGTTACATATTATAATCTGTTACAGGCAAACGAGCCAATTCGTTGCCGATAGAGCGCAGAGCAACTACTATTGTCCCATCCAATATCAATCCCCAGTCATATGGGTATTTTTACCTGCCCGGGTGTAAAGATATTCAGACTAATCATTCACGTATGGATTACCGCCTTTCACTCACTACGTT
This sequence comes from Spirosoma pomorum, assembly GCF_054776615.1. Lineage (NCBI taxonomy): Bacteria > Pseudomonadati > Bacteroidota > Cytophagia > Cytophagales > Cytophagaceae > Spirosoma > Spirosoma pomorum. The sequence continues at coordinate 452,652 of NZ_BAAHBP010000002.1, forward strand.
TAAACAACTCAACAGCCAACAACAACTGATTCACATTTGGGGCAATGGTATCTACTTAGCCAGTCGCCCAGCTAGTGGTGATCAGCAAATCAAACTTTATCACGTTGGCAGTTTTTTCGTTGAGATCTGTTTCCGAAGCCTGAATGTTTTTGAAATCGTTCGGGCCTTCAACAACTCGCTATTGTTGTTACCTTACGCTGATCACGTCGATCTGAGTGAATTGTTTACCGCACACAGCAAACGCCCCCAGGCCTGATCTGCCTAGGGGCGTTTGCTCCTTTTTTATTACGTCTCTTTTCAGTACGTCTCCCCGACTCAGCTAGCGCCCGAACTTCAGCGTTGTTCCTACCCGAAAGCCCAATCCTTGATAGCGGGCATTCTGCCACTGGGAGATCACTTCCAGTCGGAAGAAAGGCAGTACCTGTGGGATGAGTCCATCTAGTCCATACCCAATTTCGGTGTAGTTGCGGGAACGGGGGGTGTAGAGATAATGGATAAACAAGTTTTCCTTCAGGCCCACGAGCCGCACTAATGTTACCTGCGTAATCAGAAACTTCCGGAATTCAGCCAGTACGTGTCCTTCCACGAATCGGCGCCCCGTACTGTATTCGTAATAAGGCAGCAGTCGAAACACCGTTGTTGGATCGCCCTGTTGTAGAAAGAACTGATTCCCGGCGAAGTGTTTGAAGTCCGGGAAGTAGACGCTACGATCGTTTAAGAAGGCTCCCGCCCCCAGCTTGTAATTCAGTCGACTACGAATACCCGTTTCAAACGAATGCTGAATACTGGCCTGTAGGAAGTCGTAATCAACGTCCGAACCCGCTATACCCGAAAATCCTTTCCGGTAATTGACCGACAATAACGGGCTGTCATTGTCCCGCTGGGTAATCCGCCGACCGTTACGTATCGTATACTGCGTTGCGCCTAACCGTCCGGTAGCCGTCAGATCCAATACCAATGCCTGATGCGTACCAAACTGCGTCGTTACCAATTCTACGTTGGTTGGATCGTTGGACGTAAAGCTGCGGTTACGCCAGTTGATCCAGGGACGGATGTTTTCCCTGAAGTTCTGTAATGAACTTCGCTCAGCGTATTCCAGGCTCCCCGTGAACGTAACGCGGTTTTTAAACGGCGATGCCGTAACCGTCAGGTTCAGAAAATCCTTCTGGTACAGCTTGGCAAAATTCTGCTCGAACAGCAACGTTGTTAATGTGTTCAGGAACGGGCTGATCGGATTGTCCGGATTGAACTGGTAGAAGTAACGCCCTCCCGAGAGAGTAAATTTAGTAGCCTTGTGCTGATAGCTGGCCAGACCGTATCCAACGAATTGCTTTCGGCCAAACTGGTAGCGCGCGTTGCCCCCTACGTTCCAGACGCCCAACGGAATCTGTCGGAAACGACTGATAGAATCCACTTTCTGGTGACGTAGATACAAACCTCCCTCCAGGGCGTAGCCCTCCACGGTGTTGTATTCGATTCGGGTAAGCGGACCGGAATAATTCAGCGTTGTGAACTTGTTAAAGCGCCAGCTATGTCCAAAGATGATCTGACTCAGCGAGAAGGCTTTGGCCTTTTTCTTCTGGGTTGTGTCCTTTTTGACTGTGTCACTGGGCGCTTTGATCTCCTTAACGAGTCCCAGGCTGTCAGCCTTACGGTAACTCTTGACCTCCGCCATCGTCAACGGCACCGACCGGAGCGAATCCCAGAAAACGTTCGAGCGACGGCGGGCCAGGGAATCGACCACCAGTGAATCGTCGCGGACGACGGTTACATCTTCCTTACGTTCCTTCCGCACCTGTTTCTCCTGTTTTTCGTATTCCTTGACGAGTTGTTTCAGGTTTTTTGTTGAAAACTCTTTCTGTTTTTTCACCAGTTCATCGAACTGCTTGCCTTTGATATCGCTACGGGACAGGGTCTGTGCTGGTGGGGCTTTCTTCTCATCGGTCACCTCAATATCTTCCACAAAAGCCGGGTTAACGACGAACTCCGTAAAGGTCAGGTTACGAACGTACTGTCCTTCTCCCTTAACGCCCAGATAAGACCCCTTACCATCATAGCGCTGATTAGTCGGCATCCAGACACCCTTGATTGGTCGACACATATGGCGTACAGTAAAAGACAGTCCGATACTGGTGATGGTTTCCAACTGCAAACTATAGATTGCCCACGTATTTTCCAGGATAAAGATCGTCCCCCGAAAAACCCCCTCACCGTATTGCCGGGGGATAACCTGAATTTTGCTAACCTCCACCGGCTGCCCGTCTGGTCCCGGCTCCCGGAAGGTGCCTTTGTATTCGAATTTGTAGTAAGCAAACGCCTTTGGCGACAGGGGCGACACGGCTCCTGCAATAGTCGGATTGTAAAAACTGGCGTTATAGAACTGATTAGGACTCAGGAAATCGCCCTGTGAGTTTCGGTTAGCAATGATCCGCTGCCGGTACGTATTGGGCTGGCTGAACGATACTTCGGCCACCGTTTCGTTCAGCAGGGGGACACCGACTTTAAAGTTTGCTTCTTTTTCGGCTTCCTTTAGCTGCTTCCGGAATGCCATCTCAGCCAGGTTGGGCAGATCGGTGATGGTGAACGATGACTTGGTATAGACCCGGGCTTTGAACCGCTGCACCTGCAGTTGATGAAACCGACTCTTGGCAATGGCCCGACGCATGATTGTGTAAGCCGGATCTTCGTTACCCGCTTTGGTCTGTACTTCAGCCAGTCGGAACGCCTGTTCTTCCAGGGTAGCATCCAGCTTAGCAAAACCTGACTCGATCGTCACTGATTTCTGGACTGTCTGATAACCAAGGAACTGAAAGACGATATCGTACTTCCCGGCGGGCAGGGGAATCTCATAACGGCCTTCGGTATTCGTGATAGTGCCCTGCGGAGTTCCTTTAACAATAACCGCGGCATACGGTAACGTTTCGCCCTGGCTATTCTTGACCAGACCACGCAAACCCGTCTGCGCGCTGACCTGTATGACACAGCTGAACACCAGAAGAAACGACAGTAAAAATTTCATAGAGAGGGAAGATATTCCAGACTTTTGGGGAAAACTAACAAAAGGTGGGCGATTTTACGAACTCAATGCCCAGTAAGGTTTGGTAGCAGGTCCTGTCAATAAGATGCTTCTTTTAGCCAGAGGGTTGCCTGCTGGCTTAAAAACGTAGGAATTGTGATGTATCTTGCTCCAAACTCTCCCAACCTGATTGTATGATTCGATCACTACGCTATCTCTTTCTTCTGACGATTTCCTTACTGCTTAGCCCCCGGATTTTTGCGCAGGCGCCTTCCGTAGTATTACCCGAACGGGTGAGGGCGCAGGTTATCGACGACATTCTGGACGACCGTTTCACGAACCTGTTGCCCCAGCTCATGCGCCGGGAAGGCCTGGATATGTGGGTTATCATTTCCCGTGAGTACAACGAAGATCCAGTGCTGAAGACTATGCTTCCTTCAACCTGGCTGTCGGCGCGTCGACGTACAATTCTGGTGTTTTTTGACCCTGGTAGCGGTAAAGACATCGAGAAACTGGCCATTGCCCGCTACGACGTGGGCAATCTGCTCAAAGGGGCCTGGGATATCGACGTTCGGCCCAACCAGTGGGAAGCCCTCGCCAACATCATCGAAACGCGTAAACCCAAAAAGATCGGCCTGAACTTCTCCAAGAACTACGGCCACGCCGATGGACTCTCCTCCAGCGAGCGGCAAGAGTTTTTGGAGAAGTTACCCGCTCCGTATCCGCAACGTATCGTTTCGGCCGAGAAAGTAGCTGTTGGCTGGCTCGAAACCCGGACCGAAAAAGAGATGGCAATCTACCCGCTCATTTGCCGCCTATCGCACCAGTTGATTCAGGAGGGTTTTTCGGAGAAAGTCATTCAGCCGGGTGTCACTACCACTGACGATGTAGTCTGGTGGTTTCGTCAGCGCATTACCGACCTGGGTCTGGATACCTGGTTTCACCCAACCGTCGATATTCAGCGCGCCGACTCTAACGATTTCAATCATCTCCGTACCTTTTCCAAGCGGCCCGACAAGCAGGTCATCATGCCTGGCGACCTGATTCACGTCGATTTTGGTATTACCTACCTTCGCTTAAATACCGACCAGCAACAGCACGCTTATATCTTACGCCCCGGCGAAACTGACGTCCCTGATGCCATCAAGAAAGCTTTTCAGCAAGGAAATCGGTTGCAGGATATTCTGACCGAGCAATTTAAAGCGGGCCGTACGGGCAACCAGATGCTACTGGCAGCGCTGGACCAGGCGAAAAAGGAAGGCATCAATGGGACGATTTATACGCACCCCATCGGGGTACATGGGCACGCGGCCGGGCCAACGATTGGTCTATGGGATCAGCAAAAAGGTGTTCCCGGCTCAGGCGACTATCCGCTGCTGGCCAATACGGCCTACTCCATCGAGCTGAACGCGGCCGTTGAGATTCCAGACTGGAAAAAAGTTGTCCGGATCATGCTCGAAGAGGATGGCTTCTTCGACGGCCAGACGTTTCGGTACATTGATGGCCGCCAGACCGAGGTTTACACTATTCCCCGAAAGCTAGGCTACGTCAAATAGCTCTACTTGCTGATTTTCAGACTACTTGAGGGGCTGATAGGTAATATCACTACTTATCAGACCCTCGATCTGTTTATCGCCTGATGAGTAACTCACTTCTGGTCTATTTCTAAATTACGAGCCCTTATTGCCCAACCTGAACTTTGTTCCAATCTTTACAGAAGGACTCCGGTCACTCAAGTAAAATAGCCTCTATGGTCTACTATTTTACGTTGACGTCCGGGACTGTTCAAACTACTCAACTTAGCTAATCGATACCCGCACATGGCCCCGATTCGTTTCTTTTTCTATCGGGATACAGTCTGGTATAATCTGACCGATTACGTTCAGATCTTGCTGGATACGCGCACAATCCAACAGTTCCGTCGGACGCTGCCGGGTAAACGACGGCGCCAGCCCGTTACAATCTTGGAGACGCTCCGGGGAAAGATGGACCGGCTCAAACCAACCTACCAGCTTCAAATCAACGGCGATGTATATGCCGACTGGGTTGTTTTCGAACACCTTAATCTATTAATCAAACCATTCTTCGTTCAGCCGGGTAGTTGGTCGGATTCAAACAGTGTGTTTCGCCAACTCCAACACATTATCGACCAACCAGATCAGGTAAAACAACTGCCTGTTTCAGAACAGTTACCGGTCTATTTCAAAGAAATACAACCCGAAGTAACCAGTATTTCACCGGCCATCAGTTAGTTGGCCAAAGCGGCTGTCACCGGCGTGAAGCCGTCAGCGTAGTGCCTGTAAGGATAGGTAGGTTTGGCAGTAACCCTTATTTTTGCCCCCATTACTTCCCTAATCTAACTCAACGATGGTCTTTCGAACGCTTCTTTTCTTGTCTAGTTTCTCGTTGCTGGTATCAGCAGGTATAGCCCAGTCTACCGGTTTTGGTAAAGACAATTTTGCCAGCGCCCGGCGTAAGTCAGGTTACATGAACATCAGCGAAGTGGGTTACGCAACCGGTGTTGATGGCTCGGCCAATGCGTTCACCGTTTCGACCGTCAACGGGTTTCGGGCGGGCGATCATCTATCGGCGGGATTAGGCGTAGCGTATCTACGCTTCAGTCAGGGGCCTACTAACGTAGCGAATTTCCTACCCATCTTTGCCGACCTGCGTGCGTATATCGGTGGTCGTACGGCATTGATGTTGGTGGGCGACATAGGGTACGGCCTGTTCCTGAACCGAAACGACAACCGCCGGGGTGACATGTATCTCAACCCGGCAATTGGTCTGCGAACCTATCTGTCCAGTCAGTCAGCGCTTACGTTCAGTGTGGGTTATCTGGCTCAATCCATTATTTCGCCCTCCTCCAACGGACTCTCCCAGAACACCGCCGATCACTCGGACAACGTCAGTCTAAAAGTTGGTCTCATGTTCTAGAAGACGTTTAAGACGTAAAAAGCCCGACCTGTACAGGTCGGGCTTTCGTGTCTCATCAACCATAACTATCATTCGTATTTCTGTTATCCCGACCGGGGCGCGTAGCCGCCAGGAGGGATGACAGAAAAAGGCTTACAGCGACTTCGTCGCCAGACCGCCTTTGCGGCTGTCGACGTCGATGGTGTATTTGCCGTTGCCGCCCTTCACGATCCAGCGCACTTTGGTGTAGCCCATGCCCGGAATGTTGGCGACCTGAATCGTGGTCGGATTGTTTTTCTGCTCGCGGGTCAGGCCCATGTCCTCGTTCTCAACAACCATCCCGGCTAGCACCGTTCCGCCTTTGAGCGTTACGTAGTCAGGCCGCTCGATCTTGTACCTGATATCGTGACTGGAGTGCGTCGGAATTACGCGCTCATTGACTACCGTGGCTGTCACTTCGGTCAGTCCATTCCCCAGCGACTTCGTAGCGATCTCCTGCACAGCCAGTTTTGGGGTTTGGTAGGCATGAAACAGCGTAAACGCCATGTTCCGGTGCGCATCTTCTTCCAGCAGGAAACCGGGGTGATTCCGGATGTAGTTTTTCTTTGGACCGCCGATTTCAATATCACCATACTGCGGGTGTTTGAATGGCTTCCACGCTACGTAGGCGTCACTCAGCAAGAGGTATTTGTCGAACTGGTTGAACTCGTCATTTTGAAACCGGTTCTCGTCTACTTTCTGGTTGAAGAACTTGTACGACGTCATCAGCTCGTTTGAGAATGTAAATATGCCGCGTCCCAACGAAAACCAGTCAATTTCACCCCCGTACACCGTATACAGGTCTTTGTAGATCGTCAGGTATCGGTAGCCGGGAATGATCTTCTCCCCTACTCTTCCGATTACGTCGTAAACAGCAATGTCGCCCGGCGTGTAATACGGGACATCCTCCTCCGAACCTGGTCCGCGCAGAAACATCCCGCCGTAGTTGTGGTAACTCTGTGCACCGGCAATATTCGGATGGCTCATCACGAAAGCGGTAACGGCCTTTGTTTCGGGCAACGTAGCCGGATACGACAGTGCCCCCCGCTGAATGTAATCCGGCTGCCAGCCCCAGCCCCAGTCGCGGTTTGGGTCGTACTGACCCACGACGTCTTCGTTCACGGCGCCATCGCCGTCGTTGTCCAGTCCTTCGTAGCCCAGCATTTCGTACTGACCGGCTTCGTCAGGCTTGGCTGGAAGCATGCGGTTCGGATCGTCGGGGTCAACTTTCCAGCGACCAACGGCGCTTTTCCGGCGCATCATCACAATGTTGCCGTCGCCATCCAGATCGTCGAATTTATCCTCATCAATCTGCCCGTCGCCGTCGTCATCCATCGGCATCATGCCCGAGCGGGGGGAGTTTGGGTTGTTCGGGTTCTTGATAAAATCCTCGCGGGCATCGGGGTTGATGGTCGGTGCGATATAGAACGTTTTGTCTTTCAGCAGCTGCGTAATGTACGGCTCGTCGGCAAAGGATTCGGCCAGGTACCAGGCCGTGTACATCGCGATCTCACTGCCCTGCAACTCGTTGGAGTGAATATTTCCGTCAATATAAAAACCAGGTTTCCGGTCTGGTTTGCCCGTTTTCGTATCGCTAACCACCAGCACCCACATATCGCGACCCTGGAACGACTTACCCATCGACTCCAGCTTAACCAGATCAGGATACGCCTTCGCCAAGTCCTGACAGAACTTGGTGATCATGGCGTAGTCGTTATAGTGGTTCCAGCGCATCGGCACCTTCGGATTAGCCGGAGAGCCAATAGCTTTAATCCCGCCCAGATCAACGGGTTTGGTTTCTTTCTGCGCGAGGGCAGGCAGGGCAAACAGGCTAAGTGCCAGAATGACTATCTTTTTCATGGAATGTGTCGGGAAGGATTATTTGAGGGTTACATCAACTGATTTTACGCCCGTCATGGCGTTACCGGCTTCCAGCGTGGCCCGTCCGGAACCGCTCACCAGGAACGTTACGTCCATAGTTTCGCCCGCAGCCATTGCTCCCCGCAGCATGATCCGCCGACCTGACACGATACTCTGTTTGTCGGTCGTTTTCAGCTCTATTTTCATTTTCGGCACGAATCGTACCCGATTGCCCATGTCCGAACCCGTCGGCATCAGCCCCCGGTTGATCACCTGCGCCGATACGCGCGTTAGGTTATTCCCCAGCGACTCAGTTTTCAGGTTGACGATGTCGATGGTTGGCATCTGAGTCGCGAAAGCCGCGATGAACTTCGCGTGCCGGTCGGCATTATCGGTCAGAAATTTCGTCGGCGGGTTCAGCTTAGCGAAGGGAGCAATGCCGCCCACTTCGGCTTTCTTGCCCGGAAAATCAGGATGTTCGATGGGAGTCCACGTAACGAACGCATCCGTTACGCCGTTGGCATCAGCCCATTTCAGGAAACGGGCATCATCGTTGTCTCCACCAGCCGCTGACGCTGGGCGTCCGGCCGGACGGGGCGCGGGTGTTGCGCTAGCGCTATCTTTTTTGGCGGGCGCTTTGGGCTCGTCCTTGGGTACCCACCAGCCGGGCGTCGAGAAGCTGAACCGGCCGTGATGGTAATACGCCGTCTGCGCAAAGTTACCTTTAGTAGCGGGCATGGCAGGGGCATCTTTCAGCCCAGTCTGGGCATTATAAAGCTTGGAGACTTGTTCGCCCGTAGTTGCGTCTTTTTCGAGCAAACCCGTGATGATTCGTTTCGCCGTTTTTGCCCGATCGAATTTGGGTGCTTCCGACAGATTGTTGTAGGGACCAAACGTAAAGACCGCGTAGATGCTGGGCGTCTGGTCCAGAAAATCGAGCAATGCCCGGTTTTCGAGTTCAGAAACCGGCATTTCACCAGCGCCGGGTGTAAAAAATGGGTAGTCGAACGTAAAGTTTTTGTCGAGCGCTACGCCCCCGGTCCCGTCTTCGTTGAAATCACCGTCCTTATCGGTATCCGTTCCTTCCGAGATCAGGATGTATTTGCCCGACTCCCCTTTCGCGGGATCGGCTTTGAGCAGTACGCGGGGGTCGGCTTTGCTGGCTACAAACGTACCCGTGGGGTCTTCAATACGTACCTGCGTAATGAGTCCGTCGCGGTTCAGGTCTTCGAACGGGTCTTCGTTTTGTTGCCCGTCGCGGTCGTCGTCCGTGCTGCTGCCATTACCGCTACGCTCGTACTTGAGTGAGGCAAACGCCTGCTCCTGCGCGTCGGGATTAATGAGTGGGAGAATATAAATGGTTTTGGTGTCCAGCATGCGACTGATGCTGTCACTTTTGCTGGTCAGGAACCGCTCGGCTAGTTGTAACGACAATTCCGTTCCGGCCAGATGGCTTCCTTCGACACCCGCGACTAGGGCCAGCGCGGGTTTATCGGCAGCTTTGCCCCGCCCAATAGTGAGTAGCCAAATGTCCTTACCACCTACAGACTTACCAATTGATCGCACTGATGCTGAACTCCCAGCCTGTTTGGCCAGCGTTTGCAACCGGGCTGTAAGTTGGGCATGGTTTGAATAACCGGACACCGGCCGAGATGACTGTGCCAGCGCCGACGAACTGGCGAGTGCGGCCGCAATCAAAACCGTAAAGAATTGCTTCATGTACAAAGAGGATATGTGATGAAGCCTTAAAACTAACGGATTTTGTTTCACCTTAAGCCAGCAAAAGAGCGGAGTGACGTCGCGAATTAGCTAAGTGGTAAAAAAGATAAGTTAGTATCTTGTACACTCTATCAACCACTCCTTCTGAACATGACAAAAGCACTCGAACGACTTCGTATAATATATGACGCTTACGTCAAAGATGCGCTGGATCAAGATCAGCCTAGATTCTGGTTCCTGTTTTGTGGATCAGTGGCTCTTTCGTGCGCGGGATTCTACTTCTATACGTTCTGGGTTGAGGGCTTTCTTGACTTGTCAGTGCAGAAATTCCTTGGTAAAGCAGTGATTATTTTTTGTATTATACTTCCCTCTTTAGTCTTGCGAAGACTAACCTACCTAGCAATAGCAGCCATCCTGGTGTTTGGCTTTTTCACCCTAAAAAACTATCTACTCGATCTTCTTTTTCAAGGCGAGCAAAGCAGCGTACGGTTTACTAGTGATATTCTCTTCTTTTGTCTAATTGGCTTATTGGTAAGGAAGCTTGGCCTTTCTTCTCCACTATCAAGCAAGCTTTGAGACTTACAGCAAACAGGGCGTCAACGATGAGTTGACGCCCTGTTTGCTGTGTGATTTATCCACTATTTCACCGTAAAATCGGCGTCTTTCAACCCCTTGTTCACGTTTATTTTATCAACCTTCATGGTCATGGCGCCCCGGCCCGACTGCTGCTTAATGGTCATCGGAAATAGCATACCGTTGGTAGCTTTGTAATCCGAATAAATCATTGTGGCGTTCATCATACCCTGCAACGAGCCACCACCCACGACCGACTGCACCTTCAGCCCCGTTTTCTGATCGAAATTATCAGTCCACGTAACCGAGCCATCGGCGGAAGTGTGGCTTAGCTGGTACGTATCTTTCCCTTCTACTTTTACTGTTCCCACGTATTTACTTTTCACGCCGTTCGCGCTGTAGCTTAGTTCGGGAAAGAGCAAGTTCGTGGTAATTAGTTGCCGGGCAATAGCCCCGTCAAGCGTGCGATTTCCCTGCATCCCACCCATCCTCACGTTCTCGCCGTCGCTGGTTTGCGTCATCACCTCCTTGCCATTGGCGCTGATCACCACCGAGAATTTATCGGGTGATTTCTGCCTACGTAACGTACGCATCGTTCCCCGGTCGGTCGTGCTCGACAGGCTGGTTGTCAGATCAGTCACCTTCATCAGGGCCGCTTTACCGCCGATAGCCGCTACGTAGTTATCCAGAATCTGCTGGGCGGTGTCAGCCGGGGCCTGTGCCTGGACGGTACCGACCCGTAAAACCAGTCCGAAAAGAATAATTATTATTTTTTTCATAAGCTCGTTGGATTGCGTAGCGTACTCCAAAAGTATCAACTCCTGTCAGCACGACCAAGCTGTTGACGCGTGCTGTCGGTTGGCAGTCAATTATTCCATCAGAGCATACTGACCCAGGAAAACCAGCGCACCCGATACATAGCCAATCAGCGCCAGCCAGCTGATCTTACGCAGGTACCACCCAAACGCCATGTTTTCCATGCCCATGACGGCTACCCCAGCGGCCGAGCCAATCACTAGCAGGCTACCACCCGTACCCGCGCAATAGGCCAGAAATTCCCACAGTTTAGTGTCGGCGGGGAAAGTTTGCAAGTCATACATCCCCATGGCTGCCGCCACAATAGGTACGTTATCAACAATGGCCGAAAAAACGCCGATCAATAAAACAATGACGTCCAGATGACCAACCGTCTGGTTTAACCATCCGGCCAGCGACGAGAGTACGTCCGTTGCCTGTAAGACGCCTACGGCCAAGAGAATCCCCAGAAAAAATAAAATGCTGGGGATGTCAATCCGGCTCAGCGCGTGGGCGGCAGTCAGGGGTTGTCGTTCGGCTTCGTCTTTATCACTATGAATGACTTCGGATGCGACCCAGATTACACCCAGCACCAGCATCATGCCCATGTAGGGCGGCAGGTGCGTCATCGTTTTGAAGATGGGAACAAACAGCAGCCCGCCTAATCCGATGGCCAGCATGAGCCGCCGATCGCGCCGGGCGGCTGGCGTTACGTAAGGCCGGCTAATACCTTCCCCATCCAGTGCCACAACGCCTGACGATTCCGCTTTATACGTAAACGTCAGGATAGCCAGCGGCACGGCCATGGCGACCAGACTGGGCAACAGTAACTGGCGAACGATGTTCAGGGTCGTAACCTGCCCACCAATCCAAAGCATGGTTGTTGTTACGTCGCCAATGGGCGACCAGGCTCCGCCCGCGTTGGCTGACACGATAATCATACCGGCGATGAACAGCCGCTGTTGTTCGTCTTTCACCAACTTGCGGGCAACCGATACCATCACAATGGATGAAGTCAGGTTGTCCAGCAGCGCCGATAGAAAAAATGTCAGCAGGCTGATAATCCAGAGCAGAACGCGTGGGTTACGGCTGGCAATCCGGTCCGTGATGAGTGTAAAGCCGTCGTGGGCGTCGATGAGCTCGACCACGGTCATGGCCCCCATTAGAAAGAACAGAATCTCAGCAGTCTCAGTCAGGTTTTCGGCCAGTTGGTCAACGATATGTTCCCGATCCGCTTCGCCAGACAGCAGCGCGTAGACCGCCCAGCATAAGACGCCCATGATGAGCGCAGTGGCGGTTTTGTTGATTTTAATGGGATGTTCGAGGGCTACCAATACGTAGCCGATGACGAAAATCAGGATAATGGTTAAAATCATAACGTAAGCTCGGCCCGTTCCTGCCTACTAGCGCAGGTGCATATTGGGCCGGTGCAAAGATACCCAAAACTACCAGTGCGACGTACTAAAACCCGGCTACCGCTTCCAGCGGTACAGGTAAGGCGCTTTATTCGCAGCTCCCGTAAATTTCTTTTCTAGCCGCTCTAGTACGTTTAAATCCAGAATCATCTTCTGAAAATTACTTCGGGCAAACTGTTTGTCGAAGATAGCTTCGTAGAGTTCCTGCACTTCCTTCATGGTGAATGTTTCAGGCAGGAGATTGAACGCAATCAGGTCCTGGTCCAAGTGCAGACGTAACGTACTCAGCGCCTGACTTATCATCTCGTTATGGTCCATGATCAGGGTCGGCAGCTGCTTAACCGGGTACCATTCCATTGACATATCGATGCTGTTTTTCCGGGGTATCACCTTGTTGACATCCACCAGCGCGTAATAACCAATCGAGACAAACCGGCGGGTAAACCACGTCAGTTCTTCCTGATCAAACTGCCCGTCGCCTAGTTTATCGGCATTAAGTGAGATGATACGTTCCAGAAACGACTTGTTGCTTCGATCGGCATCACCAAACACTCGAAACTGTTCGAGGTAGATGTCTTTGATACCCGTTCGTTCCTCCAGAATACGCCGGGCTGCCTGATCGATACTTTCCTGCTGCTGGACAAAGCCAGCGGGAAGCGCCCAGAAGTCCCCCCGAAAATCAAGTTTCGGAACCAGTACATTGAGCTGTTTGGCCTGATACCCGAAAATGACGCAATCAATTGATAACTGCTGGATATAGTCCTGTTTACTTGGATGACGCATACGTTATTGATTCTACCCACAAGCTACCCGGTTGTAAACGTACGGGATACCGCTGGCTTGGGGATTATATACCTGTATTTTCTATCCTACTACGGGTGTAGCCCTCAGACTGTGGGGAAAACATAGTCGCTTCTGGTTGCTAGAAAATACATCCTCGCTGTCATGCCCCCCGCCCAACTTTATAGTTCTCGTACGCTTTGCCCTACATACTGACCAACAAAAATCGAAGGTCCGCCCTGGGTTGATGCCGGTAAAGAAATGCACCGATAAGAAACGTAAGACAGCATTCCGAATAATAGTACTACAAACATATAGAATTGACTAAATTTTATTGTCTAAAACAAATACAATAAGAAAATAACTTCTCTACCTTTGCTTCTAGTGAGTTAAACCTATAATCAGAATGCGCGTAAAAACCTTTACAATCAACTTATTGACAATGAGTGTATGGCTGCTCGTTCGATCAGCCTTTGCTCAGACGTCGCCCCCGTCCGTGCTAGTGTTCAGTAAAACGGCCGCTTTCCGGCACCAGTCCATCGAAGCGGGCAAGAAAGCCCTCACGAACATGGCTACGGAGAAGGGTTTTAAAGCCAGTTTTACTGAAGATGCGAACCAGTTTTCAGAGTCAAATCTGAAAAAATTCAATACGGTCATTTTCCTGAATACGACAGGCGACGTACTCAACAACGAGCAGCAGTCTGCGTTTGAGCGTTACATTCAGGCGGGGGGCGGCTACGTAGGTATCCACGCGGCTACGGATACGGAGTATGAATGGCCCTGGTACGGTAAACTGGCCGGTGCGTATTTCCTGGATCACCCCATGCCCAATAATGTGCAGAAAGGAAAGTTTATCGTGGCGATGAAAAACCACTGGGCGACAAAAGGGATGCCCGATGAGTTCGAGCGGAGCGACGAGTTTTACAGCTTCAAGGATATTTCGCCAAAGATCAACGTCGTTCTGAAAATTGACGAGAAGAGTTACCAGGGCGGCAAGAACCCTGATTTCCACCCAATGAGCTGGTACCAGGAGTACGACGGCGGGCGGGCGTTTTACACCGCCATGGGCCACACCGACGAATCGTTTTCCGAGCCGCTGGTCCTGAATCACCTGTGGGCGGGAATTCAATACGCTATGGGGGGCGACGCGCCTAAACCACTAAATTTTGCCAAAGCCCGGCCCGAAGAAAACCGGTTCACGAAAGTAGTTCTGGAAGAAAAACTAGACGAGCCAATGGAGCTGAGCGTCCTGGGCGACGGTCGAATACTATTTATCCAGCGCAAAGGAGAAGTTCGGCTCTACAACACCAAAACGAAAGAGCTGAAAACCATTGCCAAGCTGCCCGTCAGTACGAAATACGTCAGCAAGGAAGGCAAAGAATCAATGGGCGAAGATGGGCTGCTGGGCCTAAGCAAAGACCCCAATTTCGCGCAGAACCACTGGATTTACCTTTACTACTCCGATCCAAACGAGTCCAAGAACGTACTGGCTCGCTTTGAGTTAAAGGGTGACGAGCTGGACATGGCTTCTCAAAAAAAGCTGCTTGATATTCCAACCCAGCGGGAAGAGTGCTGTCACACGGGTGGGTCAATTGCCTGGGATCGTCAGGGCAACCTCTACCTGTCGACAGGTGACAATACGAACCCACATGGCTCGAACGGGTTCAGCCCCAGCGACGAACGCGAAGGACGTAGCGCCTGGGACGCTCAGAAATCATCGGCCAATACGAACGATCTGCGGGGCAAAATCATCCGGATCAAACCACAAGCCGACGGTACCTACACAGTTCCGGAAGGCAACCTGTTTTCAAAGGGAACCGACCCGTCGGACCGCAGTAAGACTCGGCCAGAAATTTACACGATGGGCCATCGTAACCCGTTCCGCATTTCGGTTGACCAGAAAACGGGTTTCCTCTACTGGGGCGAAGTTGGCCCTGACGCGGCTAAACCCGATGCCAATCGGGGCGCTGCTGGTCACGACGAAGTAGGCCAGGCCCGTAAGGCTGGTAATTTCGGCTGGCCGCATTTCGTGGGCGATAATAAGGCCTATAACAAGTACGACTTCACGGCCAGCAAATCGGGGGATAAATGGGATGCCAATGCACCGACTAATATGTCGCCGAATAATACTGGTTTGACTACGCTTCCGGCGGCACAAAAAGCCTTTATCTGGTACCCTTACGATGGTTCACCGGAATTCCCGCTGGTCGGGGCGGGTGGCCGGAACGCCATGGCCGGTCCGGTGTTCTACACCGATGAATTTAAAAATGCGGCTCGCTCGTTCCCGTCTTATTACGACGGAAAACTGCTGACCTACGACTGGATGCGCGGCTGGATCATGGCCGTAACGATGGACAAAGACGGTAACTATCAGTCGATGGAGCGGTTCATGCCGAGTTACAAATTCAGCAATCCAATGGATATGGAGTTTGCCGACAACGGCGATCTGTACATGCTCGAATACGGCTCAGGCTGGTTTACGGCAAACGATGATGCCCGGCTGATTCGCATCGAGTACAACGGCGGCAACCGGAAACCTCAGCTTCAGGCGGCTGCCAACAAAATGGGCGGTTCGGCTCCTCTCGCGCTCAAACTCACGTCAAACGGCACCGTCGACGCAGACGGAGATGCGTTGGCGTATACCTGGAAAGTTACGTCCCGGACTGGAGGGTCGGAAAACGGCTTCACGAAGACCGTTACTACGCCCGACGCAAATCTGACACTTGCCAAACCCGGTGTCTACAAGGCTACGCTCACCGTCAACGACGGAAAAGGCGGTATTGCCTCGCAATCGATGGATATTACGGTAGGCAACGAAGCACCGGTTCTGAGCGTCGAGTTACCCGGCGGCAATAAGTCCTTTTTCTCGCCCAACAAACCTTTCCGGTACGCCGTAGACGTGCGCGACAAAGAGGACGGTACGCTCGGCAAAGGCATCGATCCGGAGCGGGTAGCGGTCAATATCGACTACATGCCAGAAGGATTTGACAAGGTTGCCATCGCTCAGGGCCACCGGTCGGCGGACGCGAGTGCGCTACTAGCCAGCGGTAAAAAACTAATCGAAGCCAGTGATTGCAAAGGCTGTCACAGCATTACGAAAAAGTCAATCGGACCGGCTTATGTCGACGTAGCGAAGAAATACAAAGGTGACAATACGGCGCTGGAGCGGCTGACGAAGAAAGTCATTGCTGGGGGCAGTGGTGTCTGGGGCGAAACGCCGATGTCAGCTCACCCGCAACTGTCGACCGCCGATGCGGCTGACATGGTCAAGTACATTCTGAACATCTCCAGCGAAGCCGCTGGCAGCAACTCACTCCCCGTGAAGGGCAGCTACGACGCGAAACTTCCTTCGGGAGACAAAGGCAAAGGCGTTTACATGGTCCGGGCGTCTTACGAAGACAAAGGAGCCAAAGGTCTGCCGTCGCTGCGGTCGGAAAAAACGTACGTCCTACGTAACGCGAAGATCGACGCCCACGGTTTTGATCAGTATGATAACGTCAACAAAATGTCGTTCGGTGGTAACAACCTGGCGATCCCCGCTAAATCCGGCGCGTATCTGGTGCTTAAGCAGGCCGACCTGGCGGGAGTAAATGAGTTTCGTGTCATGGCTACGGCCCCCAAACCGCAACTCAACGCACGCGGTGGCAAGGTCGAACTACGATTGGACAGCCCGACCGGCAAACTCATCAGCGAATCGACCATGCTGGAACCGTCCGATAAGATGGATTTCACGCCCTCGGTGTTAACGATCCCGGTCAAACTACCGGCAGGTGACACCAAGCCGCACGATGTGTACCTGGTTTTTGTCAACCCCAAAGATTCTCAGGGTAGCCTGATGGTAGTGATGGGCGTCGAAGCGGTCCTAGCCAACGCCGGACAGTAACACCCTTACTTTTATTAATCTGTTTAATTTCTCTAAACCTGTTTCCTTCTAATGAAAAAAGTAAGTCTGCTTCTCGTCGTATTTCTTCTTGGATTTATTGCCAGCGGTTTCTCGCAGACCACAACCAAACCAACCGATTTTTTTGCCGGTAAATGGGAAATGGTGATTGTCGGCACTCCCAATGGCGATGCCAAATTGACAACCGATCTGGTTCGTAAAGATGGTAAACTAACCGGCGAACTAACCGACGCCACGGACCCCTCGAAGGAGAAAATTAAAATCGACAGCATTGAAGAATCAGGCGATAAACTGTCGATTGCGTTTCAGGCCCAGGGCCACAACGTAACGATGGATCTGGCCAAAGTCGATGATGATAACCTGAAAGGATCGGTCATGGGCATGTTTGACGCCAGCGCCAAGCGGATCAAATAAGCCGCAATACGTTCAGTTAGCGCGATAAGGGTGATGGATCAGATTCGTCACCCTTATTTATTTACCGACCAGCCTTTAGAACTAATGACAGTGCAACAATCGTTTTTGCTGTAAGGATGTGCATTGACACCGCTGGTTCCATCACCTGGTAAACCAACCGCCGACAACCCTCCTGCTTTCATGGGTAAACGAAACCTAATTCTCCGGATTCCGTCGCTTGGGCCAGATGGCATGGCCCTGTTCCCGTTCATTCTGGTACGGCAACCGTCGCCTGGCCCCATTCTGATTAACCACGAACGGATTCACTTACGCCAGCAGCTTGAACTGGGCATTGTCCCGTTTTATCTTTGGTATGGGATCGAGTACGTAGTACGCCGGTTTCAGTACGGTAATCATTATCTGGCGTATCTCAACATTAGTTTCGAGCGGGAAGCCTTCGCTAATGAAACGAACCTGTCTTACTTGAAGACCCGTCGTTTCTGGTCCTTTTGGAAGTATGTTCGAAAGGCAATTTAAAGCCGTTGTGGCTCAGTAACCTCTGTTGTTTTTCCCAACGCCCCGCCCATCATCACGATAGCTGACAGGACGACGACCAGCATCGGAATTCCTTCGCGGAAGCCAAGCAGGCGCAGGTTTTCGGGCGTGTTCAAATACAGAAGGATTGTTACTAAGCCGCGTGGCGCAATCCAAAGCAGGGGGCGCCAAACGCCGGGATACGTCAGCCGGAGCGTCAGCCAGCGCCATAGTAAAATCACCATCATAAACAATCCGCTGACGATCAGCGCATCCGTGTCGATCAGCTCCTGCGGTACGGTTGAATACCCGAATAGGAGAAAAAAAAACGTCCGCACCACGAACGCCCCCTCGGCAGTCAGACTCTTGAGCTGATCCAGCTCTTTTTCGAACAGATCATTTTTCAAAATTTCGCTCAGCCGACCTCGAATAAACAATTCGGTGTTGTTGAGGAACAGGCCAAAGATCAGGATGAGCAGCAGCGACGACAGGTGGTAAATTTCGGCAATGGCGTACACCAGAAACAGCACCGAAATAATAGGAAGGAACTTGATCCGGTGGTTGATTCGCCCAATCAGATATAAAAGCAGAAAACAGCAAATCGCCGACGTAACGGCCATAATCAGCGTATCGCGGGTGAAAAACCAGATTGCGCCCCAGATAGAGTTCTCGCTCAGTAACAGGAAGTTGTAGGCGAGTACGCCCAGAATACTAGCAAAGGCCGACTCATAGACTACGAATTCACGCTGTCCCGACGACAGACCGGCTACACCCGGCAGCGCCATAGATCCACTGATGATCGAGAAGGGCAAAGCCGCAATGAGGCAGCGAAAAAACGAGTCGTTCAGAAGCAGGTATAGGATTCCCGCCATCACCAGCGTTCCTCCAACAATTGCTAATAGCGATGCCAGCAACGTTCTCCGAAGAACACTCAGTTTTTCGGCATGAAGTTCCAGATCAAGTCCCCCTTCCAGCACGATCAGGATCAGCCCCAGCGTACCCAGCGTGGGCAGGATCGTATTGACATAGGGGACCTGCACCCCAAAATAATCTGTTCCCTGTCGAACCAGCATTCCCAGCACCAGCAACAATAGAATCGAGGGCGTCTTAAACCGGCTGCTGAACAAGTCGAATGCGTACGAAATCAGTACCGACAGACTTAAGACAATGATCAGGGTAGAAGAATCCATGCGGCAAGATAAAAAGAAAGGAGGAAGGGGAGGAAGGAGGAAAGGAGAATGGAGGAGAGGTGAATGAAATTAGCACCGGAAAAGGAGCAAAGTCCAAGAAATAGTAGCCGGAGGTTACTTTCCTTCTTCCTCCTCTCCTCCCTTTCCTCCTTTCAAATCATCTCCGTCGCGATCTTGGCCGATAGCAGGCAAAGGGGAATACCACCACCGGGGTGGACACTGCCGCCTACGAAATACAAATTTTCGAACTGATGCGAGAAATTGGCGTGGCGCAGAAAAGCCGCAAATCGATTGTTGGAACTGTTCCCGTACAGCGCTCCCTGCGATGAAGACGTACGCGATTCAATGCTACGCGGGTCAAGAATCGATTCAGTCTCGATCATCGATGCCACGTCAACACCCAATACGTGACTCAGTTTGCGAATCACATTTTCGCGCGCCTGGTTAATGATTAGATGCCAGTCCTGACCGGTGTTGTTAGGCGCGTTGAGGAGAATGAACCAGTTTTCGCCGGTTGGTGGCGCGTCGTCGGGTTTATGCTTCGACGTAATATTCAGGTAGATTGTTGGATCATCGGATAGGCTAGCTGCGTTGCCGTTTTTTCCGAATAGTTGGTCGAACTCAGCCCGGTAGTCGTTGCTGAAAAAGATATTGTGCAGTCCCAGTTCGGCAAACTTCCGGTTGATTCCCCAGTAAAAAATAAGTCCCGAGCTGGATTTGGGTTGACGCAGAATACGCTCGGGTTGACGGGCATTCGGCAGCAATTTCCGGAACGTATTCACCACGTCCATATTGGAAACCACCAAATCGGCCGGAAACGAAAAGTGAGTTGATTGACCTTCCTCCTCTCCTTCTTTTCTCCTCTCCTCCCCTCTTATCCCCTCAACCTTCTTCCCTTTTGTCTCAATAGCTGCAATGCGCACGTTGTAGTGGAAGCGAACCCCTAAATCTTCGGCTAGCTTCACCAGCGCGTTCGTGATACCAATCATCCCGCCCGCCGGAAAAAACGCACCGATGTTATATTCCAGATGCGGAATGATGTTCATCGTAGCAGGAGTTTGATAAGGATCGGAGCCATTATACGTAGCATACCGATTGAACAGCTGCACCAGTTTGGGATGCCGGAATCGACGCTCGTTCGCCTTGTTCATCGTGCCGAAAACACCAAGTCTTGGCAGATTCAGGTATCCTCGAAAGGCATCCCGATTAAACCAGGTCGATAACTTGTGCAGCGACCTGTGCAGAAACAGTTTCTCCGTTACGTCGTATTTGAGCGCACTATCCGCGAGTTGCTGATGCAGATGCTGGGCGGGCTCCCCTAGAACGGTCTCGACCTCCCGGCCAAACCTATTGTGATCAGCCCAGGCAGTTAGCCGCGTGCCATCATCCCAGAAATAGCGGCAGGTTTCGTCCAGCTTCTGGTAGGTAAAGTAGTGCTTCGGATCGCGATTAGCCAGTCGAAATAACTCATCGATCAGATGGGGCATCGTGAAAAGAGATGGTCCCGCGTCAAAACGATACATATTTCCGTCGACGCTTTGTTCAAAACTGGACAGCTTACCGCCGGGATAGGCGTTGGCCTCGAACACATCGACCTGATAGCCTTTCATGACCAGCCGAATGGCCGTGGCGATACCAGCCACTCCCGCCCCAATAACCGCAGCCTGCTTCACACGTATGGGGGTTACTGACGAGCGTAATAATACAGATTTACAGTTGCATCACCCCGTTTTTCGCTGAGGGTAAAATACCCCTTGGCTTCCTTGTCGAAACAGATGGCTTCCCCCTGCGGCTCCAGTCTATAGGGCAATTGCCGGTTTGAATTACGTTGCATGGCATCCGCCACCGTTTGTCCGGCGTTTCGTTTCCAATAGAAAATCTGCGTGTAGGTCCGAACGAGAATTTCGGTACCATCGGGCGAGATAGCTGCTCCGGTCGCGAAGGTCAGCGGCAAATCACCCAGCCGTTCAGCCACGGTGACTTCGTTCACATTCTGCGGATACGGCAGTCGATACAGACGGCTATTATTCTCCCGTTTGGTCACAATAAAGATGTCTTTCGTCTGTGGATCGACAAACATCGCTTCGGCATCGCGGGGGCCATCGGGATAACGGAAGTTGATCCGGTCGACCTGCGTAATGGCGGTTTGCAGATTAGCGGGTTCGCGCAGTCGATAAATCTGGGAGATCACGTTCTGAGCGTTGTTGTCGCCAATATCACCGATGTATAAGTAAGTAACCCCGTCCTGCGGACCAGGACCAATCGACAATTCTTCCCAGTCCCGATTAGCGAAGAAGGGAACGTTAACCCGTCCTTTAATCGTACCATCGTAACCCAGCAAGACAAGTTGTGCCGGATTACCACTATCTTCCTGGACCCAAAGATTGCCGGGCATACTACGGCTATCAACAATGCCCGACGCTTCATCAATCTGACCAGGCGTTATGGGCGTCGCTGTTGGCTCCGACGCAAACTGAGCGTTATAAACACTATCAACTTCGAGTTTACAGGACGCTGTTGCCAGCAGGCCAACTAACAAAACAAGGGTACGCATGAAAACTAATTGGTTAATTCCGCCGTCAAAGTAACGAAACGGCTGGCGAAAATGATGGATAAAGCTGAATAAGCTATTAACGCGTCTGAGAAATGGGTTGTTAGAAAGCACAGATTACGCACAATCTACTTCTAAACGCATATAACGACCCAACTGATAAACTTCCGAATACATTATCCTGCTGGCATACGAGTGCTACCACTTACTATTATTCGGAGAAAGATGATTTTAACCGAATAGTGTTGGCTTTAATAAATACGCGTACATATTATTACTTGTTCTGCCGTACTTTTAAAGCTGATTTAGTCTAAACCTGTTACTTCATGAACCAACACTCTGACACTACCCGGGCTCGATCACCCCGACGCAGCCTGACGTGGCGGACTCCTGTCTGTGGCGTTGCGCTGGCTATGGTCCTTTCCCTGGGCGCTCAGGCTCAGGATGCTACTGGCTACCAAACGCCACCGAAGGCGCTGGCCGACCTGGTTACTATCCCGCCCACGCCAACGATCAGCGTATCGGATAAAGGCGATCTGATGCTGATTATGGAACAGGCGGGTGCGCCCGACATCGCTGAACTAGCCCAACCTGAGCTCAAACTGGCGGGGCTACGGCTCAATCCTGCCAATAACGGCCCCAGCCGGATGCGCTACATCACCAACCTGAAGCTCAAAAAAGTAGCCGCTTCGCAAGAGGAGATGCCCCTGACGGGTCTGCCCGCCAAGCCGCTCATTAGCTACGTACAGTGGTCGCCCGATTACAGCAAGATCGCCTTCGCTCACTCGACCGATGAGCACATCGAGCTTTACGTAGCCGATGTTGCTACTGCCAAGGCGCAGCGCGTTGGCACAGTTTACCTGAACGCAACAATGGGCCTGCCCTTTCGCTGGCTTTCGGACAGCAAAAGTTTGGTCGCCCGGATTATTCCTGCTGGCCGCGGAGCAGCCCCGGAAGTTAGCCGCGTCCCAGTCGGGCCAACGACGCAGGCCAACGTAGGCGGTCAGCGTGGTCAGGCACCAACGTACCAGGACTTGCTCAAAAGCCCCTCCGATGAGAAACAGTTTGCTTATTATACCACCTCACAGGTAGTGCGTCTGGGTCTTGATGGACAAACGACCAACATCGGCCAGGCTGGTATCATTGCGTCGGCAGATCCATCGCCAGATGGAAAATACGTGATGGTTGAAACGGTACATACGCCATTTTCTTATCTCGTTCCCGTAAGCCGGTTCCCCCTCCGCACTGACATTTTCGCCACGGGCGGTACGCTGGTAAAAACGCTGAACGATGGTCCACTCCAGGAAACAGTAGCCTACAGTGCCGACGGTGCGCCAACTGGCCCTCGTAACTACAACTGGCGTGCTGACGTAGCAGCTTCCGTCTATTACACCGAAGCCCAGGACAAAGGTGATCCGAAAGTGAAGGCCGACATTCGGGATAAAGTATACATGGTCGAAGCACCCTTTAGCGGCCAGCCCAAAGAAATTTACGCAGCTCAGTACCGGTTTGGCGGCTTCGAGTGGGGCAACGCAACAATGGCGCTGGCCAGCGAACGCTGGTGGCAGAGCCGCAAGAGTCTGACCAAGACCGTTGATCCGACGAACTGGCAGACAGCCGTTCTGTTCGATCGCTCGTACGAAGACCGATACAGCAACCCAGGTCAGCCCGACACGCGGCACAATCAGTATGGTTATGAAGTATTGAATCTGTTACCGAACAACGAAATCCTGATGCTGAACGGTCAGGGTTCCTCCCCCGAAGGCGACCGCCCGTTTGTGAGTTTGCTAAACCTGAAGACAAAGAAAACGACCGAACTGTGGCGCTCGCAGACTCCTTATTTCGAACGTCCCGTTGCGGTATTGGATGCAGCAAAACGCTCAATCCTGGTTACGCGCGAAACACCCGACGAAAGCCCCAATTATTACCTATCAAATCTGCTAACGAAGGGTAAGAAAGGCGCGGCCCCCATACAGGTCACGTTCTTCCCGCATCCTTATCCGCAGCTGAAGGGTATTCAGAAGCAGCAGCTTCGTTACAAGCGCCCGGACGGCGTCGATCTGACGGCTACGCTTTATTTGCCGGCTGGCTACAAAAAAGAGCAGGGCCCACTACCAACGTTCCTGTGGGCGTACCCAGCGGAATTCAAAAGTAAAGATGCCGCTAGCCAGGTGTCGGGATCGCCCTACCAGTTTAACCGAATCAGCTACTGGGGCGCGGCTGCCTTCGTAACGATGGGTTACGCCATCCTCGACAACGCCAGCATCCCGATCGTAGGTGAGGGCGACAAGGAACCGAACGATACGTATGTGCAGCAACTGGTGTCCAGTGCTAAAGCGGCTATCGACGAAGGTGTTCGGCTGGGTGTTGTCGATTCAAGCCGTGTCGGCGTTGGCGGTCACTCCTATGGTGCATTCATGACAGCTAACTTGTTGACGCATAGCAACCTATTCAAAGCGGGTATTGCGCGAAGTGGTGCCTACAACCGGACGCTGACTCCCTTCGGCTTCCAGAACGAGCAACGGACGTACTGGCAGGCTCCCGACGTGTATAACACGATGTCGCCGTTCCAGAACGCAAACAAAGTAAAAACACCAATTTTGCTGGTACACGGTGAGGCTGATAACAACACAGGTACGTTCCCGATCCAGTCAGAGCGTTACTACAATGCCCTGAAAAGCTTTGGCGTAACGAGCAAACTGGTCTTCCTGCCCTACGAGAGCCACGGCTACACCGCCAAGGAATCGTTGCTCCACATGCTGTGGGAAATGAACGGTTGGCTGGATAATTACGTCAAAAACCCAAAGCCTAAAGCTACCGCTCAACCGGCTAACAAACCGGGCAAACTGGGTAACGGTAAATAAAGCTCTTCGCTGTAACTTTTTAATAAAAATGCTCTCCATCCTATGATGGGGAGCATTTTTACGTTTATGTCAGTCGGCCGGCCGATTCACCAGCACCCCTGTTGGATAGCCAACCTTCATTAAACAAAGCCCATTGGCCGGGGCGGGACGGCCCAGTAGGGTTCGATCGCGGGCTTGAATGAGTTGCTCAAATTGGTCTAGACGTAGATGACCCTGCCCAATGTCAATCATCGTCCCGACAATGGTGCGGACCATGCCCCACAGAAATCGGTTGGCTTTGATGTGAAACACAAGTGAATCAGCGTTTTTTCGCTCCCAGCGGGCAAACTCAAGCTGACAGCGGAAATGCGTTACGTTGGCGCGTACCTTACTAAAACTCTTAAAGTCGGTGTACTTTAAGAGAATGTGGCAGGCTTCGTTCATCAACTCGTCGTCGAGTCTGGGTTGAAAGTAGTACGCTAGCCCCGGGGCGAATACGTCTTTTTGCCGAGAAATTTGATACTGGTAATAGCGGGATGTGGCTGAGTAGCGGGCATGGTCCCCATCCCGGACGGGGAAGATGCAATGGATGCCAATATCGTCAGGCAACATGCAATTGAGCGAGTGAATTACGGCTTCCGAACAATCAATCGCCGTCGGTACGTCGAAATGGGCAAACTGTTGTGCCGCATGAACCCCTGCATCCGTACGTCCGCTGCCCAGCACAAAAATGGGCTGCCGAAAACGCTGTGTCAGCACTGCTTCCAGCGTAGTCTGAATGCTAACCCCACTTGCCTGCGTCTGCCAGCCGTGGTAGGCGCCCCCCCGGTACGATAACTCAATAAAATAACGCATGATAGACAAAAGTGGGCGGTTTTGCCGAATTGTCCACCATGCGTCTGATCAGACACTCCGGCTGATTAGTCAATCGAGATAGCGATCTTCCCTACAAAATCTCCCGCTTCCAGCATGTGATGCGCCTGTTCCATTTGCTCCAGAGGAAACGTCCGCGCTACGTACGAAACTAATTTTCCCTGTTCGACCAGCTCCTTAACCGTTGTCAGATCAGCGGTGTTCGCTTCCATAACTATTGTTTTCATACGAGGTTTTACCAGGTCAACCAGCGTTGATACAGTTCTGGAAAACCCTTCAGTATCTGGTTTGGTCGTGATCAGTATGGCGTCATCCTTCAGATGCTGTTCTATGTCCGACAGGATCATTTTGCCCGCTGTATCAAAAATCAGATCGTAGTGCTGATCGGCAGGCAGGGGTTTTTCATAGTCGAGTACTGTATCGCATCCTAGTTTGCTGGCCGCTTCGTTATGCGCCGGACTACAGGTACCGGTTACGGTTGCGCCCATGTGCTTGGCCAGTTGCACGGCTGCACAACCAACGCCCCCCGTACAGCCATTTATCAGTACATGGCCACCTGCCTTCAGGTTTCCCTGTAGCAAAGCCTGATGGGCCGTTAACGCCACCACAGGCAAAGTCGCAGCTTCGGCAAAGCTGATCGTCGTGGGTTTCAGAGCCGCTACGTTTTCATCAGCGGCAACCTCACTGGCGTAGGCGGCTCCGTTCACTGGCGATACCGCACCGTATACCTCATCACCGACCTTAAATCGGTCGCTTTTCGATTCTATCACAACGCCACAAAAATCACTTCCGATGATTTGATCACCGAACAGGCCGGATGCGATCCGGAAACTGCCCGCCCGAACTAGCGCGTCGATAGGGTTAACCGATGAAGCTCGATTCCGAATCAGAATCTGCCCACTGCTGATGTTTGGCGCGTTAAGCGTTTTTATGACGAACTCACTCGGATCTCCGTAATGTTCTAGAACGGCAGCTTTCATAACGTAATTGGTTAGTTGACGATGTAGCTAGTGATAGGCTGGCTACCTACTGCGGAGAACCGCAACGAAGCTACTTTGTTACCGGTTTACCCTACTAATGACGGTCCTAGGCAAGCAAAAATCCCATCCGGCCCGAAGGTTACGGATGGGATTTTGACATGTAGTCAACGAATGATGTCGCTTGTTTTCACTTGCCCAGCGGGCGCATGAACTGAATATCGTAGTTGTATTTAACCTGACGATACGTATTGCGCAGAACCGTAATAAACGGATTTTTACTAAGCATCCACTGGCTGCGCTGTACGGTACTGGGCTCGGCAGCATCATTGTGTTGGTCAAACAGGCTCTTGAAATCATTAAAGAACAATGCCCGACCTTTGTTTTGCAGAAACGAAACGCACATGCGGTACTCCGTTTTGTCCACCTTCATTCCCTCTACATAACGACCGAACTTAGTCAGAAACGTACTCCGGCGTAGGTGTGGGTGATCACTATAGGCGTAAATTTTGTAGTAATCAGGCTTCCACCCCAAGAACTCCGTTTCCGAAAACCCGTCGGCGTAAGGCTTCATGTACGGATAAGGCAGGTACGCGTAAAACCGGATATAATCCAGGCCCTGGTCCTTTTCCATAAAGCCTAATGACTGTCGCAATCGACTTACAAAAGCGGGTTTTGGCACAAAGTCTTCCTGAACGTAGAGCGTGTAAGGCGTTTTCACCGCATCCTGCCCTTTGTTGATATTGTTGCCGAGTCCCCGATTTTCCGGCGTTGTTACGAGGGTTAACCCGTACTGTTGCTGTAGGTCACTCAGCAACGCGCGGTGCTCAGGTTGGCTACCATCGTCCGACACGACAATGTCGGCAAATGTGCAACCCAATTGCTGAAAAGCCATCAGCAGTCGCTTCAATGAGTGACTGCGGTTATAGTGGGTAATCAATAAAGTTACGTCCGTAAATTGAGCGCTCATACAAACGGGAGATATGGAAAGGATTTACTCAGATTCTTTATAACCTGACTTCGCCCTTATGACTCGATAACGCTCTGATGGTGACAGCCGTAATCACTTTTTTTCTATCCTTACTCTTTTATTACTATTCGGAAAACTTGCCTACACTCATTTACTTATTTCGGCCTAAACAGAGGAATCCGGCAATCTATGCCTGTTGGCGTAAATCGTCGGATTCTTTTTACGTTTATGAACTGCTTTTGATCAACTAGCGTGGACCGCGGCTACCGTGCTGACGTTCACCGCCCCCCATCGATGGTCCCGGACTGGATGGTCCCGGACTGGAACTGGATGGTTGCCCCGGCTGATTAGGCATAGCCCGCTGTCCACCCCCCATTTCACGGTTGCCGCCCTGGAAACCCTCGTTGGTAGGTGCTTGTTGGTAGGGCCGCTCCTGACGAGCATTCGGCATCGACTCATTCCGCATCCCTCCCGTCTGCCCACCACGACCGTAGGATCGTTCAGGCTGCGCACCACCATTCCATCGGTTCGGGTTTACGTCGTTACCGGGATACGTACGCTGTGGTTGCTCGGGTCGTTCGTAGGCCCGACCGCCGGGCGAATTATTGAACGGACTGTCATAATTGCGATTGGGCGTCGCGTTAGGAGCATAACCACCACGTCCTTCGTTCGAATTTCCCGACCGACCGTAATTCCCGGCGTTGGGCTCGTAGGCGCGCGGGCGTCCACCGGCGGGTTCAGTTGAGCGAACCCCACCAGGATAGTTGTTTCCGTATGCGGAGTTCGGCGTATTGTAGTTGTTAAAGTCGCGGACTCGATTCCGGTCTGCCCGACTGTAATCGCGATTGTACGTGCGCCCATTACCAGGATGATAAAAACCGACCGATCCGTTATTGATGATCGTTCGTCCCGGGCGGTTCATCTGATCAATGCGATACACCGGGACCGACCGGCGGGTAACCCGCTCGATGTCGATTCGTTGAGGACCATACACGTACGCCCGGTTATTCGACCGATACACGTTGTTGATGATGGTCGTGTTCTGATAAATGTTGACCACGTTCGGCCGGGATACCCGGTAGTTGTAAAGCCGGGGGCTGGTGATGTAAGCCTGCGGTACAAATGTCCAGCAGAAGGCTGGCAGGTTGACATTGACGTTAATATTAGCGCCGGGGCCCAGCGGAGCCCAGCCGTAATAACCACCGCCCGAGCGCCAGCTTACCCAGGCAGGCCCCCAATCCGAGCCCGGCAACCAGAGCCAACCGCCATAAGCAGGATCGTATATCCAGCGCCCGTAGTGAAACGGTGCCCATCCCCAGTCGTAGTCTGACACCCAGGTATTACCGTATTCCGTAACAATCCAGTGACCGTTGCTGGCATATGGTTGAAAATCGGGTCCAGCGGATGGAATCCAGGCATCGCCATAACCCGGATACTGCGTCCATTGCCCATACGGGTCCAGTTCGTCATAGAAGGACTCGATTGGCACACTCATACCGGGCTGCGCCGTAACGCTTCCCGTAAACCCTACTCCGACTGCCATCCAGACAATCAGACAAATCACCCCTATTTTTTTTAGCGCGTTCATAGCCGGAACAGGTAGTGGCAAGTGCCATAACTGATTGTTTGACAACGACCAGTGACAAAGGTTTAATACCTGTCATGAATAAAAAACTGGTCGTACGAAAAGGCAATAAAGCCTCTTTTCGTACGACCAGTTCTCACACAACCAGATTCTGTTGTGGTAACCTACGTATTCAGTTTTTTGAAAACAGCGCCGGAAATGACACCCCCCAGCAGATACCAGCCGATGGTCATGGCGACGGTTGCGGGCGTACGGGTCGTTGGCGCTTTGCCGAGTCCCATGGGACCGGGCAACGTAACAGCACCAATCCCCGCCAACACGCCCAGCGCGGTTCCAGCAGCCAGCGGCATTTTATCGGCCAGCCCGACCAGGCTGTAATAACCAGCGTTTGACGCAATATCACCAACCATAGCGGCTCCGTACAGACGTTTGCCTTTGGGTGGTTCTTCACCGAGGGCTTTGAACCCCTTAATAAGGCTACGTTCGCCTAACAGATCGGCGCGGGGCGCAGTCGGCACAAATTGACGAACCGTTTCGTGCAGGATATTCAGCGCGACGGCTCCAACCAGCCCACTGGTCAGCGCGCGCGAAAGGTTTGACGTTGGCGTGTACATACGTGAATACATTTGTTTGTGGATTAACCCACTCATTCTTCCGTTGTTCAACTCCGTTTGGTTAGAGCCATTGTTTTCTGCGGAAAATCCACACCGTCAATGCTGATGAAAGCACCATCATAGCCAGCGCAAACACGTATCCGTATTTCCAGTGAATTTCGGGCATTTCATCAAAGTTCATTCCCCAGATACTGGCGAGTAAGGTCGGTGGCAGAAACACCAGCGACACGACCGTAAATATTTTGACGACCCGGTTCTGCTCCAGGTCAATCAGACCGAGGTACGTATTTTGCAGGAACTCCAGCCGCTCAAAAATGAAGTTCGTATGGTCGATCAGCGAGTTAATGTCTTTGATCAGCGTTCGCAGCCGTCCCTGCTCCTGCTCATTAAACCAGCCATCGGACCGAATCATTGCCGAAATTACCCGCTGCTTATCGACCACGTTCTCCCGAATCGACATGGTCAGTTCCTGGTAATCGTTGATGTTCAGCAGCATTTCCTTATCCAGATTCGCATCCAGATCGAGCATTCGATTGATAGCCTTGATCTCACCCGACACCAACTCGATCAAGTCAGCATCGTAGTCGATGCGCGACTCGAAAATAGAAA
This sequence comes from Spirosoma pomorum, assembly GCF_054776615.1. Taxonomy (NCBI): domain Bacteria; kingdom Pseudomonadati; phylum Bacteroidota; class Cytophagia; order Cytophagales; family Cytophagaceae; genus Spirosoma; species Spirosoma pomorum. Next base: position 482,805 of record NZ_BAAHBP010000002.1, read on the forward strand.
TTAGAATCTGGGCGCCATCGCTGAACAGCGCCCGGCGCGATTTAATCCGTTTAACCGTATCGGCGAACGACTTCAGATCGGCATTCCGGTATGTGAACAGCGTATCATCTTTTAATAGAAAACTAACGGGTACGGTTACGTATCGTTGCTCCTGATCCGGCACCAGGAAGTTGGAATTAGCGATCATGAAGTCATCTTCTTCGATGTAGCGGGAGCTGCTTTCAATTTCCAGCAGCTCCTGCTGACTCAGAAAATCGACATCAAACTTCTCTTCGACGCTTTTAATTTCGGCCGTAGTCGGATTCTGTAGATCGACCCACAGCGTTCGTTCGGTATCGGAGAACGAGTCGATATCCCGTATTTTGCGGACGGCGGCTTCGTCTTGCTGAAAAATGCGAATCATAGCTATTGAGTTGGCCCGAGGGTGGCGTAAAGTTCGCTGAAATCCGGTGAATGCTATCTATTGCACGAAAAACGACGATTAAGCGCACAAATTCGGTTAACAAACTGTTATTTCATTGACTGGCTGCAAGGGCCTGGTTTCTGTTTATGCAATCTGATTCTGTTCGTAACTTCGTCAATACGGTCTCTCCAACTGCTGCTTCTCTTTGGGACGCAGCTCAGGCGCTTGGCTATCCAGCGGCCCTCTGGCGGCTACCCAATCAATCTGAAAAGCAGCTTATTATCTCGACCGATGAAATTCTACCCCGCGTCACCGCGGATCTGGAAGAACTACCCGCCGGTTTTGTTTTCAGCCCGTTCGACAACCTGAATTCGGAAACGAGTGCTCCTGCACAAACGCTGTTTTTACGGGCGGATTTGCAGGCCAGTTTCTCCGCAACGGGTATTTCTAACGTAACCATTTCGTCGAATACCCTGGCGGACCAGATCCAGCAGATCGTTCGTCGGCCGCAAAAAGCATCCGACAACGACACTCAGCCGGCTACTGCATTGACCGACCTGACCGATCCCAACGAGCAGAGTCGCTATATCCGGAACGTAACGGACGCCATTGAGGCTATGCAGCGGGGCGAATTTCGCAAGGTCGTTCTGTCAAGGGTCAAACGAGTTCGCTTTGATCAGGCGCCACGGGTCACTTCGCTGTTTGACAAACTTTGTGCCAGGTACCCGACGGCGTTCGTCTCAGCCGTGTACCTGCCGGAAACGGGCCAGGTCTGGCTTAGTGCTACGCCCGAACGACTGGTCAGTGTTGATCAGGATGACATATTCAGGACAGTGTCGCTCGCTGGTACGCAGTCAGCGTTCGAAGCGGATGGCACGCCCAAGCGCCCCTCCGAAGCGATGTGGTCGCAGAAAGAAATTGAGGAACAGGCGCTGGTCAACCGCTACATCATTGAGTGCTTCAAGAAGATCCGGCTGCGGGAATACCTCGAAGAAGGTCCCAAAACGATTATTGCGGGTAATCTGATGCACCTCTGCACGAGCTTTACGGTCGATACCCAGCAAGTGCGCTACCCGCAACTCGGTACGGTTATGTTGCGTCTGCTACACCCTACCTCGGCCGTTTGCGGAATGCCCCGCGACCGGGCATTTGATTTCATCCGGCGGCACGAAGCTCACAATCGTGAGTTTTACGCGGGCTTTCTGGGACCGGTGAATATCAGTCAGCCTGAGCAACATTCAGGGTCAGCCAGTAACTTATTCGTTCACCTGCGCTGCATGAAACTGGAAGGCGACCAGGCAACTCTCTACGCGGGTGCCGGCATTACTGAAGACTCCAACCCAGAACGTGAATGGCAGGAAACAGAAATGAAATGCCAGACGGTACTGGCCGTATTAAACTAAACAGCCGGTCGGCAGCCGAAAACGGTGCCTGACCGGCTGGTCAATTAAATAACCAGTTTTATTCTCTTCCTCCTTCGGCAGGTTCGCTGCTGGCACGTGACCCCTCTTCGGTAGTACGTCCACCATCGGCACTAGCCGCCGACGACTGCGTTTCGCTATCGGGTGCCGTTCCTTCGTTATTGGCGTCGGAGTGTTTTACGATTTCTTCTTCGGGCTCTGTCATTGGTCTGGTTTATTTAGCAACGAGGCCGGGGATTACCCGGCCCGTCAGGTTGGTCTTTCTTTACGCAAGGACCCTAGTAATCGTCATCGTCGTCGAGGTCATCGGCTACGTCCTCGTCCAATTCTTCGCTTAGGTCATCGTCATTGAATTCGTCGTCTTCGATGTCAGCGAGATCATCATCGCCATAACCGCTGGTAGCCCCCGACCCTAACTCGTCGAATTCGGCACCTCCGTCAAAGTCGTCGTCATCGTCATCAAAGGCAGCCGATTCCGGGTCAGGGTTCATCAATAACACGTCTTGGTCGAACGCTGGCACATTAATCATGATAAAAAGAGTCTGTCGTTTTAGAATGGTTTTCCTCTTAACGTCCCAAAGAACTGAAGGTTTATCCATTTGGGCAACTATTTGCAAAAATCATCAGAAACACCCCTGCGGCCCGATTGTTAGTACAATAGTATACGTAAAGCCTTTTTCCCGTTACGACCTGATACTCGCTATTTTATGAAAAACTACCAGCTCCGCCGACTCTCCAACCAGCCGATTTTGCAAACTAGTGATGTTAAACCCGCCATGGATGGTTTTAAGGTATTGGGCGCTTTTAACCCAGCCGCCTGTTGGTTTAACGGAGAGATTTTGCTGCTACTCCGCGTTGCGGAAGCTCCTGTGGCGGAGGCAGGAACAATCCTGGTCCCACTTCTAGAAGAAAAAAACGGCGTCCCTTCCCTCGTCATCAAACGCTTTCCCGAACCCGATGGCGATTATGATCCTCGCATCGTCACGGTTGGGGGGAAGCAATACCTGACGTCGCTCAGCCACCTGCGGCTAGCCCGGAGCCGGGATGGTATTCATTTCGAAATTGATGAGAAACCATTCCTATTTCCAGCCCGAATGGACGAGTCGTACGGTGTAGAAGACGCGCGGATTACGTTCCTGGAGGGTAAATACTGGATTACGTATACCGCCGTGTCGGAGCATGGGCCAGCGGTGGGGCTGGCCGTTACGACCGACTTTGTTACCGTCGAACGGCTGGGTATTATTCTACCGCCCCCCAATAAGGACGTAGCGCTCTTCCCCGAAAAGATAAATGGCAAGTACTGGCTCATGCACCGTCCCATGGTATCGGAAATTGGCAAACCGTCGATCTGGCTGGCTAACTCTACGGATGGTGTTCACTGGGGAAATCATTCCTTTCTGTTTGGTGGCCGGGGACTCACAAACCCAGATTTCGCCTGGGAAGGCAGCAAGATCGGGGGTGGTCCGGAACCGATCTTGACGGATGAAGGCTGGCTGCTCTGCTACCATGGTGCCGATGCCACGCATGCCTACTCGCTGGCGCTGGCCCTGCTGGATCGACATGATCCCACTCGCATACTGGACCGGTCCGAGTCTCCTTTGCTGCAACCCGAATTAATCTGGGAACGCGAAGGCTTCTTCCCAAACGTAGTCTTCTCGAACGGCTGGGTTAAATGGCCGGAAGACAGTCCTCATCCCGGTGCCACCTGGGTCTATTACGGTGCAGCCGACTCTGGCGTAGGACTTGCCGAACTGGTGCAGGCGTAATGATCTACAACTTGTATTTACGTTTGACGGCTTCTACCGTGGTCCGTTCGTACACGGCTTGAAGCCGTTGAGCATTTTCTTCGACTGTCTGTTTGAATCCAGCTTTTTTGCGGAGTGCGTTCACCTTATCATAATCGGCAATCGGCCAGACAAAGCACTGAGACCTGTTTTCGTTACGTAACGAGTAGCAGGCTGCCTGGCTGCCGTAAATCTGCGATTTTTCCTGGTTCATCAGCGAACGGTCGAGCATCATGGCGTAAAGCTGAAATGGGAGTTCGCCCTGCTCGGCCGCTTGTTTGACCTGCGGCAGGTACGTATCGATCTTATCGGAATGCTGGATGATGTAAAAGACCGCTTCATTGGTAGGTTCGCCAACCAGTTTCTTACCAGGATAGCCATACTGCTTCAGGATGGCTTCCGTCCGGGCCAGGTTACTCACGTCTATTTTGCTCTGCTGAGTCCACAACGCGCTCATCAGGTTGCCCTGCCCGACTTTAAGCACAGCCGTCAGACTATCGCGCAACGGTTTCTCTCCGTCAACGCGGCTCATGTATTCCCGATAGCGCTGGTCAAGCGTGTACATGCTATCCAGCTCCGTTTTTAGCGGCTCGTTTACCTGTCCCTGCACGAAAAGAGGAAACCCGAAAAGAAATAGAAAACAGTACTTCATACGGCAAAATACGTCATTCAGCAAAACTAGCCTCCTAAAAACGATCATTTTTAAGTAGTTTCGTCGGTTAGCTAACCTGAAATATGATGAAACGTTACTCAAAGCTGTTGGTTGGGCTTTTTCTAGCCAGCCCGCTCTTTGCCCAGACGCCAAAGCGTCCGCTGACCGCTGCTGATTACGACCGCTGGGAAAGCGTCCGGACGGAGAAAATCTCCAACGACGGCCGCTGGCTCACCTACCAGATTGACCCGCAGGAAGGCGATGGCCGATTGGAACTAGTGCCCGCCGGCCAGAAAGACAATCGCCACAAATCGGTTTTCCCCCGTGGCTACATGGCCCAGTTTACCCCCGACAGTAAATTTCTGGTCATGCGTCTGAAAGCGCCTTACGCCGATACGCGTCAGGCCAGACTCAAGAAGAAAAAATCGGACGACTTACCTAAAGATAGCCTGTTGGTGATGAACCTGGCAACGGGTAAAACCACGCGAATGCCGAACGTCAAATCGTTTGAGCTCGGCAAGGAAGCAGGTTCGTGGCTGGCGGTTGTGCAGGAACCCAAAGGCGAAAAAGAGCGCCCGGCTACTGCGGCTTCTCGCCCTAGTGCTCAATCGAAGGGCGACACATTACCGGCTCTTCCTCCCGTATCAACAACAACCGTTACTACCCGGCGTGGGCCCGTCAAGAAACCGAAAGGTGATGACCTGATCCTGTTCAATATGGCCGATGGTACCCGGAAGATGATCCGTTACGTATCGAACGTAGCGATGTCAGACAACGGCCAGTCGGTTTTCTACAGCCGAGAGTCGGCTAGTGATTCACTGAAAGCCGGGCAGACAGCTATTCCGGGGGTGTTTCTGTTCAACACAACGAATGGGCAGATTACGCTGATTGACACCAATGCTACCCGGAAAATCTATAAAGGACTGGCTGTTGATAAGGCTGGCCAACAGGTCGCCTGGATGGCCTCGGCTGATAGCGCTGGTTCGGAGGTAAAAATCTTCTCCCTGTTCTACAAAAACCTGGCGCCAGTCGTGGCAAAGAAAGGAAAGAAGGGCAGCCCTGCTCCTAGCAACGCTACCAGAACCCTGGTGGATTCGGTCGCGAAGTCGGCCTTACCCAAGGGCTGGACGGTGAACGAGTACCGGGAGCCGGTCTTTACGGCCGATGGCAAGCGGCTATTCTTCTCGACCTCTCCCATCGCGCCGAAATCGGTAAAAGATTCGCTGACGCCCGACGATGAGAAAGTGAAGATGGATGTCTGGAGCTGGACCGATACGCGCCTGCAACCCATGCAGCAACGACGGCTGAAGGAAGAGAAAGAGCGGGGCTATCTGACCGTCTTTGATCTGGGTTCGGATAAGCTTACGTTGCTGGCGAACCGCGAGATTCCAACCGTTAGCTTTGATCCGAAAAACAATACCCGTTACCTCATCGGTATGAGCGATTTACCGTATCAGGTGCAGGCATCCTGGGACCCTGGCCATACGGACCTATACCTGATCGATGCACAGACGGGCGAGAAGAAGCGGATCGCCAACGACGTGATGGCCTCGGATACCAAACTGTCGCCCGGTGGAAAATACGCGTACTGGTTCGACGAACGGGATTCGCTCTGGCGGGCCTGGGATATTACAGCTGGTAAACGGATTGATCTGACCCGGGGTCTTCCCAGCAAATTCTTTGATGAAGAACACGACACGCCGAGTCTGCCCGGCGCTTACGGTTCGGCGGGCTGGACAACCGGCGACCGTTACGTCTGGCTGTATGATCGCTACGACATCTGGCAGATCGATCCGACCGGTCGGGAGAAGCCCCAGACGATCACGGCGGGCTGGGGACGTAAAAACAACGTGCGGTTGCGTCGCGCTGATCTGAACCAGTTTAACCGCGCTGAATTGTTCAGCCGCCTAAACGATGATCCAGCCATCGACCCGGCAACGGAACTCTACCTGACTGGCATCTGGGAAAAAGATAAATCAACCGGGATTCTGAAGAGCAAAAACGCAACGACAGCCACCGAACCCACGGTGATGCAGCACAGCAACCACCGGTATTTTGGGCTGAGCAAAGCCAAGAATGCGTCGACGCTAACGTTCTACAAGGGTAATTTTCAGGAGCCGATTAACATCTTCCTGACCGATACAACGCTGGCCAGCCCAGCTCAACTAACACGCACCAACCCGCAGCAGGATAGCATTCGCTGGGGTAGCGTCGAACTGGTAAGCTGGATGGGTACCAACGGCGTCAAGCTCGAAGGGTTGCTGTACAAACCCGAAGGGTTCGACCGCAGCAAGAAATACCCCATGCTGACGTATTTCTACGAACGAAACGCAGAAACGTTGAATGATTACAAAGCGCCTTCGCCTAGCCGGTCGACGATCAACATTCCGTACTGCGTCTCGAATGGATATCTGGTTTTTGTTCCGGATATCGTGTACACAACCGGCCAGCCAGGCCCCAATGCGTACGACTGTATTGTACCGGGTGTGCTGAGCTTACTCGATCGGGGCTTCGTTGACCGCGATCGGCTCGGTGTTCAAGGACAGAGCTGGGGTGGCTATCAGACGGCTTATTTGGTTACGCGCACTAACCTGTTCCGTGCCGCTATGGCCGGGGCGCCCGTTGCCAACATGACATCGGCATATGGCGGTATCCGCTGGGAAACGGGCATGAGCCGGGCGTTTCAGTACGAAAAAACGCAAAGTCGGATTGGCGGTACGCTCTGGGACAAGCCGATGAACTACATCGAGAACTCGCCCCTCTTCTACGCCAACCGGGTTGAAACGCCCCTGCTAATGATGCATAACGATGCCGATGGCGCGGTACCCTGGTATCAGGGTATTGAATTCTTCTCGGCGTTACGTCGATTGGGCAAACCCGTCTGGATGCTGGTCTACAACGGCGAGGGCCATAACCTCACTAAACGCTATAATGCCAAGGATTTGAGCATTCGCCTGTACCAGTTCTTTGACTACTACCTCAAGGACGCGCCCATGCCAATCTGGATGAAAGATGGCCGTACTGCCGTGGAGAAAGATCGGGGCGAAATGAAATACTACTACCAGGACGGTAAATAAACCAGGGTGATCCGGGCAAAGTAGTTTATTTCATCTTTTACCAATCGTTTTTACTTTTAGCGTCCGCTTCGGTTTTATCGAACCGAAGCGGACGTTTTACATTGCCCCTCATTTTACTCTATGAACAAACGTATTCTCTGCTGGCTAGCTTTTCTGACGCTGGCTGGCTATAGCTGCCGGGTCAGCCAACGCCATACCGGTAACACGCTCCCGACCACTGCTACCATTACCGAAGAAGGCTTTCTGAGTTGCTTTTCTCCGAATACGGTTGCGAGAGACAATTTGCTATGGTGTGAAGTATCAGCCGTGCTGTACGACGGCACAAAACTTTTGTTTGCCAACGATAAGGACGCACCCGCCGATCAGAGTCCGGTCTTTAGCCGTAGTCTTGCTCAGATCGCCGATACGACCCGTCCAGCGTATCTGATGGCCCCTCCGTACGCAGCCGCTCATAAGTACGAAGACTTTGCCCGGACGCCCGACGGACGGTTTGTGCTGCTGGCTACGGCTTTTGACCGGATCAAGCCAGGCAGCACCGACTGGGATGGCTACAACACCATTCTCTACTGGCGTACCGGCGACGAAGCCAATCCGCACGTATTGGCAACGGACGAAGCAGCGACCTCATCGATTAACATTCGGCAGCATCTGGCGAAGGTTTTAGCAAATGATGCGTTTCCGGGTGGTATGCCTTATTTTAAGATAGAAGGACTGGCGGCTACAGAGAATAAGTTGTTTTTCGGTGTGCGGGAAGAAGGTAAGTCATACAGCGACTTTACGCACCGGGCTAAGATCATTAGCGTTTCGTACCGAGTAGAAAAAAAAGGGACCCAGGAACGGATCGTTCTGGGTGACGATTGGACGTTAATCACTGACTTTAACCCGGCTAGCGCTCACCCCGAGCTACCCCAGCCATTGGCGCTTTCCAGTCTCGAATACGATCCCCACCGTCAATGTTTCTGGCTATTAACGTCGCTGGAGGTCAACAAGCAACTGGATGCCTACCTCTGGGTTATCAGGCCAGACGATCTGTACGCTAATAAGCCCTTCACGTTGATCACAGACGCGATGGGCAAACCGCTTCATCTGGGTCATAAAGCCGAAGATCTTACCCCCCTGGATCGGCACCGACTACTGCTTATTCACGATGATGATCGAGTGCAGACGACAGTTGGTAAAGTGACCCGCCAGTCGAATCAGGCAGCTTACTCCATCATAACTATCAAGTAACAACAAAGCCCCGACAGATTGACCTGTCGGGGCTTTGTCTTGTTTGTGAGTGTGGTTTACTGATTCAGCGTACCAAAGAAATTATACGTACCCAGCACGAAGTCAAGAATACCCGTAGCGTGGGTACGTCCGGCCAGCCGATACAGCGCCACGTTAGTGGCACCCCGTTTTTGCATCGCGTCGTACGTATTCTGCGAGTTCTGAAACAGCACCGTTTCGTCTGCATCACCGTGATACAGGCGGGTCGGTGTAGAGGGCTTCCAGTCGTGAATATCATTATCCTGCACAGCCTTCAGAAAATCGGTATCGGTTCCATTGTTGATCGCCTGCTTGAAGCTATCCGTAAACGTCGTATTCAGGCTGACGTTTATGTTGGCGTTAACGCCCTGTGACGCAATTTGTGATGCGTACGGCTCCTTGAAGTAGTATGACATGGGACGATTCAGCCCATAAACACGATTGTACGTTTGGAGTACCCAGACGTACAATCGATTGATGCCTGCAATACCACTCGTCTGCTCATTGACAATCGTACGCATAAACGTAGGTTTGTCATAGGCGCCGGCCCCGCAGCTTGATGCTACCAGGTCGAACTCCCCTTTTGTCTCTTCCTCGATCTTCTTCTGCAGCGCCAGCGTAGCATAACCACCCTCCGAATATCCAGCGAGGAATAGACGTTTATTCCAGCTAACGTTACTAGCGGTATTGTCACTCAGAAAGTTTCGGGCAGCCCGCAACATATCAAGCGAAGCTGTTGCCAGACCGTTACGTTGCTCGTACGTGTGTGGCAGATCTTTCGATGATCCATACCCAATATAATCGGGCGCAACGATGATGTAACCCTGAGAGGCAAATACGGAGCCAAACGTAGTGACTTCACTGCTCGACTGGAAATAGGACGGGGCATCGCTGTCGCTTAAAATAGTACCGTGCTGCATACTCATTATCGGTACCGATGCCGTACCATTCTCAGGTGCAGGCACAATCATGACCCCCGAAGCCGTTACGGACTTCCCGTCCGTATTGGTTGTCGTGTATTCCAGTTTGTAAACTTTAATTCCGTGGCGGATAAAAAACTGGAGAGCTGACAGCACCCCAGTGTAATTGCTGCGTAATTGAGCAACGGTGTACTGAGCGATAGGTGTACTACTGATTAACGTTCGAGCTGGTACTACTTCTTCAGGTTGTGTTACTTCATCTACCCGGCAGCTGCTTTGCGTAAACAGCAGAAAGCCGCTGACCAGCAGCAGCATATTTGTTAATTTCATAGAAGTTCTTTGAGAGCTTTGGATAAAGTATCAATGCTCTCATAAAACGCAGAATTGAGCTATTTCGTTTGTTTAGTAACCATTTGTTTACAAAACAAGTACGGAGACAACTTGCTAATAATCAGAAGATTGGTTCATAAAAATTTAGTCGGCACTTATTCATACATATATTTCTTGTCCCCTCTTCGCTTCCGCATCTTGACAGAGAATGTAGAAGCTATTCTACAAGAAAAAGGTATCCATTCCCCGACAAGTCTATAAACTGAGTTCGCTAATAGCGATTCACATTGAGCAACAGCAAATTAATAGCCTATTGATAAGAATCTAACAATCTGCCAGTTAGGTACGCAAGTACTGTAGACGCTGAGTATAAGCATTATATTCTGGTACAGCATTTGGGCTCAATATGGCTATACCAAACACTCACGAACAATGAATAACAAACTAAAAAGTACCGGGACTAAGTCACTTGCGATTCTGATGACCGCCAGTGTTCTTACCGCGGGCACAATGACGAGTTGTAAAAACTCAGGGGGTAATCTGAATAAGACGCAAAAAGGTGCCGCTGTAGGTGGCGGTGGTGGTGCATTGGTAGGCGGTATCATTGGTCGGAAGACAGGGAACACAGCATTAGGGGCTATCATTGGCGCTACTGTTGGCGGAGCCGGTGGCGCAATTATCGGCCGTCGGATGGATAAGCAGGCTGAAGAAATGAAACGTAGCATGCCTAACGCGGAAATTGAACGTGTTGGCGAGGGAATCAAAATCACCTTCGGATCTGATATCCTGTTCGACGTAAATTCTGCTGAGTTGAAACCCGCTACTAAGCGCCAACTAACGGAATTTGCTCAGACACTCAATAAGTACCAAGATACTGACATCGTTATTGAAGGCCATGCGGACGCTACCGGGCCTGATGACTTGAACCAGCGTCTGTCCGAACGCCGGGCCGATGCCGTAGGACGTTACCTGGAAGATCAGGGCGTTAAGACGTCCCGTGTGAAAGAAAAAGGGTACGGGGAAACACAACCAATTGCTGATAACTCAACGGAGGCAGGCCGTCAGAAAAACCGGCGCGTCGATATTGCTGTGTTCGCCAACAAGCAGCTGCAACGTGACGCCAAAGATGGTAAACTAGATAATTAAGCCAATCAGATTATGACAACCATCAAAAAAGGTGACGACGTAACGTGGAAGTACGGCAAAGGCCAGGCCGAAGGTATTGTTACCGAAGTTCACAAGGAAGACGTCGAGAAAGTCATAAAAGGCAAGAAAATCAAGCGTAAGGGTTCCGAAGAGGAACCCGCGCTTGTCATCGAACAAGATGATGCCAAAGTAGTTAAATCGGCAAGTGAAGTAGACAAAAAATAATTAGTTATGGCTGCAAGTACACTGGACGACCAGGACAAAAAAGAAGTTCGTCAGGAGTTCGATAAGCTGGTGAACATGACGCTTGCTGCTATTGAGAAATGGCTTGACACAGACGAGTCGAAATCAGTCGGTCAGAAGAAAGGTGGGGATGATGAGTCAATGGGGCACAAGTCCGGTGAAAAGATCATCGACATCAAAAAAAAGAAAGCCGACGATCTGACAGATGATGACTATGCACACATGCGAAAAGTTATTAGCTACATCAAGCGCCACAGTGCTCAGGAGCCGAAGCATCCAGAGAAGTCCAACTGGGAATTCTCGCTAAAAAACTGGGGCCACGACCCCTCTAAGTCATAGATAGACAGGTAACGGACTACGGTCTCTACCGGCGCATAAATTTGTTAGCTTTTCTAAAACACGGACGCTAACTTTCTGATTTACTCAATAGACTAGGAAGATTAACTTTTCTTACTCAATACAAAAACCAAACGGAAAAACGTTATGAATGTTAAGGAAACAAGAGGTGAAATCCTCGATCAGCTGAACAAACTCCTGACCCGCAGCCACGACGCAGAAGAAGGTTATAAAGAAGCGGCCGACAAAACGAAAGACGGTGAACTGAAAGAAACTTTCCTTCAGCAGTCTCGTCAACGTGGTGAGTTTGCCATGGAATTAGACCGGGAAATTCGCGCTCTAGGTGCCGAGCCAGATAACAGCACAAGCATTGCAGCCGACCTGCACCGGGCCTGGATTAGTATTAAATCAGCATTTGCGTCAGATGACGATAAAGCAACTGTAGAAGAGTGTAAACGTGGTGACCAGGAAGCCCTGGAGAACTACAACTCGGTTCTACAAGAAACGGACTTAGTAGCCAGCACACGCGAGTTGCTGCTACGCCAGAAGCAGAGCATTGAGTCGGCACATACCGCTATGTCTCGCTTGGCCTTGGTAGTGTAGTGAATGGTGGGATTGGAAAGCCTGCCCCCACTGGGGGTAGGCTTTTTTGTTCATAGTCTACCTGCCCTATTGGAGTGAAACTACTCATATACTCTTCACTGAAAACATTCCGATTCTACTACCGGTTAGTTTACTGGGTTTTGTTAACCTAACAATCATTCTATTTCAGTATTCTACGTTATGAGTAATGCTCCTCAGACTTCCGCCCCTTCGGAGTCTTATCAAACACGCATAGGTAAACCCTATCCGCGTGGTGCCTCCTTCGATGGAGAAGGAACCAATTTTGCCGTCTTCAGTGAATCTGCAACGGCTGTCTATGTCTGTTTATACGATTCAGCCGATCCAACGAAGGAAGTAGCCCGAATTCCAATGACCGAGCGGACGGACTTCGTTTGGCACATCTTTGTGGAAGGTCTCCAGCCGGGTCAGTTGTATGGGTACCGGGTTGATGGTCCTTACGACCCAAAGAATGGTCAGTTCTTCAACGTAAACAAACTATTGCTGGATCCGTACGCACGGGCCATCAATAAGCCGTTGACGCACGACGATTCCCGGTTGGCATACGACTATAAAAATCCTGCTGACGACCGTTATCTCGTCATGAGTGCTGAAGACAGTGGTCCCCAGATGGCGAAAGGCGTTATTATTGATGATTCTGCTTTCGATTGGGAAGACGATAAACGGCCGGACATTCCTTTGCATCGCACCATCGTTTACGAAATGCACGTAAAGGGTTTTACGTACCTCCACCCTACCATCGACGAAAAGATTCGGGGAACGTACGCGGGTCTGGCTTCCCCCGAAAGCATTGATTACCTGAAGAAACTAGGTATCACGGCCGTTGAACTGCTGCCGATTCACCAGTTCACCGATGAGAGCTATTGGGGGTACAACAGCATCGGCTTCTTTGCTCCACAGAATACCTATTCGTCGTCAGGTATGGCGGGCGAGCAGGTAACGGAGTTCAAGAACATGGTTAAAGAGCTACACAAAGCTGGTCTCGAAGTTATTCTGGATGTGGTATACAACCACACGGCCGAAGGCAACCAGATGGGACCCATGCTCTCATTCCGGGGTATCGACAACCGGGCATATTATCACCAAGTTAGCGACAGTCCAGAGCATTACATGGACTACACCGGAACAGGTAACACGTTCAACTTAAGTCACCCACGGGCGCTGCAAGTAGTGATGGATAGTCTTCGCTACTGGGTAACCGAAATGCACGTTGATGGCTTCCGGTTTGATCTGGCTTCGGCGCTGGTACGTACCGACGAAGAAGCAGGTAACGTGTCGTCGTTTCTGGATGCGGTAGCGCAGGACCCAATCCTGGCCCCGATCAAGCTGATCGCTGAACCCTGGGATATTCAGTCGTACCAAGTGGGTGGTTTCCCTGCTCGCTGGTCTGAATGGAACGGCAAATACCGCGATGCACTCCGTGGTTTCTGGAAAAGCGATGAAGGAAAAGCGAACGAAACAGCTTTACGGTTGTTAGGCAGCCCTGACCTCTACGCCGATGATGGCCGTTCACCCGCCAACAGCGTCAATTTCATCACAGCTCACGATGGTTTTACGTTGAACGATCTGGTTAGCTACAACGAAAAGCACAACGAAGCGAATGGTGAAGATAACAAAGACGGTTCGAACGACAATATGAGCTGGAACTGTGGCGCAGAAGGCGAAACAGACGATCCAGAAATCAACGAACTACGCGAGAAGCAGAAACGTAATTTCCTGACTACGCTGCTACTCAGCCAAGGAACGCCAATGATTGTCATGGGCGATGAATGTGGTCGTACGCAGGGTGGCAATAACAACGGTTATAACCAGGATAGCGAAATCAGCTGGATGAAATGGGACTGGAACGATAAGCAACAGGCTCTTTTCGATTTCACCAGCAAACTAACGGCATTACGCCAGGAACTTCCTATTCTGAGCCGTCGCAAGTTCTTTGGGACCGATCAGATTGCCTTCCTTCGGCCTGATGGGCACCATATGACAGACGGCGATTTGAACAATGGCAACACACACTGTCTGGCCCTGCTCATCGACGGCAAGAAGGTAGATGAGCAAACGGAAGATGGTCATGGTATTGGTGACGATCAGTTGCTCTGGATCCTGAATGCATACTGGGGAGATATTGACTTTTCACTGCCCAAGATGCACAAGAAGAATGCGAAGTGGGAAGTTGTAGTCAATACAGCCGAAAACACGGTTCACGCCGATCAGGAACCAGCAAAAGCCGCTGAGCCATTCTCAGTACCGGCTCGGTCGTCAATTCTGTTACGTCTTCGCTAGGTAATTGGTGAATAACAAACAAAAACGGGAGCCTCAAATGGGTCTCCCGTTTTTGTTTGTTATTTCTTAAAAAGCCATTCTTTACGCTCAATGGGCGCTTGCTGGATGACCCGGTAGAGTTCAGCATCATTCGCAAAAATGACCTGGGTTAGCTCAGCTGCTTCAACGTGTACACTGAATTCATCTACGTCGAACGGCCACGGGTCAACCACTAACGACTCATCAGTACGTTGCGACAGAAAGTAAGCCACCTTGTCAGGACCTTGACTGATTTCCAGTCTACGTGATTCGGGCGGAATTTGATGCAGGCAAAGAATCAAAGACAGCGCATCGCACCACTGCACGAAATCGTACGCGTACTGCACTTCAGCTTTGGACGCTTTATACAGTTTACGCCAAGCCTGCTGATTCGTAACCTGCTGATCCAGAAATCCGTCCAGAGCCGGGTCGACTCCTCGTTTATCTTCGTACAAAAATGACGTATGCATCGACAGCATCAGTGCATTCCATCGACTTTTCTCCAGTCCGATCTCGATCAACCGTCGACACTGGGCTACCGAGTACTCAAGGATCTGAAAAGGCAAGGGGGTTCCGACAGTAGTCAAGTGGTTTCGGTCTGTCCAGGAGTCCTGCCCATCGTCATGTTCGGTAAGGGCAACCAAGGTTTCAATCCAATGAACGGGTCGCTTGTCCTGCTGCCAGTGTTGAGCAATCTGAACCGCCAATAAACCATGTGCTTGTTGGTGAATCACTTCCCAACCGGTATTTGTCTGTGTTACAATCATAGCTATTGGCCCATAAAAAGAGGGTAGCCAGCCTCAAACGCTAGCTACCCTCTCCTATCGGTTCTTTATCTTTTAGTTGTAAACTTTCTTGTTCTCGCCCATATCTGGCGTCGTGTCTGTCAGCACGGCTTTAGCCTGTTCAAAAAACCGGACCATTTTGCTCGAACTGGAGTTCCAGTATTCGGCCATATCAGTATGGACTTTCAGCAAAATCAATTCTGGATCATCTTTACCATCTGGAAACCAAGCCTTCACCTGTGCATCCCATAGTTCATCGATTTTAGCCTTGTCGTAAACTTCCGTGGCCGTACCTGATATTGACACGTAGTCAGCATCGCCCACATCGGCAAACGACAGATTGACCCGGCTTTCGTTATGATCTATTTGCTCTACTTTCGGTGAGGTGCGTTTGGTGAAAAACCAGAGCGTCCCATCTTCATCAATCTGCATCGTTGCCATAGGTCGACTGACCAGGTTTCCCTGTTCGTCAACCGTTGTCATCATTGCTACCCGAATGTCTTTGACCATGTCTCTGACTTTCGTTAGTTGGTCGTTTTTTTGTGCTTTGGCTTCCATCTCGTTGAGTTGATTTATGTTTTCGCCAGACAAACCAGCTTGTTAGTATCGCATTGGTTCGTTCATCTCTACTCCATAAAACACGTTAACCGGAACCTTGTTCGGTAATTGATCCGATACGCGAGGAACGTTGATGATCGACAAGCAGCTTTGTATGGCTTCAAGGCAAGCTTTTTCGGCTAGTTCTTTGCCGGCTTGCTGGGGAGGTAGTTGTAGGAGACAGCTCTCACAGACGTGAATGCAGTTTTTTGCTAGCGACTGCACCTTATCGGCTCCACGTAAGTAAAGCATAGCCACCTGGCGGCAAATGCTGGCACAATCCAGATGCAACAATATTCTCTGGTATTGACTTTCATTGCGGTCCGTACCCGAACACTCAGCAGCGACCGCTTCACAGCGAACTGCGCAACGTACTAATGATCGGTAAATATCTTTTTCCAAACTCGTAGAAATTAAATTCGTAAGACGGACGTCGTAGCGCTGGTGCACTAGACGTACGTAGGTACACCGACATTATCTGCTGTACGCAACCGGGCCCATCGACGTGCTTCTTCAACGCTCATTGTAATGACACGTTGCTTATCGGCATATCCCTGTTCGAGCATCTGATTTGCAATTTCGATCGCTTTGGCTCGGATACTGGGGTTCAGAGAGCGCATAGCAGCAGGAAAGTGAGTAGGTGTCCACATACAATTCATCGTTTACGCAATTTGTATTGCTGATATTATGCCAGTTCTTTTTACGGGTCATAATCACCTACCTACTACCTCATTATACACCTATAAATCAAGCTATTACTAAATAGACAAGAACAGGTAACCCCGAGCAAGCTAGATCATCCCGATAGAGTATTCGTAGAAAATAAGACCGCACTGTAGATAAATTTCTACAGTGCGGTCCACAAAAAAGCCAGCCTATACTAAGCTGACTTTCTATACGTTACTTTGTGTTTAGCTATTGCGGGAAGAACAGCTTGAATGTGGTTCCTTCCCCGAGTTCACTTTCTACGTCGATCGATCCTTTGTGGCTATTGATGATGTTCTGGGTAGCGGTCAATCCTAAGCCCATTCCACCAGATTTGCCAGTGAAGAAGGGGTCAAACAAGCGCTGCCGATCCGATTCGCTGATCCCTCCACCATTGTCGCTTACTTCTACGCAGACCCGACTGTCGTCGGTACGGTACGTCCGTACTTTTAAAACGCCTTGGCCTTCTTTCATCGCTTCAACCGCGTTAACCAGAATGTTCAACAAAGCCGTTTTCACTTGGTCGCTGTCAATCATTCCCTGACAGTCTTCCTGCGTGAAGTTGGTTTCGATACGCATCCGCTTCAGCTTGATTCGATCGTTTACCAGCTGCAACGTCGATTTCACGACGGCGTTGAAGTCCTGTTTTTTCCGATCCAGTTCACGCGGCTTTGACGAGTTGAGCATTTCAGTGATCAACTGTCCGATTCGGTCGACGTTACGACCAATGATGTTCGTGTACATGGTAATGTACTCATCATCGGTATTAAGCTCGTCCTTTAACTGTTCGAGCGCCAGGCTTAGGTTCGTTAACGGATTCCGCACCTCGTGGGCAATACTACGGGCAATCTTACCCGTCATAGTCAGCTTCTCAGCCAGAATCAGGTCCTGCTGCGCTCGTTTCTGCTCGGTAATATCCCGTACAATGCCCTGGTACCATTCAGGCTGGCCGATGACATCTTCCACAGCCCATATGGATAACAAACAAATACGTTTCCGACCGTTTTTATGAATAAGGGTCGTTTCAAAATCCTTGATTTGCCCGTGTTCACTCACGTTGAACCGCAACGCCCGCAAGTGATTCAGATTGGTAAACAACCGCGCCGGATTCAGTGCCTCCAGTTCTTCTCGGCTGTAGCCCAATAGTTTCTCAACCGCCGGGTTAGCATCCTGAAAGTGTAGTTCTTTGGAGGCTACAAAAATGGCATCCATCGACCGTTCGAACAGAGCGCGGTACTTATTTTCCTGGCTTGCCATTTCCGCCAGAACGCTGGCCTGACGTAACGCATACCGAATGCTACGTCCCAGCAGCTGCGCATCGATACGTCCCTTCACCAGGTAATCAGCCGCACCAAGTTCCAGTGCCGACTGGTCGACGGTCAGGTCATCCTGTCCAGTTAGTAGGATCATAGGGGCCCGGCAGCCAAGTTGCTGAGCTGCCTGGATCAGATCAATACCCGTATGATGTCCCAGCCGATAATCGACCAGATAGACATCATGTTCGTTAGCTTCAAGCTCTTTTAAGGCTCCCTCGTAGCTATCAATCCAGTTTAACTTGATATTGGCATTCTCCCGAGCTGAGACCAGCGCTCGGGTAAGCATATAATCATCTTCGTCGTCTTCGACCAGTAATACTCGAATACTTGATTTTTTATCGGTAACGTCAAGCGGTGCTGCCACAGGAATCATAACTAGTGAGTGTTAACAAACAGGATCGAAATCTGATCGCAGTCGTGAACGTGTGATCATTGCAATCCTTATTGACTATCAACGAATTAAGGTAACTTAACGGTATCTATCCAGTAAGTTTTCAGTGAGCCGACGATCTCGACCAAGCGATTAAAATTAAACGGTTTCGTAACGAATGAATTGACACCCAGATTGTATGTCTTTATTACATCGTCATCAGCTGATGAGGTGGTCATCACTATAACTGGAAGACGACGCAGGGCGAGATCGTCCTTGATTTCCCGTAGAACCTGAAATCCATTTTTACGGGGCATATTCAAGTCCAGGATAACCAGATCAGGCCAGGGGGCATTGCTTTCATCGAATTCCTCTCTTCTGCGCAAATAATCCATTAAGTACTCACCGTCCTCAACAAACTGAATATGCTGCGTATAGCCACACTGTCTGAGCGCCTGTTCCATAAACAGCCGGTCGTCCATGTCATCATCAGCAATCAAAATTGTCATTGGCTTTGGTCTACGGTTTATACCTGGGACAAAGAAAAGGAATTATTGCCTGCAAGGAGTTTTTCAACCACATACTATTACGTAAGTATTGAGGTATACAGGTTAAATCCGATTGAATGGACTCTATCTGTCAAAGTACGTATTAGTCGCAAAAGCAAGCAATTATTGTTCTGAGATCGCTCCTATTCTATGCAAAACCTCAACACTTGGTACTGCTACTGGATCTTTGTTTTCCGCATTCTACTTTATCTCAGCGAATGACCCACTTTCTTCTACACAATGGGGAATTAATTACGCACCTTTCCGAAATCCTATCTGTCTACCATCTGCCTATTAAAATCCATAAATTGGTATAATACAAGCTTATAGCCCCATTCCAAGCGATTGAGCTATGTTTGGCATGAAATTAACACATGCCGCTAACACAATTATTATTTTTTTACGACATACTACATCTTGGTAACGCTATGAAAAAGTCAATTGGCACTCTGCTCACCGCTGCGCTTCTCACTGCCGGTGCTTTTATCCTGAATCCGTCCGATACGCTTGCACAAGGCCGTACTCGCGTAGGGATCAAAGGCGGTCTGAACGCAAGTTCTATGTTCTACGATAGCCCAAATGCGAGCAATAAAAACGAACGTATCGGTTTTCACGTAGGTGTTTTCGCACAGGCTCCTTTGGGCGAGTTCTTCGCCATTCAGCCCGAGCTCCTGTACACAACTAAAGGTGCATCTGCTGATTATAATCTGGTGGGTGCTCGGGGTCGGAATACGTTCCAACTCAACTATGCCGAACTTCCGGTTTTAGCTACGTTTAAACTAGGTCAGGCGGTTGAATTACAGGCAGGGCCTTACGCATCTTACCTTTTGAACTCGAATCTGAACTCAAACGGCGATTTCGGTACCGGATCATCCTCGATTAACCGCGATAATTTCAATAAAGTTGATTACGGTCTGGCTGGTGGTTTGAACCTTTACCTGGGGCAGTTCCTGATCGGTGCTCGCTACAGCCAGGGTCTGCAGAATATTGCAAACAGCGGTACCGCAAGACTGCTGCTTAACAATGCGAAAAACAGCGTGGGTATGCTCTCAATCGGGTATAGCTTCAACTGATAATGGTAAAAAGCAAAGAAGCCGGATCTGTAACAGATCCGGCTTCTTTGCTTTTTAGTAGTGGCAAACATCTATAGATGAATGTCGTATGCTTTCAACTTGTTATAAAGCGTTTTTCGGTCAATATTGAGTACTTCAGCAGCCTTAGTTTTGTTGTAGCCTGTCTTCTCAAGTACTTTCAGGATAGCGGCCCGTTCGGCATTCTCGGATACCGACTTCAAATTGGCAGCCGACTGCGAAATAACCGGTACTCCCGGCCGGATAGTGTCAAAGCTTATCTGCGCGTTGCCAACCGATGTTTCCTCATTAGACAAGTACTGTGGCGTGATGATTTCATGAGGCAATACATCAACCTCCACGTAATCCCCCTGCGTCAGCAGCACTGACCGCTTGACAACGTTTTGCAACTCGCGCAGGTTACCATGCCAGTAATAGTCTTTCATTTTTTCCTTCGCTTCATCGCTGAAGCCCAGAACTGACTTTTCAAGCTGGTTGTTGGCAATCTCCAGAAAATGTTCGGCGAAAAGCATGATGTCAGCCCGACGCTCACGAAGGGGCGACAAGTGAATCTCGAACTCGTTGATGCGGTGATAAATATCCTCTCGGAATCGGCCCTGACGCACTGCTTCGCGCAGGTCTTCATTAGTAGCGACAATAATTCGTACGTCGACAGCAATATCCTGGTTGCTACCAATCCGACGAATTTTACGTTCCTGAAGTACCCGTAACAGTTTGATCTGGTTGTCGTACGATAGATTCCCGATTTCATCGAGAAACAACGTACCACCGTTCGCAAATTCGAAGCTACCCGCTTTGTCGGCCATAGCCCCCGTAAAGGCTCCTTTTACGTGGCCAAACAATTCACTACCAGCAAGCTCTTTGCTGAGTGCACCGCAGTCGATAGCCACAAATGACTTATCGGCACGTTTACTCTTCAGGTGAATCGCGTTGGCGACAAATTCCTTTCCTGTACCGGTTTCACCTGTGATGATGACCGACATATCGGTCGGGGCAATCAGTTCAATATGTTTTTGAAGCTGTTCAGCGGCCCGGCTCTTGCCGAAGATAAATCGTTTGCCATTCGGAGCCAGGCTCGTCTTGGAAGAACTTGGCTTGACAGCCGCTGTTTTGATAGGAGCATCGTCGTCTTCGACTGCTTCGTTCTTCTTCAGCGAAGACGCGCGTCGTTCGAGTGCAGCCTTAATGGTGTAAAGGATTTCGTCGGGATAAAGCGGTTTGGTAACGTAATCGTAAGCACCGTGTTTAACCGTTTGAACGGCGATCCGGACGTCTGAGTAGCCAGTAATAATAATAACCGCCGTACTGGGATTCATCACCTTTATCCGGCGAAGCATTTCCAGTCCGTCAATGTCAGGAAGTTTAAAATCACAGATTACTAATTCAAACGACTCCTTGCGCAACAACGCCAGACCGTCTTCGCCCCGTTGTACGGACGCGGTCTTGTAGTTCTGCTTGCTGAGGAAGCGTTCCAGCAGCGTGCAGATATCGTTGTTATCATCGACAATGAGTATTTTTTCCATGTATGAGTACGTACAGCTTATAAAGACAACCCAGGCCCAACAAGCATTAAAATGGTGGCAAAGATTGATTAAGCCGTGTTAACAAAGTTACTCAAACCTGGATGCTTTCCAAAGCTGTTTCGACGGAGCGCCGGGTGAACGGTTTTCCGATAAAATAGTCAGCACCCTGATCCGTTGCCCGTTTACGTTCGGCTTGTCCATCGAACGCGCTGATCATAATTATTTTGATTTTCGACTGGGCTTCCCGAATCATAGGAAGCAGGTCGAAACCTAATCCGTCAGGCAGATTTAGATCCAGAAATACAGCATCAAATTGCTGCGTAGTCAGACACTTACGCCCTTCTTCGATAAAATGCGCACACGTTGGCTGGTAACCCAGCCGGCGCAGTAATCCCGATAACAACAAGCATATATCTGTTTCGTCGTCTATAACTAAAATACGTTTTGTGCCCGTTGAGGTGATTGTATTCATTGCGGTCGGTCTGAACTGTTGGTCCGCATTAACTCTCGTCGTAGTACTCACCACAGTAATTCTAATTTCGTGTTTCTCCCAATTAGTAATACCTATATAAAATATGATGCCGAAACTACAGCGTCTACACCCCTGATAATGCTTTTGCTAGTTAAACATCGGGTAATAAGCAATTTGTCAATTCAATTCCATGTCAACGTTCTAACGACGTAATTTCTGAAGGGCGTTTATTGGTAGCGTGAGCTGCGTCATTTCTCCACAATATTTCTACAGTTGTGGAACAATATCCACAACTCCGTTCTTTCTTACCTACCCTGTTTCGGGTATGTAATCTTTGCTACTACCAATTTTTAGCGCTCATTTACAAGTGTATAGCCCGAATAAAGTCTATCAGATAAGTGTACTCCAGCAGTCTGGCACATCTTTTTCTATAGGAAAGACAATTGCGAGATAGTTCAGCTCTGATTTACTCAAATTGAAGAAACGTTATGGGAAACCTACTTTACACAATAGCGGTCATTTTGATTATCATATGGCTACTAGGCTTTCTTGGATTCAATAGCTTTGGATTAGGTAATCTAATCCACGTGTTGCTAGTTATCGCGATTATCGCGGTGGTCCTCCGGTTGATCCAGGGACGAGGTATTTGAGGTAGGTAGTACCAGTGAAGATATTTCGGCGGTTTCTGACCCCTTGCCAGACAGCATCTTACTAGCTTTGGCAATCTAATTTTAGGTTAAGTACAAGTTACGGTGGGTACGGAATCCCTGAGCCAGTTTGAGCACAGGGATTTTTTGTTTCCTATCAATTAAGAAGGTGATGTGACGCAACGATTGCGTCACATCACCTTCTTAATTGTTGCCTGCGTTTCCTCCAGGTCGTCGCCTTCCGGTTCCGGTGTTTCGACAAACGCGCTGTCTTCTACGTACTCAAACGTAACAAGAATCGGGAAATGGTCAGACCCACAGTTTGGCAATCGGCGCATCGCCTGCAACTGAAAATGTTCCGATACGAATACGTGGTCAAGGGGCCAGCGTAAAAAGAAGTATTTGGCGTGAAACGTACTGAATAGTCCTCGGCCGATACGTGGGTCAAGTAAGCCACTAACCCGCTGGAACAGGCGCGTGGAGTGGGACCAAGCCACATCATTTAAATCTCCCGCTACAATCGTAGGTTCGTCAGTTTTACGTGCTTCTTTTCCAACCATCAGTAACTCGGCATCACGTTCTGTAGATCGGTAGTGCTCCGTCGGCGTGGGCGGCATAGGGTGAAGCCCGTAGAAGCGAAACCGTTGCCCTGATCGCAATTGAATGCAGGCGCGAATGGAAGGAATATCATCCTGTACTAAATACCGAATTTCCTGATCCTGGAGCGGAAGCCGGGAATAGAACAACATTCCATAGGTGTTTTCCAGCGGTTCCAGCACCCGATACGGGTAGCTTTCCTCCAACGGCTGCATGGCTTTTTGCCAGGTTTTGTTGGTTTCCAGCATTAAGACCAGGTCGGGTTGATATTTTTCGACAAGCTTTAATACGTCCGGGGTATGGGTATTCTCCATATATACATTGGTAACCATCAACCGGAGAGTGTTTTTTTTGACTTCGGTCTGTCCCGCCAGTTTAGGAGCAGTCTTAACGGCTTTCTGGTGCAGAGGGGTATAGGGATATATCAGCCACGCCTGGTAACCGAAAGCCGCCAGTAAACCTGCAGGTGCCAGCCACAAGGGCCATTCGACGGGCATTCCTGTTGCCCACCAACCTAACAAACCTATTGTAGTCAGCAGGGTCAATTGCAGATGCGGGAAATCCCATATTCTGATCCACCAATAGTCGATACGAAGGAGGTTTATAAAGGAAGCGGTAATAACAATGATGGAATAAATTAACAAAATAGTGGTAACCGTCATTGATTAGATGTGTAGTGCGGCCGAATTTGGCAACTTTTTTCTTAACCAATCACAGTCGTAGTTAGTTAATAAAAAACAGTCGTACAACTGTCTAAATGCCGTTTCTCGGGGAAAAGCTGGCCATTGTTGGGGAAGAAACTCCTCAAACAATAAATCTGGATCCAAATGATCGCAATTCATTTACCCCTTGATAAACAATCATTTAACTCGGACTACTTGATTGTGGTACGGAATTTTCAGAATCGAAAACAAATTTCTATTGCTCACTAACTAGTTAATCACTCACTAAATTTAAGAAATCATGAAATCACTACCCGGAATTCTAGTAGGTCTTGCTGTTGGTGCTGTTGTTGGTGTATTGCTGGCTCCTTCGAGCGGTAAGAAAACCCGGAAACGCATCACGTCGGAAACAGATTCGTTCTTCAAAGACCTGCAGGATCAACTTCAGTCAGGACTTGATAATATCAAAAGTCAGTACAACGACTACGTTGATGCTGCCAGCTCGAAGACTGAAGATCTGATCAGTCAGGCAAAAAAGAAAGTTAATTAATCATCCATCGATTTCCCCAAAACACTCCTACTGATGAGAAGCACAAGAGATTTTCTGACAGGTATTATTACCGGCGTTGTTATCGGCCTTCTAACGGCCCCTCGTAGTGGTAAAGAGACACGCGAGAAACTGAAAGAAGAAACAAACAAGCGTAGCGAAGACTTGAAAGAGCAATGGGAAAAAGGAGTAGCCCAGGCGAAAGAAGGATTCGAGCAGGCAAAAACGCAGGTAAATCAATATGCTGACAAAGCTAAAGAACAGGCTTCTCAGTATGCCGAAAAAGCTAAAGACCAATACGGTCAGCTGAAGGATCAGGCGAACTCGGCTTACAACAGCGCCCTTGACAAGAAGGACGATGTAAAAAGCGAATACAACGCGAAAGTGGATGAACTGGCTGACGACGCGAAGCAAGGAATTGACAACTCGCGAGACACGTTTAAAGCATAAATAACCGGTCAGATCCTTTTATCTGACCTGATCTAAAAGAAGCGAGCTTCTCTACGTCCTGTAGAGAAGCTCGCTTCTTTTGTGTCCTTCCCTACAGGAAATAAGTCGCGTTTCAATTCCGCGTTTATCTTTGCTAAAGGTGATCTTATTTAATGCTTTCATCCGTGCGTTGTTCGAATCGACTTCTACTGTTTTTGTTTGTCTATTGTTTTTCCGTTTCAGGCTGGGCGCAGGTCCCCTATGGCCCCATCAAGACCGCTTCTACCGGCGATATCTTACTCAACTTAAAGAAACTGAACGTAGTGGGGTCAGTATTGTACCTGGCGGCTCACCCCGATGACGAGAATACCCTGTTTCTGGCGTACATGGCCAAAGACCAGCTGGTACGAACGGCGTACATGGCCCTAACCCGGGGCGATGGGGGGCAGAACCTGATTGGTCCCGAACAGGGGGAATACATTGGCGTCATCCGGACCCAGGAGTTGCTGGCGGCTCGTCGCATTGACGGGCCGGATCAGTTCTTCAGCCGGGCTTATGATTTTGGTTTCTCCAAATCAACGGACGAAGCAGTACGGACCTGGGGCCAGGATAAAGTGCTGGCCGACGTGGTCTGGATTATCCGCAAGTTTCGGCCGGATGTAATCATCACTCGTTTTCCGCCCGATGCCCGCGCCGGACATGGTCACCACAGTGCATCAGCTTATCTGGGCGAGGAAGCCTTCAAAATCTCGAATGATCCTACTAAGTTTCCGGAGCAGCTGGCTTACGTAAAACCGTGGCAGGCGAAACGTATTTTCTGGAATGTGTTTATTCCCGGCGCTTTTCTGAGCAACAAGAAACCTGACGAAAAAGGTGATCTGATCGGAATTGAAACCGGTGTGTTTAATCCTGAACTGGGACGCTCCTACGGCGAAATAGCCGCCGAAAGCCGTAGTCAGCACAAGAGTCAGGGCTTTGGTGCCCCCGCCAACCGGGCAGCCAAAATTGATTACTTGCTACTAAAAAATGGTGACTCGGTCAGCAAAAATCCGTTCGAAGGCATCGACATGACCTGGAAACGCGTGCCGGGCAGTGAGGCCGTTCAGGCACTGGTGAATCAGGTAATTTCCTCCTTCAAACCCGCCCAGCCCTCGGCTTCCGTACCAATGCTGGTCAAATTGTCTCAGGCGCTGGGGAAACTTGACACCACGAATATTTACGTTCAGGCAAAACGGCAGGAGGTACAAACCCTGGTGCAGCAGTGTCTGGGGCTCTGGTTCGAATCGAATCCCGCCGATTATGCCACCACGCCCGGCTCGACCATCAACGTCACCACGAATGTTGTTAGCCGGACGGACGTTCCGGTCAAACTAACGCAGGTACGTTATTCTACCGGCAAAGACACGACGCTAAATCTGACGCTTAAGCCCAACGATGTCGTTCTCTGGCCAACGACTCTGACAATCCCCAAGAACCAAAAGATTTCGCAACCATACTGGCTTGAGAAACCGCTGGAAAAAGGATTATTCCAGGTCGACAATCAACAGTTGATTGGCCTGCCAGAAAATCCACCCGCCGTAAGCGCCAGCTATACGTTCGAGATCGACGGGCAGTCGTTCACCTATACCCGGCCAGTCATTTATAAATCGACCGACGCGGTTGATGGCGAGATTTACCGGCCATTCATCATTCAACCGGATGTAACAGCCAACCTGACGGAGCGCGTCTTTACGTTTGCCGATAACGCCCCCAAAACGGCCACGGTCGTTTTACAGGCGGGCCGGAAAGGCGTTTCGGGTACGCTGAAGCTGAACGCTCCTGCTGGCTGGCGCATTACCCCCGCCACCCAGCCCTTCAATTTGACGAACAAAGGCGACGAGCAGCGCTTATCGTTTACTGTCACCCCCACAGCACAGGCTACCAATGGTAGATTACAAGCCGTAATGACGACAGGCACGGGTACGTTCACAACAGGACTGCGGTTCGTGGCCTACAAGCATATTCCAACGCAAACTCTCTTCCCTCCTGCCGAAGCCAAGCTGGTGAAGCTGGACGTAAAAGTGGCCGCCAAAAACATTGGTTATGTTACCGGTGCGGGCGATGAAATTCCGGCTGCTCTCGAGCAGATGGGTTGCCGCGTTACCGTCCTCGGCCCTGCT
The DNA here is from genome assembly GCF_054776615.1 of Spirosoma pomorum. NCBI lineage: Bacteria > Pseudomonadati > Bacteroidota > Cytophagia > Cytophagales > Cytophagaceae > Spirosoma > Spirosoma pomorum. Next base: position 509,732 of record NZ_BAAHBP010000002.1, read on the forward strand.
GAACTAAATGGTAACCTGACTGGGTACGATGCCATTGTTATGGGCGTACGGGCGTATAATGTCAACCCTTCGCTGGCGCGTTACCAGCCTAAACTGATGGAGTACGTCAAAAATGGTGGTAATCTGATCGTGCAATACGTAACGCCGGTCAACTCGTTCCTGCGTAACGAAACGCCCCTACCTCCGCTGGGCCCCTACCCTTTTGCCGTCGGGCGGGAGCGCGTAACGGAAGAAGATGCCGCAATGACGTTCATCAACCCACAGCATCCACTCCTAAATACGCCGAACAAAATCACCCAGAACGATTTCAATGGCTGGATTCAGGAGCGAGGTATCTATTTTGCGCAGGACTGGGATAAACAATACGAGCCCATTTTCTCAGCCCACGACCAGAACGAAGCGGCTAAAGAAGGGAGTTTAATTTACGCCAAGTATGGCAAAGGTCATTACATGTACACCGGTCTGGTGTTCTTCCGCGAACTTCCCGCGGGTGTACCCGGTGCCTATCGGCTGTTTGCCAATATGCTATCGGCTGGGAAATAGAAGAATCACTACAGCAGTTTTACTTAACACAGAGGCACAGAGGTCACGGAGTTTTCCAGAGGTAGCTTGTAGACGTAAGATAAGATGCTTCTCATTGGAGCTCTTACGTCTTTTCCCGTTCTTCCCGGCAGTCTCTATATTCTCTGTGCCTCTGTGTAAAAAACCTCCGTTCAATTCTGAGCTAGTTGGCGCAAGCGGAGGTGCTGTAACAACATGATAGTTTTGCCGTCCATGATTTCACCGGTCTCGATCATTTGCAGTGCCTTGGCTGTCGGGATCTCTAGGATATCAATCTCCTCCTCATCAATACCACCGCCGTTCAGCCGTTCGGTATCAGCGGAATATTCGGCCAGGTAGAAAAACAGCTTTTCCGTCACCGAGCCGGGGCTCATGTACGCTTCCATCACTTTCTCAATGGCCTGAATCCGATAACCGGTTTCCTCTTCGGTTTCGCGTCGGATGGCATCGTCCGGATGCTCATCGTCCAGGAGTCCCGCGCAGGTTTCGATGAGCATTCCCGATTCGTTCCCGTTCACAAACGTGGGGAGTCGGAACTGCCGGGTCAGAATGACACGGTCAGCTTCCGGATTATGGAGTAGAATAGTAGCGCCATTACCGCGGTCGTAGGCTTCCCGCTGCTGCGTAGACCAGGTTCCATGTTTATCCCGATAGTTAAACGTGAAGCGTTTTAGTACGTACCAGTTGTCGGAAAGCAGCTTCTCTTCGGTTATTTGCACTCGTTCATTTGTCATCTTGTTACAATTTGTTATTTTTTGATCCAATTTGATCAAAACAAATCAATTAGCATGAATTTCCAATCCCGAAAGCGACTAATTGTACAAACGGTCGACGAGCGAGGCTCTGTTGATATTCGTGAACTGGCCGATCTGCTTCAGACTTCAGAGATGACGGTCCGGCGTGATCTGGTCCAGTTAGCGGCTTCGGGACTGGTTTACCGGACGCGGGGCGGGGCCATGAAAGTGAGCCTGGCCACTGAGACCCACCGTTTTGCCAACAAATCGGCGGTCAACGCGGAACGTAAAGATTACATCTGCCAGCTGGCCGCGCAGGAGATTCAGGAAGGCGAGGTGATTTTCATGGACTGCGGCAGTACGGTCTTTCGGTTATGTCCCTTCATCAAAAACAAACGCATTACCGTCATAACCAACTCCTTGCCCGTTGTGGCGGAGTTACTCGATTCGGAGGTCAGCGTCAACCTGATCGGTGGTGAAGTCGACAAAGATCGCCAGGCGATTCACGGCGCAGTAGCCGAGGAGCATATTGCTCGCTACCATGCGAATCGGGCTTTTGTTGGTGTCGATGGGATTTCGCTCAAAAACGGCCTGAGCGCGGGGAGTGAGAAAGAAGCCAGCATCACAACCGCCATTCAGCGGCAGGCGCAGAAAACCTACCTGCTTTGCGACTCCTCGAAACTGGAAACGGATAAATACCTCTATTTTGCGCCCCTGAGTCTGTTCGACGTTCTGATCACGGATCAACAAGCCCCCGCCGAGTTGGTGGCGGCTTATCGACAGGCAGGCATTACGTTGATTCACTAAGCATGTGGCAAATCTGGATTGATACCGGCGGCACGTTTACGGACGGTATCGCCCGCGACCCGTCGGGGAGCCTACACCGCACTAAAGTTTTGAGCAGCAGTCGGCTACGGGGCCAGCTGACCGACGGAAAAGTAAACGCTTCCTGGCTTACGGCTCCCCTCTTCGACGGCTACCAGTTACGTATCATCGAAACCGGCCAGACGTACGTCATCCAGTCACTTCAGGTTGATGGGACTATCACCTGCGAGCCTCCGTTACCCACGGCAGCTGGTAGCCATTCGTATACTGTCGATATTTTTACGGGTGAAGAAGCCCCCGTTTTGGCCGCCCGGCTCCTGACTCAGACACCACTGAATCAGTCGTTTCCTACCCTGGACATGCGCTTGGGCACGACTAAAGGTACCAACGCCCTACTCGAACGGAAGGGCGGGCGGGTTGTGCTACTGGTCACGAAAGGCTTCAAAGACCTGCTGGTCATCGGTACGCAGCAGCGCCCGAATCTGTTTCAACTAACCATTCCACCGGCCGAACTGCTGTACGGCAGCGTGCTGGAAGTGGATGAACGGATCTCGTCCGACGGGCAGATCATTGCCCCACTGGCGGAATCGACTATCGCGACGCTACTCGAGCAGCTTCGGCAACAAAAGCCCGACGCCGTGGCGATCTCGCTGCTGAACAGTTACCGCGCCCCGGCTCACGAACAGCAATTACGAGTGGCTTTACAACACGCGGGCTTCGATCTGATTACCTGCTCAACGGACGTTTCGACAACGCCCGGTTACGTTGCGCGTACGCAGACAGCCGTGGTAGACGCTTATCTGACTCCCGTGTTACGTGATTACCTGGCTAATGTTCAACAGCAGTTAAATCAGCAATCCGTCCGGGTGATGACCAGCGCGGGAGGTCTTGTTCGGGCTGATCTATTCCAGCCGAAAGACAGCTTACTAAGCGGTCCGGCGGGCGGTGTTATTGGCTCCAGTTACGTAGCCAACGCGCACGAAGCTAGCGGCCAGCCGGGCGTACTAACCCTCGACATGGGTGGCACCAGTACCGACGTAGCCCGTATCAGCGGGCAGCCGGATTACCGCTTTTCGACGCAGATCGGCCCGTTTGATTTACAACTTCCATCACTGGCGATCGAAACGGTGGCTGCGGGAGGAGGCTCCGTTTGTTGGTTTGATGGCAGCGGCACTACGTTCGGTCAGCTACGCGTCGGCCCCCAGAGCGCTGGCGCTAATCCGGGTCCCGCCTGTTACGGAGCTACTCAGCCCGGCCAATCGTTGTTGCTGACTATCACCGATGTCAACCTGCTGCTGGGCAAACTTCACCCGAGTCAGTTTGGTATTCCGGTGTTTCCGGAGAAGGCCCAGCAGGCGTTGCAGAGCATCATTGACCAAATCACCCGACATAGTGGTGAGATTCCCGATGCGCTTGAACTATTGCGTGGTTTCGAGCGCATTGCCAACGAAACGATGGCCGCAGCCATCCGCACCATTTCGGTCGCGCGGGGATTTGACCCCAAATCGTATAGCCTGCTGGTTTTTGGTGGCGCGGGTGGCCTGCACGGCTGCGCTATCGCCCGGCTGTTGGGCATGGAACGTATGGTGCTTCCCTTCGATGGTGGCTTGCTGAGCGCCTATGGTATTGGGCAGGCGCAGATCGAGCGGCTGGCCACCCAGTCCGTTCTGCAACCGCTGGATGAGGTAAACGCTGACTTAGCTGACCTCGTCACGGCATTAGCCGACCAGGCGATGCAACAACTCCACCAGGAGGTTCAGGACAATGTACCCATGCAAGTCAAATCGGCGGTGGCGTTTCTGCGTTTCAAGGGACAGGAAGCCACGGTCGATGTGCCAATTACGAACAAGCTGGAAGCCGATTTCCGGGATCGCTACCAGCAGCGATACGGTCATATTCCAGAAAACCGGCCGATTGAGCTTGAAAGTGTGCGGGTGCTGGTCAGCACAGTTCAGGATGAGCAGTTCATCAGTACGCAGCCCGTCAGCCACCGCCACGCCGTCCCCGCCTTTCAGGCCGGTTCTTACCCAGCCTACGACTGGACAAAATTGCAGGAAGGCGATACGTTCCGGGGGCCAGCGCTGCTGCTTAATACAACCTCGTCGGCCTTTATCGAGCCCGGCTGGCGACTCGTTATCCAGGCCAACAAAAACGCCCTCGTTGATTACGTAGCCGACCAGGACGAACTAGATGACGTAACGGTCGCCAATGAAGTTGTTCAGCTCGAACTATTTACCCAGCGTTTCCGGGCTATTGCCGACGAAATGGGTGCCCAACTACAGCGAACGGCCTTTTCGGTCAACGTCAAGGAGCGGCTTGACTTCTCCTGCGCGCTGCTCGACGCCAACGCTCAACTGGTAACCAACGCTCCCCATATTCCGGTACACTTAGGCAGCCTGGGTGTTTGTGCCCGGTTATGTCTCGCAAAACTACCGCTTGGTCCCGGCGATGTCCTTATCACGAATCACCCGAAATACGGTGGCTCACACCTCCCCGACGTAACACTGTTACAAGGCGTCTTTACCGACAGCGACGAGTTAATTGGCTACGTCATCAACCGGGCGCACCACGCCGAAATTGGCGGTAAGGTACCAGGATCAATGCCGCCCGACGCAACGTCGCTGATCGAAGAAGGCGTTGTGCTGGAGCCTATGTACGTGGTTAAAAACGGAACCTTTCTGTGGGACAGTCAGGGTGAACAGGCTGGTCTGGCCCAACGGTTTACGGAAGCCCCCTATCCAACCCGGTTACTGGCCGAAAATCGCGCCGACATCGAAGCAGCGCTGGCTTCGTTACGTTCCGGCGAATTGGCGTTGCAGGCCCTAGCCCGGCAATACGGTCTCCCAGCGGTGCGGCACTACATGACCCGGCTACAACAGTCGGCTACGGATGTGATCACCGCTGTTCTTAAGTCACTGAACGGGCAAACCTTCGCGGCCGAAGAACTCCTCGATGATGGCCACAAGATTTGTGTCAATATCACCATCCAGGACGGACGTATTACGTTTGATTTCTCCGGCACGTCGGGCGTTCATCCCAACAACCTGAATGCCAACCGGGCCATTCTGCACAGCGCCGTCTTATACGTTCTGCGGCTCTGGGCGGCTTCTCCAAACGTGAATGCCCCCAGCGTGGATACGCCTAATGAGTCCCACACGACTATTCCGCTAAATGAAGGGCTGATGGTACCGGTTGACTTAATCGTACCGACGTCCTTTCTTAATCCCAGTTTCTCCGATGATCCGGCTGATTGTCCGGCGGTGGTAGGCGGCAATACGGAAGTAAGCCAGCGGCTAGTCGATACGTTGCTGAAAGCCCTGAACCTGGCGGCCTGTAGCCAGGGGACGATGAACAATTTCCTGTTTGGCAAATCAGGTACCGACTCGGAAGCATTTGGCTATTACGAAACCATTGGCGGAGGAGCGGGTGCCACCATCGGCGCAGCGGGTCGCTCGGCCGTGCACCAGCACATGACCAATACCAAACTCACCGATCCCGAAGAACTCGAACGGCGCTATCCGGTCCGGCTGCATCAGTTTGCCGTCCGAACGGGCTCCGGCGGGGACGGGCAATGGCGTGGGGGCGATGGGATCATCCGCGACGTAGAATTTCTCACGCCCGTGCAGGCTACCCTGTTGAGTCAGCATCGTGTTACGTCCCCCTACGGTATGAATGATGCGGAATCCGGCCAACCCGGCGTCCAGACGCTGATTACTGTCGACGGCCGGGAAGAAGCTTTACCTGGCATCTTCACCCGCGCTATGCAAACCGGCGAGCGCATCCGCATCGAAACACCCGGTGGCGGTGGAGCGCAGGCAGCTTCAAGTCTCTCATGATGAGTTGTTCCTACAACGAACCTGCTCACTGTTTTCTTCAGGCGTGTTTTGCCATCCCGATGCAGCCGGGACGACAAAACACGCTGTCTTCTTAAATATTCTATCAAGATTTTTGTCTTGCTAGATAAGACCCGGATCGTTCAATACTGCACCAGCGCTTCTGACAGAAATCTAATTAGATCATCCCGTAAATGATCTGGTCCCAGCACTTTCACCTGATTCCCCAGCCGCGCCAACTCGTAGATTAGTTCTCGATTGACGACAATCTCAAGCCTGACCTGGAGTTCGGTTTCGGTATCGACCAGAATGTCCGCTTCGCGGAATGGATAGAAAGGTTGCGCCCGGAACCGAAAACCCTGCTCCCGCGTGAACGACAGGATAACCGCTTCGGCCGGACCATCGTATACCGCTACGCCAAGTGCTTTTCGCAGGTACGCTTCGGCATCAAAAGCCGGTGGCGTTACGTCTATTGTCAGTTCCTGAATTGAATCGGGAATGATTCGGTCCAGCCCAAATACCCGAATCTGTTTGTCGTCCAACCGCCAGCCCACTACGTACCAGCGGTTGCGGTGTTCTTTCACCACGTATGGATAAATCTGGTGCGTTTTCGTCACTCCGGTATCGTAACGCTGATGCTGGAACTGCACAACCTGCCGTTGGTGGATAGCCTGTAGGAAAACCTCGACCCACTCGCTCCCCTTGGTATACGGCACCGATTCAAACAGAATGTACTTCCCGAAATCGTCGGCCTGGCTACTGCGAAACCGGACTGCTTTATCGAGCTTATCGACGGTTCCGCGTAGATCATCGAACAGACTCAGGTGCTGAAATTGTTGAAGCGTTGCCAGCGCTGTATGCAACGTTGCCAGGTCTTTATCGGTAAGCGTTACGGTAGTCGCCAGTTCGAAGGGGTGCGTGTAGTGGTAGCCCTGCTGCCGATAGTCATAAGCAATTGGTGCCCCATATTCCTCGCGCAAGAGTCGGATATCTTCGCGAAACGTACGTTCCGAGCAGCCGCACCGTTTAAGCAGATCAGCTTTCGATTTAGGTTTTCCGCCCCAGCTAGTCAAATAGTCATTGATTTTCTTCAGGCGGGCGTACTGATTTTTAACAATAGGCATAAAAAAGTGTGGTTAGGCAAATAGACTGCCGTTTCAGAAGTCATTTTTGGCCTACGATTTACCTACCGTTGCCTAAACCAACTGATCAGAACCAGTAAAAGAGTTACGAAGGCCTATTTGCTTTCTACTACCCACAGCACCATGCAGTTCAAACTAACCCTACGCCCAACCGCGTCAAAAACGCTGGTCCCTTTCAATTACGCGTACCGACTAAGTGCATTCATCTACGCCGTATTGGCCGAAGCCGATGCGCAATACGCTACGTTCCTGCACGGACAAGGCTACGAATACTCGTCTACGCGCCGGTTCAAGCTCTTTACCTTCTCGGATTTGATCATCCCGAACGCGCGTGTTGATACCAAAGCGGGGGGACTATGGGTGACGACGCCCCACATTGAATGGGTGGTGAGTTTCTACGTCGACAAAGCCGCCCAGCATTTCATTATGGGGCTGTTTCAGGATCAGCGCTGCGTGATTGCGACGCCGAAGCACCGAGCGGAGTTCATCATCGAGCGCGTCGAAGCCGTACCAGTCGAGATCGACACAAATACCGTTACGTTGCGGACGCTCTCGCCCGTGGTAATCGCCGAGAAGTCGGAACGCGGCATGGACCAATACCTGCACCCCGCCGACGTACCGTTCGGCCCGTTACTGATCGACAACCTGCTGGCAAAGTGGAACAGCATCCCCCGGCCCATTTCAGCGGGTGGTTTATCCACAGATGACTTTGCCACATCAGCAGTAACGTACCGACTGCTCCTCGACCGGGAGCCTAAATCAAGACTTGTTGCCATCAAAGAAGACTCCCGAGCGGAGACGAAAGTGCGGGGATGGTTTGGCTTCACGTTCGAACTCAGCGGCCCGAAGGAGATTCTGGAACTGGCCATACTGGCGGGCGTGGGCCGGTATAACGCGGAGGGGTTCGGTGCTGTGGGGGTATATAATACCTGACCTTAACTACTTACATACGATGATACTGTTTAGAGACTATACCGGCAGCGCTATGCTCAACAACGCGCTCCAAACCATCGAAGCACTGGCTAAGCAAAACATTAGTACGGTTGATGCCCATACGTTGCTTAGACTATTCAAGAATCCGTACAGTGATGGCTTACACACACTCACACGCTTGAATAAGCGATTGAAGAGCTATACGATGCTCTTCTCTAAAAATGGGCCGCTACTCAACGATAAAGAGTTCGGAGAAGCCATATATAACCAGCTCATTGCTAACAGTCTGGAAAACGTAGAGGATGATGGTCCATACACCTGCGAGTTGTCTGGCTTGAAGTTCAAAACTACGTTTGATACTTTCTACGAGCAAACGCTCCGCAAGGTAGGCTATCCCACCAGCAAGATCAGTGGTAAGGATAAAACCGTTAACCGGTGTTGGTTTCCGTTACTGGGTGGATTAGGCTCTGATGCACAGGCATTACCTCAAGCCAAATATGCGCTTACCGTTCACCCTGTTTGTTTAGCTGTTATGCAATTCCTACCATTATCGGCGGTGTTGTATAAAGGCGGAATACTGTTAATTGATTCCTCGAATGAAGAGTTATCCAAACGGCTGATTGCTGATCACGTAGATCTCATAAAAAGTAGAGCTACGGCAGGTTCATCAACTTCGTCGGTTGATAATATCAAAGATTTTAACAAAGGCCATTACTTAAGTAGAGCGTTACATATTCTGGCTGATAAAGAGCGAAATGATAAGACTACGGCTTTCAATCTTTGGAGTTTTACTAACTCAGGTACCGGGGCGAGTTGCGAAATTGATCGCATCCCAAGCCAATTGATCGTTAAGCTGCTCAGACTGTATAGAAGTCCCTCTCTAAGGCCAGCGTTGGAAGGAATTTTAAAGAATTCGAGAATTCAATCAGACTTTCTGGATTGCCTTGAGGGGAATATTGACTTCTATGGACTTTACCCCAACAAAAATTCAGATGGCGTTTCTGTTCGATTTTATGAGGAATACCAACGCCTTATCGGAAATGAGGATAAGTTAGAATATGCTAAATATATCGCTCATCTGTTGGGCAAAGAGGAATGGAGTAAAGCTCAGCACAAGTTTTTAGAAAAATCGGATGCTCCGGCCAGCGATTATGCCTTGTATAAAAGCATGGTATTTGAATCACTGGTAGGAGCCGCAAGTCGCAAAGAGTGGCATTGGGCTCATCACGTTTCGGTTCTCAATAATCCTGAAAAAATTCCGATAGATGGTACCCTTAGCCGGATGTATCGGATGGTCCATTTCTATTATCTAACGTTGTCTGTGGATGACGATGTAACAATGCCTTCTGTTCCCGATATAGCCAACTTGCCTATCGGTCAGTCGATTAATCTATTCTTTCATTTGATGGGTGAAGACAAACGTAGCTACAGCAGCCGTTGGTTAGGGGCCCGTTATCAGGAAGGTAATCCATTACCCTTGTTGATTCGGGAAGGCAGTCGATTTTATGAGTTTGAGCCAGTTTATTCATTGCTTTTCGATTCAGAAAATCGCCTGAATGCTTACGGGCTGCGGGACATTATTCGGATGTATCTAAACTATTACCGCAATGAGCCGATCCCTCAGTTATCGGTTCAGCCAACCGAGCTGCTTCCTGAGCCTGGTGTCGAGCAAAGTGACTACCTGAAAAACTTTCGCCAATTTGTTGATGAATACATCCATTACTATCGTGATGGACGAAATAAAGGCCAATTGGATGAAGAGAAATTTCGTCAGCATGTATTGGTTCCAATGCGCCGGGAAAACTTTCAAATCGCTCAATGGCTCGATGCTGTCAGTGAAAATATGACTGAGCTTGAAAAGGAACAGAAACAACCGTTTGCTCTGTCTATTCCTTCTGAAAAACTTCTGTACGACTATATGGGCAGATACAATCCATCGTTTGCCCGATTTGCTATCGAATACCTTTTAAATCAATTCTATCACCACGTATCACTTTCTCTAACAGCAGTGTAGTATGGCAACTCTTAACAACATTACCGGTGCATTAGTCATCGATGGCACAGCCGCTTTTTTGAATGGTGCAGGTTTAGGCGCAGGCGAAGACCGCAACAAAGTAGTCCCCAAAGTATTCGAAGAAATGGTGAATGGCCGCCGTGAAAAAGTGCCTTACGTATCGGCTCAGGCATGGCGTCGATGGCTTCGGAATACCTCAAACGAGGAGAACAACTGGACGCCCAGCGAATTGCAGGCAATCGGCGTTTCGAAAAAAGGAACAACTAACAAAATCGCTACGCAGCTCGACCCAATTACTTTCCCAGAAGATGATTTATTTGGCTACATGCGTAGTGGGGGAAATGATAAGTCAGGAGCGAGTGATGAAGAGGATGAAGAGGATGCGCCTACAAAAACTAAAGCAGAGAGTGTTCAACGGACATCACCATTTAAATGCTCTGTCTTAAAAGGGATTCGTGGTAAACGGACGTTGAACGTTGATGAAGGTTTTGTTCACCTCAAAGAAAACACCCCATTGCCATATTCAACACAATTTTATGCGGCTCATCTAGAAGGCTTTTTCAATCTCGAATATTATCGGCTTGGGCAATTTGACAACCTGGGTAGCAAACAAGAGTTGGCTTCTGAGACGGTAAAACAATATGCAGACCAGTTGACAAACAAACCTTTGGGAGCCAAAGGAACATTCAAACGCTTCACGCTACAAAACGCGGAGCAGTCACGCAAAGAGCGTGCAGCTGGTTTGTTACGTGGGCTAGCATTTTTACGGGGTGGAGCAAAACAAGCGGCCTTCGGTGCTGATGTCAGTCCTAAGGTGCTGATTTTGGCTGGGCTTGAATGTGCAAACCCCGTCTTCAACAATCTGTTCGAAGGTTCTGGCGAAATGCCTTCTTTGAAAATAAACACGTTGAAACAGATCATTGACGATTACCAAAGTAAACTGGCAACACCTATCTATATCGGCATACGTGAAGGGTATCTACAGAACGAAGCCGAGGTTAAGTCCCTTTCGAGTAGTTCTACGATTGTTGTTGGCTCGCCTATAAGTGTTGCTCAAGACTTCATAAAGGCTCACTTGACTACGACGTCCAATGAATGAGGTATTGGAAGTTCAATTTGACGGATGGACAGCGACACCACGTTTGCCCTTTGTCCTTTCTGGAAATGCGCTTTGCATGACGGTACCTTCTTATTCGTCGCTACTAGGGTTAATTGGTTGCTGTTTGGGACGTATTGTAACACATGATGAAGTGCAGTTTGGATTTCATTATCAATACGTAACGGAAGCTACCGATCTAGAAACCCGCCAGAGATTAGAATTTGATGGCCGAAATGTAAAGCCACATGCCAAAGGTACGGATGCATATAAACGGGAGTTTCATGTCATAGCAGCAACTGACTCGGCGGGTGATCTTCAACCTTGTTTGACTCTCTGGTTAAATCGCACCGATTGGATTGATTACTTCCGCTATCCGATTGGTACACCTGCACTGGGGCGCTCGCAGGACTTACTGCGAATTCGCTTTGAATCGGTTCGGATTGTCGCGGTCGAAGCTGTTAATCAGGCAAAAATTAGTGGCTGCGCCTTACCTTTTTCACCCGGTATGCAGGTAGCTGGACAACTAGTTCAACTAGCCGATGCTTACGAAGAAAACGCGCGAGTGGGGGCAGGAAGAAAGCCAATCAATCCGCGTGTGTTTATCAATCTAGCGGCAGGTACTAGTCAAGAAATATCAATCGGTAATCTGTTCAGAACCGGCGAAGGCAAATGTTTCTATCTACACAACTGGCAATGATTTAAAATGGATTTCAACGTTTACAAAGCCAAAAGTGACGACCCAACGTTTGCGCTATGTATGACACTTGAGGAGCATACGCGACGGGTAGTTCGGGCAGCCATTGAGCTAGTTAACCGGTTGCCATTTACAGAAGACGAGCGTAATGAGTGGCTAAGAAAAGCTATTCGTAGTGCTGTTTGGCATGACATCGGCAAAATTCACAAGAGCTTTCAAGCGAATCTGAAAAAAGGAACAACGGTTGTAAGCATTCGCCACGAACTCATCTCACTTTGGTTTTGTGAGCAGTTCTTAAATCTTCCTATTGACGAATTATTCGCCATTGCTACGCACCACAAAGGAATCGTTTCAGATGGTTTTAAAAAGCTTTCTCTTTACGAAATAGGAACCGATTTACCCTGTCATCTGGCCGACGACCCAGCGTTGGTAAAGGTCGCTAAAGAGGTTGTGAAAGCATGGGGAACGCTTTTCAACGATGTTTCGCCAATAACAAATAATCTTTCCCCTAACGATACCTACTCGGATGAAATTCAATTTCTTCTGATGAAGGATAGACAGCAATCACAGGCAGTAAATAGGCTGCAACTAGCTCGTATGCGTGGATTGCTGATGGCCGCTGATCATATCGGTTCAGCAAAGACGGAAAGCGATTTGCCTGTATGGAAACGACTTGAGCTGACTGATTTTTATCCCTCTACTGTAAACGATAAGAATAAAGTCGTCCGAGTACCTTTTCGACCATTTCAGGAGCGAATGCAGCGTTACGTGGGTGACGTTATTCTACACGCACCAACGGGATCGGGGAAAACGGAAGCGGCACTAAGTTGGGTATATGCTAACCAGACAGAAAATGTCAGACTGTTTTACCTGTTGCCGTATACTGCTAGTATCAATGCTATGGTGCGTAGGCTCAAGGACGTTTATGGGAAAGACCGCGTAACGGCTCTTCACAGCAAAGCCCTTGATTTCTTCTATGAGGAAGCAATCAATGAGACAAACAATTTTCAACAAAGCGAAGAGATTGCCCGGAATAAACGGTCCGCTTCCCGCGAATTATTCTATCCTGTCAAGGTAGCTACATTACATCAAGTACTCAAACACGCGCTACATGGTAAAGGATGGGATATGAGTCTATTCGACTATCAAAACGCACTATTTATCATTGACGAATTTCATACGTACGATGCACACTTAACAGGGATGATGCTGGCAACCCTCAAGTGGCTTAAGCGATTTTGTAAAGCTAAAATTCTGTTGATGTCAGCAACCATTCCCAAGTTTTTACTGGATCGGATTGTCAATGAACTGTTCGATGGTGATACATCGAGAATCTTACGCCCCAATCCAGGTAAGCCAGCTGATGCCGAAATATTAAAACGTATTCGTCACAAATTGATCTGCCAGCCTAAGAAAAGGGTTATTGACTCAACTGAGCAAATTGCGCAGATACTCGATGAAGGAAAGAAAACTGTGCTGATCATTGTCAACAACGTCAGTACGTGTCAGAAACTGAGTCAAACTTTTAGCAAGTATAATCCCAAATTATTACACGGTGGATTTCATCGCAAAGACCGTAAAGAGACTGAAAAGAGTATCACAGCAGACGACAGAAAAGAGCGTCCTCGATTATTAATTGCTACGCAGGCTGTAGAGGTTAGCCTAGATATTGATTATGATGTTGCATTCATAGAGAACGCCCCGATTGACGCGTTAATTCAGAGATTTGGCCGAGTCAACCGAGCAGGTAAACGTAAAAAACCATCAGAAATATATCTTTTTGAATATAGTGTTGGTAATACCAAACGTATCTACGACCAAACTATCGTGAATGAAACATGGCGCGTTCTGTGGACACTGGATGAACAAGAATTATCTGAGCAACATTTGGTCGATGCCTGCGATGAAGTTTATGCAAAAGGTTACGCTGAAGAGCAAGAACGTAATTTCCAGATCGGTTTTAGGCACGAACGAATTGTCAATTTTGAGAATACATTTCACGCGGGTGATTGGGCAGATTGGGTTGAAGACGTTATTGACAAGAGTAATTTAAAGATTGATGTTCTGTGTGAGAATCTAAGGTCTGACTTCGAAGCCTATAGAAGGGTAGGAAAATACATTGAAGCTAGTCAACTTTTGGTACAAGCTTATCCGTGGGAGTGCCCGAAAGAGCATCAAATTAAACTGGAAGACAAGCAAAATACTCTCATTGCGACTAACCTCAATTATATCTCTGGAGTAGGATACCAACGAATAGAACGCGGATCTGATTTTAATTTTCTGTAGGATAATGTCCCACGCCAACGCCACCCTGATCAACTACTATCACCTCTGCCATAGGAAGATGTGGCTCCACGCAAATCAGATACGTATGGAACATACGTCCGAAGCCGTTGCTGAGGGGAAGCAGTTGCATGAACAAGCTTATCCCCAACGCGCAGAGCGGTACCGGGAGATCAGCGTCGATGGTTCCAAAATCGACTTTTATGATCCCTATGACAAAGTCGTGCATGAGATCAAGAAGTCCGACAAGCTGGAACATTCGCACGTAGCGCAGGTGCAGTTTTACCTGTATCTGCTCCGCAAAAACGGCATCGACGGAGCAACGGGCCTGATCGAGTACCCCAAACTTCGCCAGACACAAACCGTCCAGCTCGACGAAACAGACGCGCCTATGGTTGAAGGTTGGATTCACGATATTGAGCGGATCGTAGACAGCGAGCGATGTCCCGAACGTATCAACAAGTCGAAATGCCGCTCGTGCAGCTACTTTGATTTTTGTTATGTAGAAGAGGAGTAAAGAGAAAAGAGGGAGGAACGAGACGAAAGGGTATGTCGGCGTCCTCCCCTTCATCCCTTTCTTCCACCCATTATGAAACAAACCAAATACCTGTTTAATCCGGGCCGGTTGAGTCGGCAGGATAATACACTCAAGTTCACGCCTGTCGATGAGGAAGGTAACGAAGGTCAGCCGCGTTTTCTACCCGTCGAGCAGGTGTCGGATCTATACGTATTCGGAAGTCTGGATGCCAATTCGGCGCTATACAACTTTCTGGGTAAGGAAGGCATCGCCGTTCACTTCTTCGACTACTACGAACATTATACCGGCTCGTTCATGCCCCGCGAATACCTGCTGGCGGGCAAAATGCAGGTAGAGCAAACCAAGCATTACGTATCGGCAAAGAAGCGGCTGGTGGTGGCGCGGGCGTTTATTGAAGGAGCGGCCAGCAACATTTTACGCGTTCTGAAATACTACCAGAATCGCCAGAACGATCGTCGCCCCTGCGACCTGAGTGACTCGATTAAAACGGTTGAGCAATTACTAGCCAGCATCCCAACAGCAACTGATGTACCCATGTTGATGGGCATTGAAGGTAACATCCGCCAGACGTACTACGGTTGTTTCGATGCTATTCTGGGGGAGACGTTCTGCATGGACGGACGTAGTAAGCGCCCGCCACAGAACGAGTTGAACGCCATGATTTCGCTGGGGAATATGTTATGTTATTCAGCTTGTCTGAGCATGATTTATCACACCCAACTGAACCCAACCATCAGCTTCCTGCACGAACCGGGAGCACGTCGGTACTCACTGGCGTTGGACATGGCCGAGATCTTCAAGCCCATTCTCATCGATCGGCTAATTTTTCGGATGGTCAACAAACGGCAACTACAGCCGTCGGATTTCCGGATGGAAGTAGGCGGGTGCGTCATGAAAGATGCCGCTCGCAAGCGCTTTTTACAGGCATTCGACGAATCGCTGAAGGAGACCATCAAGCACCGGTCGCTGGGCCGCAACGTCAGCTACAAGCACCTGATCAAACTGGAGTGTTACAAACTTCAAAAGCATCTGCTGGGCATGGAAGAATACAAACCGTTCAAAGCGTGGTGGTAAAAAACAAGGAGAGAGGAGGAAAGGGAACAGAGAGAAAAGTTTTTTTACTGCTACCTACTTTCTCCTTCCTTCCTTTCCTCCTCTCTCCTTTTATGTATATTATTCTCGTTTATGACATGGGGCAGAAGCGCGTCGGGAAGATGCTCAAGCTTTGCCGGCGTTACCTGAACTGGGTGCAGAATTCGGTGTTCGAAGGTGAGCTGACCGAAGTTCAGTTGAAGGAACTGCTCTTTGAAGCCAGGCGAATTATGAACGAGGATGAAGACAGTTTAATCCTGTTCAAAAACCGCGACAAGAAATGGTTCGACAAGCAGATCGTGGGGGTTGAGCGGCAATCGACGGATGATTTTCTATAGAGGTTCTGTCGTCGACCGCAGAAATTGTTCCTTGACATTCGGACATTATCCTGCTCAAACGAGAGCAAAATCTTGTAACTAATTGATTATAAAGCATCGTCGATCGCCGGGGGTTTTCGTACTATTGGTGATCGACGATTTTTATCTTTAAAACGGCCATACTAAAAGTGGCACAGGGCTCAGAAAAGCCCTTTTTTTATCCGTAACTTGACGTCTTCTAATCGTACCTGAGTGGAATTGAAATTTCGTTGCAGGGAGGGCACGATTATCGTTTCCACCCTTCTAATCGTACCTGAGTGGAATTGAAATAAACGCTGCTAAAGACTATGACGCGTCTCGAGTTAAACTTCTAATCGTACCTGAGTGGAATTGAAATGTGGCTACTGGGTAGCCTCCTGCGGTGATTACGTAACTTCTAATCGTACCTGAGTGGAATTGAAATTTTGCCAGGACAAACACAGCAGCTGGTAATCGCTCACTTCTAATCGTACCTGAGTGGAATTGAAATTCTGGTCGTTGGTGGGGGTCTCGCCAATTCCGTTGCCTTCTAATCGTACCTGAGTGGAATTGAAATTCTAAAATTTCGCCCGGATGTGGTGGGGTCTTCATCCTTCTAATCGTACCTGAGTGGAATTGAAATAGGTGATGGACTGAAGCAAGCCGCTACGTTGTGCAACTTCTAATCGTACCTGAGTGGAATTGAAATAACATGAACGTCAGGTCAGCCGTCATTTCGTTCATTCTTCTAATCGTACCTGAGTGGAATTGAAATTTATTTTCCCTCCTTCCTTTTCATCCAACTGAATGACCTTCTAATCGTACCTGAGTGGAATTGAAATTCGCCGGTCGAATAAAAGGTATTGGGCAGCCAGTCACTTCTAATCGTACCTGAGTGGAATTGAAATATTGCAGCCCGTCGCCGACGGTGCTGAAGGTTGGCCTTCTAATCGTACCTGAGTGGAATTGAAATATCCATTCGCGTCGTACAACACTACCCCCTGCGGACTTCTAATCGTACCTGAGTGGAATTGAAATTTCCCAGCCAGACAGGTAATAGGGCAAGGTTGGGATCTTCTAATCGTACCTGAGTGGAATTGAAATTGTAGCGTTTTACAGCTAGTTCGAATAGCAACAGGCACTTCTAATCGTACCTGAGTGGAATTGAAATCGCGCTGACATGAGTTTCGCCTGATAGTAGCCCGTGCTTCTAATCGTACCTGAGTGGAATTGAAATTGATCCCGTTCGGATTGTAGACTCCCGAAAAATCCACCTTCTAATCGTACCTGAGTGGAATTGAAATAGGGCGATGCACAACGTAATCGCAGTTGGGTGACACCTTCTAATCGTACCTGAGTGGAATTGAAATGCGAGCAGGGCGGTACCGGTTTGGGTGACCCACGAACTTCTAATCGTACCTGAGTGGAATTGAAATACTTAAGTAAAAAGCTGTCAGATATAGCCTGTCTTCCTTCTAATCGTACCTGAGTGGAATTGAAATGAAGTCAGCAGGTCAAGGACGAAACGCAGGATCTGGCTTCTAATCGTACCTGAGTGGAATTGAAATTCGATGATTCTGATACGGCAACTGCAGTTGTGCAGGCTTCTAATCGTACCTGAGTGGAATTGAAATCTTCCTTCCCGTCAGCGTTGATCAGCACAACAGCGCCTTCTAATCGTACCTGAGTGGAATTGAAATACCAGTGCAGGTTGCTGAGCTGCTGATTATGCTCCCTTCTAATCGTACCTGAGTGGAATTGAAATTTGTCAGGTTTGGGACTGACCGGGTTTTCCTGATATCTTCTAATCGTACCTGAGTGGAATTGAAATTCGAACAGCAGGCCGGCTGGCTCGTCGATGACGAATCTTCTAATCGTACCTGAGTGGAATTGAAATTCCAGGGTTCGTTCATCAGCGGATTTTCGGACGGCGCTTCTAATCGTACCTGAGTGGAATTGAAATTTTGAAATCATTGGGTGCTGATTCTTGGACTGCTTTCTTCTAATCGTACCTGAGTGGAATTGAAATGCGTTTTTCCGATCAACTCGTTAATATTCGTTACATCTTCTAATCGTACCTGAGTGGAATTGAAATGAGTCCGGGCGTGGCCCGTTTTCGCCACTCGGTGAGCTTCTAATCGTACCTGAGTGGAATTGAAATACTTAGCTGGTGTTGATTCCGGTGTTTCACCAGCACCCTTCTAATCGTACCTGAGTGGAATTGAAATATGATAACCTGGTGTGTGGTGTGCAGCAGTGGCTCGCTTCTAATCGTACCTGAGTGGAATTGAAATACGGCTCCCCCCTCAACTAAGGGCGGGGTGGGGGTCTTCTAATCGTACCTGAGTGGAATTGAAATGCCGGGGGTTTTCCCGAAGCGGTGGCACGCGAAGTTCTTCTAATCGTACCTGAGTGGAATTGAAATGTGAAGGTTACAATCCCAGCGAACTTGTCAGCGAGGCTTCTAATCGTACCTGAGTGGAATTGAAATGCCTTTGGCTTCGTCGGTGTTCTTCTGCACGTGTTCTTCTAATCGTACCTGAGTGGAATTGAAATTGATAACAACATCATCCTAGGCCGCACGACGGCGGGCTTCTAATCGTACCTGAGTGGAATTGAAATAAGATATCGGAATGTTCGAAATTAATAAGTCTGGAACTTCTAATCGTACCTGAGTGGAATTGAAATTTCGCTAGAGGGTGATTTTTTACAATGAAGTAGAACTTCTAATCGTACCTGAGTGGAATTGAAATTCAGCTCGAAACCATCGAAGCAGACCACAAAAAGCTCTTCTAATCGTACCTGAGTGGAATTGAAATATATTTGTATTGTCCTCAAAGGCTCCCTCGATGCGCCTTCTAATCGTACCTGAGTGGAATTGAAATGCTATACGCTGCTTCAGACCAACGCGTGCGGAGTAACTTCTAATCGTACCTGAGTGGAATTGAAATACGCAAAGCAGCGTCACCAGAAGCGTTGCCGCGAACCTTCTAATCGTACCTGAGTGGAATTGAAATAGTTTGAACGGACCTAGCGTTTTGTTTTCTTCTTCCTTCTAATCGTACCTGAGTGGAATTGAAATATCAAACCTAGGACGGGTCCAGTAACTAGTCCACCCTTCTAATCGTACCTGAGTGGAATTGAAATGTTAACGATCGGGTGATCAACATGATTACCAACCGGCTTCTAATCGTACCTGAGTGGAATTGAAATACAAACGTAGGGGTGTACTCCGCCTGAAACGAGAGCCTTCTAATCGTACCTGAGTGGAATTGAAATATCCCTGCGGGCCAGTACGTCATGAGCGACGACAACTTCTAATCGTACCTGAGTGGAATTGAAATAAGAACATATCAGACAGCGTGTTGTTGGTCGTTGTCTTCTAATCGTACCTGAGTGGAATTGAAATGTCTTTAGGTCATTTCGGTGGCGTTCGATAGCCAACTTCTAATCGTACCTGAGTGGAATTGAAATGGCCAATATGGCAAGCCAATTGCGATAAGCGTTTTCCTTCTAATCGTACCTGAGTGGAATTGAAATGCGCTTTGGACCGGATTCGCCACCAACGATGACCCACTTCTAATCGTACCTGAGTGGAATTGAAATTAAAAAAGCGCCCAGCTATCAACCGGGCGCTTTACCCTTCTAATCGTACCTGAGTGGAATTGAAATATGCGTTGTAAGGCGATATCTGAAGCCCGGCGCGGCTTCTAATCGTACCTGAGTGGAATTGAAATGCGCGTTTAAAGGTAAACGGCCCCTGCTCTCAGCCCCTTCTAATCGTACCTGAGTGGAATTGAAATTTGGGACAATGCGCATTTCTGCTGCGGTTTCGTCTACTTCTAATCGTACCTGAGTGGAATTGAAATGAGGCTTTTCACCATCAACCGGCCCCGTTGATGCCACTTCTAATCGTACCTGAGTGGAATTGAAATGTTGCGTTCGCTTCGGCCCTGGTTCGGCGCTTGCTCTTCTAATCGTACCTGAGTGGAATTGAAATTCGTCTACACTTTCTCAACTCGATATTCTCGCGCACTTCTAATCGTACCTGAGTGGAATTGAAATAATCTGTTCCAGAGCACGGTTAAAAGCCCCACGCCACTTCTAATCGTACCTGAGTGGAATTGAAATGGGTTAGTTGTTGTACGTTGCGCCAGCAGAGCGGCTCTTCTAATCGTACCTGAGTGGAATTGAAATTACGTGAAAGCCTGGATGGAAGCCATTGGTTCGTCGCTTCTAATCGTACCTGAGTGGAATTGAAATGGGTCTTTTTGTCACCCCCACCACCTCGCTGGTGTGCTTCTAATCGTACCTGAGTGGAATTGAAATGCGTTAATCCTAGTGCTTCAACTTCCGTCTTGCCACTTCTAATCGTACCTGAGTGGAATTGAAATAAACCCAAACCGCTGAATAGTCATGGAGGTATCGGGCTTCTAATCGTACCTGAGTGGAATTGAAATGTGATGGCGTGGCGTCGTCTGGCCCAGGTGAGCGCGCTTCTAATCGTACCTGAGTGGAATTGAAATAAAATTCAGTCGATTCAATCATTACCGACCCGCCTTCTTCTAATCGTACCTGAGTGGAATTGAAATGCGCAGGGGGCGAAACGTTATCTCTTTCATTAGGCACTTCTAATCGTACCTGAGTGGAATTGAAATGGTTCGAGGTCGTCAACTCTATCTACTGGCTATTCGCTTCTAATCGTACCTGAGTGGAATTGAAATAAGCGATACGGCCAGCTTCTTCAGCGCCACGTAGCCTTCTAATCGTACCTGAGTGGAATTGAAATCTGGTGGTCTTTGGTGTTCTTTCCCCTGGGGCGTTCTTCTAATCGTACCTGAGTGGAATTGAAATCCCAGTTTAAAAAAGTATTTAATTATCGCCAGCCTTCTTCTAATCGTACCTGAGTGGAATTGAAATAGAAAGGAATTCATTACGAGTTCGTGCGGAAAACGTCTTCTAATCGTACCTGAGTGGAATTGAAATATGGTACGTGGAAAGTGCAAACTTTCGAGCGGGAACTTCTAATCGTACCTGAGTGGAATTGAAATTAAATACAACCCCATCATCAGTAATATATCCTGATGCTTCTAATCGTACCTGAGTGGAATTGAAATTGGATGGACCCTGCAAAATGGATTTCAGGGCGTCCACTTCTAATCGTACCTGAGTGGAATTGAAATACGAGCGCACAACCGTTGTTGCTGGTCAATCCGTTACTTCTAATCGTACCTGAGTGGAATTGAAATATTTGAGGGTTTTTTAGTGTCGGGGTGGCAGGATTCCTTCTAATCGTACCTGAGTGGAATTGAAATGCAAAATCAATTACGTAGGTCAGAATAACACGCCGGCTTCTAATCGTACCTGAGTGGAATTGAAATGTGGCTCCGGTTCTGGCTCCTGGGCTTCGCTTGCGCTTCTAATCGTACCTGAGTGGAATTGAAATTATTGAAATAGTCGTACATCTGCTGATAGGCTTTACTTCTAATCGTACCTGAGTGGAATTGAAATGTTGTCGGGCTTAGTCCGTGTAGTTCGACCAGGCGGGCTTCTAATCGTACCTGAGTGGAATTGAAATTGTGCCTCACCTATCCAGGTTAAACCAAGCATCTGCCTTCTAATCGTACCTGAGTGGAATTGAAATATAACCGAAACAATGGTAGTGATCTAAAGTAAGCATCTTCTAATCGTACCTGAGTGGAATTGAAATACGGAAACGGATCATTGATAATGATTGATGTGAACCTTCTAATCGTACCTGAGTGGAATTGAAATGTCGGCTGCTTAAACCGGCAAAAACATCATTATCAACTTCTAATCGTACCTGAGTGGAATTGAAATGGCTTATAGAATTTATCTGGAATCGCCTGGCGCGTTCTTCTAATCGTACCTGAGTGGAATTGAAATTGTGCCTCACCTATCCAAGTTAAACCAAGCATCTGCCTTCTAATCGTACCTGAGTGGAATTGAAATAATAGCGCGTTTTTTACTAGTCGTGGATCAGTCGCACTTCTAATCGTACCTGAGTGGAATTGAAATGTGTTCCTCAGCGTGGCGCGTTGGCTGCTCGTTCCCTTCTAATCGTACCTGAGTGGAATTGAAATCAGGTAATTCACGTTACCTTCAGCCCCCAAACTCTGCTTCTAATCGTACCTGAGTGGAATTGAAATTCAGGTGGGTAGCCTGCGTTTTAGGGGCGTCCTTGCTTCTAATCGTACCTGAGTGGAATTGAAATTAGCAGGAATAAACTGCATCGCAAAACGCAGCATCTCTTCTAATCGTACCTGAGTGGAATTGAAATGCGTTCGTCGTCGTGCTGGTGAAGTTGCCTTGCCTGCTTCTAATCGTACCTGAGTGGAATTGAAATATGAAGCCACAACGTTGTCTGTTGGAATGTCACCAACTTCTAATCGTACCTGAGTGGAATTGAAATCATGATGGAACGGGCCAACGCCCTGGCGGGGCTTGCTTCTAATCGTACCTGAGTGGAATTGAAATGCCTGATCGATGGGGATCAGCTGGACTACCTGAGCGCTTCTAATCGTACCTGAGTGGAATTGAAATCCACTGAAAGGCCTCAAAATTAATGGTCGGAAAGTCCTTCTAATCGTACCTGAGTGGAATTGAAATCAGGTAATTCACGTTACCTTCAGCCCCCAAACTCTGCTTCTAATCGTACCTGAGTGGAATTGAAATATACTCCGAACGCGCATCCTGAGCCACGAGCATGGACTTCTAATCGTACCTGAGTGGAATTGAAATGTCAGGGTAGGACTTGGTTTGCCTTACTCGTCATCACTTCTAATCGTACCTGAGTGGAATTGAAATGCTTCTGGCAGGAATCTTGTCCAATGTTGTTGCATACTTCTAATCGTACCTGAGTGGAATTGAAATGATTTCGCGCAGAACGACGGTCGGCTCCCGACCCAGCTTCTAATCGTACCTGAGTGGAATTGAAATGTCTGTCCAGGCGAATACGATGCCTCCTCGGGTCAGACTTCTAATCGTACCTGAGTGGAATTGAAATACGTGCCGAACTTGTCTATTTCCGAAATGAGAAAGCCTTCTAATCGTACCTGAGTGGAATTGAAATACGCCCCAGTCCGCACTGAAATTGTGGGCAGCATACTTCTAATCGTACCTGAGTGGAATTGAAATTGCCCGGGCCGTTCCTGTTGCCCTGGCTACAGAAGCTTCTAATCGTACCTGAGTGGAATTGAAATGACTAATAGCAACAGGTGTCTGGGAGTTGATCAAACTTCTAATCGTACCTGAGTGGAATTGAAATCAAGTCGGATTCCCACCAAAACCATAGTGACGACAATCTTCTAATCGTACCTGAGTGGAATTGAAATACAACCAAAGGCTTGTATTTCGGCGAAATCAGTGACTTCTAATCGTACCTGAGTGGAATTGAAATGAACCCAGACGAACGAAACCAGGCAGGCGGGGCAACCTTCTAATCGTACCTGAGTGGAATTGAAATTTGGGACGGGCGTTGCAGATCGCCCGCCGTCGACGCTTCTAATCGTACCTGAGTGGAATTGAAATGCTCGGTAAACTGACCCATCTTGGCCAGGGTCGCATCTTCTAATCGTACCTGAGTGGAATTGAAATGCAAATTCAGTTACACCCCCTGTTGGCTTAGGTACACTTCTAATCGTACCTGAGTGGAATTGAAATCGCGACAAAAGGCGAGATGCAGAGCTTTTTCGCGAACTTCTAATCGTACCTGAGTGGAATTGAAATGCTGTTGAGCGTGTGCATCTGGACCACATCATCCCACTTCTAATCGTACCTGAGTGGAATTGAAATTAAGCGCCAGCTGGCAGCTCCCATCAGCTCTCATTTCTTCTAATCGTACCTGAGTGGAATTGAAATAGGTCAGCAGCCAGAAGGCCAGTATGTTTTGCGAGACTTCTAATCGTACCTGAGTGGAATTGAAATGTGTAGCGAGCTGGGAAACTGGACAGTCAGTCTGCTTCTAATCGTACCTGAGTGGAATTGAAATTTAGCGTCAGAATAGTTCGTTTTTGCTGGGATTGTTCTTCTAATCGTACCTGAGTGGAATTGAAATAGCTTCATCGATACCCTTTTGAAGTGCTACAGAGCCTTCTAATCGTACCTGAGTGGAATTGAAATATCTGGTCCAGACCCACCCGTAGCAGGCTATCCTTCTTCTAATCGTACCTGAGTGGAATTGAAATCACCCGCGTGCTGGTGCTCGTTGGGAGCCTCCTCGGCTTCTAATCGTACCTGAGTGGAATTGAAATACGATCGGGCTGAATGGGCCAATAACCGGTTACGGTCTTCTAATCGTACCTGAGTGGAATTGAAATTTGAGTCCGGGCAACAACTTGTCGGAACTGAGTAATCTTCTAATCGTACCTGAGTGGAATTGAAATATTCGCTCAACCTGACCTTCAGTATGGGCCAGATACTTCTAATCGTACCTGAGTGGAATTGAAATTTGCAGCAGGCCATCTTTCCGGGTTGCCTGCAGATTCTTCTAATCGTACCTGAGTGGAATTGAAATAGAAACAACGCAAGGCGGATAACAAGAAAGACACCCCTTCTAATCGTACCTGAGTGGAATTGAAATTTTATAACTATCTCGTTAATGGTCGACTCGATTACACTTCTAATCGTACCTGAGTGGAATTGAAATTCAATAGTACCCGCCAACCAGGGGACAAACTGATCTTCTAATCGTACCTGAGTGGAATTGAAATCCCCCTATCGTTGCTAAACTGACAACAAGTGACGTCTTCTAATCGTACCTGAGTGGAATTGAAATTCGAATTATCATTTCAGAAGCGAACTGACCGGACTGCTTCTAATCGTACCTGAGTGGAATTGAAATGAAAGCGCTAAAACTCAAGTTCCGGCAACGGCTTCACTTCTAATCGTACCTGAGTGGAATTGAAATGAAAGCGCTAAAACTCAAGTTCCGGCAACGGCTTCACTTCTAATCGTACCTGAGTGGAATTGAAATTCCAGTCTGTTCACGTTTAGGTATGTAGTCAGGATCTTCTAATCGTACCTGAGTGGAATTGAAATGTATATGACCAGTTTCACAAGCGTCACCAACACTTACTTCTAATCGTACCTGAGTGGAATTGAAATCGTGCCAGACCCGCGTGTCGGCATACTCATCGCGCACTTCTAATCGTACCTGAGTGGAATTGAAATGGTGTATCCCGCTGCGGCTTCAACGACAGCATCCACTTCTAATCGTACCTGAGTGGAATTGAAATCTGAATTCGAGGAGGCTAAACTGAAAGCGATCGTCCTTCTAATCGTACCTGAGTGGAATTGAAATCACATATCTATCCTGATAGCAGCGAAAGGCTTCAACCTTCTAATCGTACCTGAGTGGAATTGAAATGTTTCTTTCAGTACCAGCTTTACCCCACCCTTGGCACTTCTAATCGTACCTGAGTGGAATTGAAATTCTACGTCGTCAAAGCTGATCGCTGGTGGGGTGTACCTTCTAATCGTACCTGAGTGGAATTGAAATACTTCGATGCCTGTGAGATAATCGAGCATTCGACGCTTCTAATCGTACCTGAGTGGAATTGAAATAGGGCCGACATTTTGCTGACGGCAACGCCACGGTCTTCTAATCGTACCTGAGTGGAATTGAAATGCGCAGCGTGTCCTTCATGCTGGCCAGGAGCATAACCTTCTAATCGTACCTGAGTGGAATTGAAATGTGTAACAGGACATACTGCCCCCAACTCATGCCCAGCTTCTAATCGTACCTGAGTGGAATTGAAATTGCTCAATACGCTGAAAAAGCTATTGGACGCCCTAGCTTCTAATCGTACCTGAGTGGAATTGAAATAGTGCCTGGGCTGGGACAGTAAACTAAAGCCCGAACTTCTAATCGTACCTGAGTGGAATTGAAATGACACGAAGGCCATCTAACAAATGATCCACGCCCCCTTCTAATCGTACCTGAGTGGAATTGAAATGCTTCTGGAGTTGGAAGACATTCAGGAACGCTTCAACTTCTAATCGTACCTGAGTGAAATTGAAATGCGATTCTGATCCAGGTGGATCGGGTCGATGTACGACTTCTAATCGTACCTGAGTGGAATTGAAATATGGCGTAGTTCGCTGATCTGGCTCGACAAGCGCCGCTTCTAATCGTACCTGAGTGGAATTGAAATATTCTGCGGCTTGAGTAGAGGCAGACTGCCCATCTTCTTCTAATCGTACCTGAGTGGAATTGAAATACTACTTCCGCTGTAACGTGGCGTATCACCGGGAACTTCTAATCGTACCTGAGTGGAATTGAAAGAACGATAACCCAGTGTAGGGATGAAACCCCAAGGACTTCTACTCGTACCCAAGCGGAATTGAAATAGGAGTTATGAGTGGTGTGGCCAGCGTTAGAATAATCCCCTTTCGGACTGAGAGATAAATCTGAACGTAACGCGTCATCTTATACCAGAATGGTGATCGAATCTAATTGGCGACAGAATGCGTATTAGTTCTTAGATGAACCTGAGGAAAAATACGTAGGTGCCATAATAGAATTTTCAAAACTCAATGACCGATTGTTGGTTACATACCTGTCGTGCTAAGTAATTGATCATCATTTACTACTCGAATAAAGCTAGCGGCAAAGAACGGACAATGCGATACTAGTAGAATACAGCCCTATCCAGGAATAAGTCAATTTAACTTTTTTTTAGAAATTCTTAGTTGACCACCGCAAACCAAAAAAGAATTTCTGTCGTTACCGGATTAATGGCTTTTTAATGCCATTTTAATGTCAACCTCTTACCTCTACTCATGGCAGAAAGTACCCACCTGCAGCCACCTCCGACGCCGGTTCAGCGCCTGATACGACTGTTAGGCACTGAACAAAAGGACATTGGCTACATTCTTTTGTTTGCAACTATTACCGGTCTGATCAGTCTTACTCTTCCCCTGGGTGTACAGGCCGTTTTCAATCTAGTTTCCAGTGGACTGTTATTCAGCTCGGTCTACGTAATGATTGGTTTGGTAATCATCGGAGTTATCGTTTCCGGACTACTCAATATTGTCCAAATTACGCTGGTCGAAATTATTCAGCAACGAATCTTTGCTAAGACGGCATTCGAGTATACGTACCGGCTACCCCGTATCAAACCGGAAGCGATGGAGGGCCACTACCCGCCTGAACTGATGAACCGTTTCTTCGATGTACTGACGCTCCAGAAAGGCATGTCGAAGCTTCTGATTGACCTGCCGACGGCAGTTATGCAGATTCTGTTTGGTATTATTTTGTTGTCGTTCTACCACCCGGTTTTTCTGGGATTTGGTCTGTTTACGCTTATTGTGATCTATCTGGTTACCCGCCTGTTTGGCCCGGAAGGCTTGCGAACCAGCATTAAGGAATCGAGCGACAAATACAAAGTAGTCGCCTGGCTGGAACAATATGCCTTGAAAGTCTCTGAGCAACGGGCAGCTGCTCAGGATGGGTTACCCGAACCGGGTGCTGGTTCTGATAAGGGTATGAGCCCAATCGATCAGATCGACAAAAAACTGGTTAGTTACATTACCGACCGGAATGACCACTTCAGTATCCTGAAGCGGTTTTATTATACCTCCGTTGGTTTCAGTACGCTGATTACCGGAGGCTTACTGATTATTGGTACGACACTCGTCGTTGGACGACAACTGGCACTGGGTCAGTTTGTGGCGTCAGAACTGGTTATTGTCCTGATTGCTGCCGCTGTCAACAAGCTCATCTCCAGCATCGACACCGTGTTTGACATGCTGACGGGCGTGGAAAAAATTGCCGCCGTAACTGACCTACCGATCGACACCGAAGATACCGAAGACGTAATTCATGCTTAATTTATCGAACCAGCGAATTGATGAGCGGATGTTCGAAGAGTATCCGCTCAAAACATTACAAGAACTTCCACAGCCCCGTAGTAAACGTCGACTGGGTCGATGGATGATTTTCTTTCTGATTCTTGGCCTGATCGTTTTGCTTTTGCCCTGGCGGCAGAACATTAATGGTACTGGCTCTATTACGGCACTTACGCCCCAGGACCGTCCACAGACTCTTCAGAATGCCATTGCTGGCCGAATCGAACGCTGGTCGGTGCGGGAAGGACAGTATGTCCAGAAGGGGGATACTTTACTGATTATTTCCGAAGTAAAGGACGAATACTTCGATCCAAATCTGCCCCAACGACTCAACGAGCAGTTGGCAGCTAAGCAGGGGTCCCGATTGGCCAATGAGGCAAAGGTTGAGGCATTGGATGGGCAAATCTCTGCTCTGGGTTCCGGGGTCAAAGTCGATCTCGCTACCGCTCGGAACAAGGTGCGCCAGAACCGCCTACAGGTAGGTATCGACAGCGCTGACCTGAATGCTATTCGCCGGAACTACCAGATTGCGGTTGCGCGGCTGGAACGGTATGAAAAAGGCTTCCGTGATGGCTTGTTCTCACTTACGGATCTGGAAACTCGCCGAATCAACCTGCAGCAAGATTACGCCAAAGTAGTCATGCAGGAAAACGAGCTGAACGTAGCCCGGCAGTCATTGGCGAATGCCGAGCTGAACTTGCAACTGATTCAGGCAAAATACCAGCAGGATATTGCGAAAGCAATGTCCGACCGGAGCTCCGCCATTTCGAGTCAGGCCAGCGCGGAGAACGAGATTGCCATGATGAAGAATAAAATCAGCAATGTCAGTGTCCGGCGGGGGTATTACGTCATTCGCGCTCCGCAGAGCGGTTACGTCGTTCGGGCGATAAAAACGGGTATCGGCGAAACGATTAAAGAAGGCGAATCCATTGCTACGCTCCAGCCAGCCAATCCGAACCTGGCGGTTGAACTATACGTACGGGCTATGGACGTGCCCCTGATTCAGCGTGGTCGACTGGTTCGGCTTCAGTTCGATGGCTGGCCTGCTATCCAGTTTTCGGGCTGGCCTGCCGTGGCAGTCGGTACGTTTGCGGGTCGGGTTGTCGTTATCGATGCCGTTAGTAGTGAGAATGGTAAATACCGCCTGCTGGTAAAACCGGACGTTATGCCGGGCGATCAGCCCTGGCCTGAGCAATTGCGGGTTGGGTCTGGCGTAGCGGGCTGGGTTATGCTCGACGACGTCCCCATCTGGTACGAGATCTGGCGGCAGCTTAATGGCTTCCCCCCAAGTTTGCGCAGTGAACCTGAGAAAACGGAGAAGTTATGAGGATACACATTTCATTTCTCTGGGTCTGGGGCATGCTGCTTTGGGCTGGATCGGCATTGGCACAACGAGTCCCCCCGGTGCCGGTTATAACACCGAAGCCATTGCCAATCTATACTGATAGTCTGTCCAGAGACGCCATTAACCGTACAGGGACGTCGCGGGGGGTAACGTCATCGACCGTGGTTGGTCCGGGGAATCCGCTTGATTCGGTATCGATTTTTTCGGCCGACGAGTTTTACCAGGCCATTCTGGATCACAACCCAATTGTTCGGCAGGCGGCCCTGCTTCCCGCCGAAGCGCAGGCCGAAATTCAGCAGGCGCGTGGTGCGTTCGACCCGCGGCTTTATTCGGACTACCGCCGGAAACACTTCGGTAATACGTTGTATTACGATAAATGGGAGTCAGGGCTGAAAGTACCCGTGTGGCCCGGTGGGCTCGATGTTAAGTTGGGATACGACCGAAACCGGGGCGAGTACCTGAATCCTGAAAACGTAGTGCCGCCAACGGGACTCGTTGCGCTGGGCGTCAGCGTTCCTCTTACGCAGGGTCTGCTGATTGACTCCCGGCGGAATACGTTACGGCAGGCGCAACTGGCGATTAATCTGGCCGATGCTGATCGGCTGAAGCTGATCAATAAAACGATTTACGACGCGGCCAAATCGTACTGGGATTGGTACCTGGCTTATCAGCAATTCCGGTGGACCGATCAGGGGTTGCAGTTAGCTCAGACCCGTTTTCAGGCGATCAGACGCCGGGCGTTAATTGGTGATGCAGCTCCGATCGATACAACGGAAGCGTTAATTACAGTTCAGGATCGACGGGTACAAATTCAGGATGCAGCCGTCAACTTACAGAATGCCCGGCTTACGCTGACGGCTTTCTTGTGGAGTAGTCGGGACGGTGCTACGCCCCAGCCGATCGATCTGCCCCTGACGGTTATTCCACAGACAGCCCCGCCTAACCTGACCAATCAGGTTCAGCTGGACGAACTAATCACCCGAGCTTCGCAACAACACCCGGAACTGATAAAATTGGCTACCAAGCAGCAGCAGCTGACGATTGAGGAACGTTACCGGCGCGCTTTATTGCTTCCCAAAGTAGCCTTTGAAGCCAGTTTATTAAGCCGCGGACCGCTCTCAGAAGCTAATTCTGACGGGGCTAATTACTACAGTTTCCAGCCCAGCAACCATAAGATTGGCGTCGACTTCGCTTTTCCGCTGTTTCTACGTACCGAGCGGGGTAAGCTCCGACAGGTACAGCTCAAAAATCAGCAGACGGGTCTGGAGCGGCAACAAACTGGCCGGGACATTGTCAACGATGTGCAGCGCGCCTGGAACGAACTGGCAACACTGGAACAGCAAATTGCTACCCAGCAGCAAACGGCAACGAATCAGCAGGTGCTTGTTCGCGCCGAAGCCGAAAAGTTTTCGCTGGGAGAAAGCTCGTTGTTCCTGCTGAACAGCCGGGAAAGCAAGCTTATTGATTATCAGGTCAAACTCGAAGAGCTACGCGCCAAGCACCAGAAAGCATTGGCCAACTTATGGTATGCAGCCGGTGCCAACGTAGGAACGCGATAGCGCGCTCGACTCTGTAAGAGCACTAATCTTGTTGTCTATGTCAACAATGCTGACAGCGATCCGGCAAATCTACAAACCAAAACAGCCGACGGACTAACCGTTGGCTGTTTTGGTTAATTACCAGAAGTGATTGACCCTATGTCGACGCGCTTTACGAAACGATCAACGCGAAAAATGTTCCCATCAAGATCGATCTTCGTGATGAACCCTGGGGTGACCGCCATTTTGCCATTGAAGACCCTAACGGGGTTGGAATCGACCTCGTCCGTTACGCAGCCCCTCAAAAACCGTAAGCCAATTGGCACCAAATTGGGTTATATCACTAACCTTAACGGAGTGCTCTATGACGGAAAAAGAAAAAATGCTGGCCGGTGAACTCTACATCGCCCTCGATCCACAACTAACCGAAGAACGTACCCAGGCCCGGCTCCTGACTCAGGAATTGAATAACGGCCGGGAAGATCAGCCGGAGCAGCGCGCCCAATTGCTGAAAAAATTGATCCCAAAGGCCGGGCCGGGACTCTGGTTGCAGCCCCCCTTCTACTGTGATTACGGCTACAACATCATTACCGGCGAGAGCGTATTTTTCAATTTCAACTGCGTCGTGCTGGACGTAACGACCGTTACCATTGGCGATCGAACGCTGTTCGGCCCAAACGTACAGGTATACACGGCTACTCACCCCATCGACCATGAGGTCCGATCGTCGGGGGTGGAATACGCGAAACCCATTTCCATCGGCAGTGATGTCTGGGTGGGCGGCAGTGCCGTCATTTGCCCCGGTGTTAGCATAGGAGACCGAACGATCATTGGTGCAGGCAGTGTCGTTACCCGCGACATCCCAGCGGATGTTTTCGCGGCCGGCAATCCCTGCCGGGTTATCCGACACCTTACCGCCGACGATAAAGCCTGAATGTAAAAAGCCGCCGATGTGCATCGGCGGCTTTTTACATTCAGGCTTATTATTTATTAATCCGACCTGGCTCCCGTACGTTAGCGCCATTGCGTTGCTGGATATCGTCTCCCAAATCAGCGCGGGCCGCTTCCCCCAGCTTTTCCAATTTGGATACGATCTCGGGATACTGCGTCAGCACGTTGTACCGCTCACCCGGATCGCGCCGGAGATCATAAAGTGCCTGAGGAAACTCATGGGTTTCGGTGAGTGGACCGGGTTTCCCGTTCTGACCGGGCAGAAATCCTTCGTACGTCCGGCCGGGATGCCCAAACACCAGTTTCCAGTCGCCCTGCCGAACGGCCTCCAGGCTGTTTTTTCGGTAGTAGTAGTAAAAATGATCGCGGGGTGTCGCAGAGTCGTCTCCTTTCAGCAGCGATACCCAGTCAACACCATCGATTCGATTTTTGGGAAGCTGCGCACCACACAATTTAGCGACTGTCGGCAGTACATCCATCGTTGTCAGCAGCTTATTGCTTACCCGACCGGCGGGTACAACACCCGGCCAACGTACTAGACAAGGCACCCGGTGGCCGCCCTCGAAGGAGGTTCCTTTTCCCTCTCGGAAACCACCCGTCGAACCGGCATGTTCGCCGTAATTCAGCCAGGGTCCGTTGTCGCTGATAAAAATGACCAGCGTGTTTTTGTCCAGCCCCTGTTGTTTCAGCTCGCCCATAATCTGCCCTACCGACCAGTCGAGCTCAGTCAGTACATCGCCGAAGAGACCCCGCTTCGTTTTTCCTTTAAACCTGGCCGAAGCCGCCAGCGGTACGTGGGGCATGGGGTGCGGTACGTATAAAAAGAATGGTTCTTTTTTATGACGCTTGATAAACGAGATGGCTTTCTCGGTGATGGTCGACGTAAGCTGGCTGGCATCGTCCAGGTTTTTGATTTCCTGCTTCTGCTCGTTTCCCTCGATCCATTTCAGCGGTGGATACGTGCCCGTGGGATGCAGCGGCCACATATCGTGTGAGTACGGAACACCATAATATTCATCGAAGCCCTGTTGCAGAGGCAGAAACGGCTTTTGATCACCCAGGTGCCATTTGCCGAAAATTCCGGTTGCGTATCCCTTTACTTTCAGCAACTCGGCCAACGTTTCTTCGGCTGGGTTCAAACCAATGGGTGAGTTTGGCCCCAGTGCGCCGGCAATACCCAGCCGGTTCGGATAGCAGCCCGTTAGCAGGGCGGCCCGCGATGCACTACAAACGGCCTGGGCCGCCAGGAAGTTGGTAAAGCGGGTCCCTTCCGCAGCCATCCGGTCCAGATTGGGCGTTGTATAATCCAATGCTCCGGTACTCGACAAGTCGCCGTAGCCCAGGTCATCAATAAAAAACAGTACAACATTTGGGCCTGTTGGCGTTGGAATTGGCTTTTCAATCCAGGCACTGCCAACAAAAGCAATGCTGATCAATACGCTGCTGATGGCAATTAACTGGAGTAATCGGTTGGGGGCACTACGCATAAAAAAACTGGTTTATGGACTGCCATTCCTGCCGGCAGTTATTTTGTGACAGATGACTTGGGGTTTACAATTTCCCAGTCTCGGATGTGCGATGGTACGTGTTCGCGGGCCACGATGGCGTCAAACTGTTTCGTTAACGCCGGGTGTTGCCCAGCGATGTCCCTTTTCTCCTCCACGTCTAGGCTTAGATCATAGAGCTACCAGGGCGCTCGTTTATTCTTACGCAGCTCCGTTTTCACGGCTTTCCAGTTTCCCATCCGGATAGCGATCTGCCCCCCTTTTTCGGGGAACTCCCAGTAAATGTACGGGTGCTGTTTTTGTTTGACTGATTGTCCCAGCAGGGTCGGCAGAAACGACAGCCCGTCTGTAGCGAATGAGAATTTATAACCGATTATCTCAGCCAGCGTGGCCATTAGGTCAAATTGTACGGATATGTGATTCGTTACCTGTCCGGCCTTGATCCGGCCGGGCCATCGGGCCAGCATGGGTTCACGAATACCACCTTCGTACACATCCTGCTTCAGGCCACGCAGGCCACCAACGCTGTTGAAATAAGGCGCGTTAATGTTCCCTGACTCGAAGGTCGTACCGTTATCGCTCGAAAACATGACCAGCGTGTTGTCGTCCAGCTTCAGGTCTTTCAGGAGTTGCATCAGTTGACCAACCTGCCGGTCCATGTGCGTAATCATTCCCGCATACGTAGCGCGGGGGTGTAACGTCGACGCGTAACCATTCTGCCCATAGTAGGGCCGCTCCGGATTTCCATTGTCGCCAAATTTACCGATGTATTCGTTCACGGCTGATTCCGGAGCCTGGAGTGAATGGTGCGGAGCAGTGAACGACAGATACAAAAAAAACGGCTGATCCTTATGCTGCCGGACAAAGGCCTGCGCCTTCTCACTTTGCTTATCCAGCGCGTAGTCCTTACCCCGGAAGTAGGCAAAGTCTTCGGGCCGGGCGGTTTCGGGGTTCAACGGTTTGTGAACCGTAATGACCGGGTTGTTCAGCCGCACCGGTTTGCCATTCTCCCAGAGGTGAGTCGGGTAGTGATTATGCGCCTGTTTCTGGTCGAGGTAACCGTAGAAATAATCGAACCCCTGTTCATTCGGATTACCGGTATTGTACGCCATACCCAGCCCCCGTTTTCCAATGCAGGCTGTTTTGTACCCCGACTGTTGAAGCATTTTGCCGATCGTAAACGTACCCGGATAGAGCGGCATCTGGCCACCCTCCAGCGAGTCCGGGAAGTCGCCCAGCTCGTAGTTGCCCCGGATGTAGGAATGTCCGCCGTGTTTACCCGTCAGCAGCATACACCGCGCGGGTGCGCAGACCGGGGCACTGATGTAGTGCTGCGTAAAGCGCATCCCGTCGCGGGCCATCTGGTCCAGGTGGGGCGTTCGGATCTTCTGCTGCCCGTAACACCCCAACTCCCCATACCCCAGATCATCGGCATAGATATAAATGATGTTAGGGCGGGATGACGCCTGTTGCCGAGGCACGTAACCAGCAAGCAAACTGGTGGCAACCACCAAAAACGCAACGGGAACAATAAGAGAGAATGGCTTCATGCTAAATAAACTCAACGGCTCCCTGAATTTACTATCCTGCCAAATGGTAGTCTGCGTAAGCGATGGCGTTAGATACAATCCCCCTGGTCCAACTTCCACTTCAGACCATCACTACTAACGTGGTTAACACCCCCTACTCTGCCTCTATGTAACGCCTTCAAAGACAAACCCAACGGTCCATTCCCAACAAGCAGTTCCCCAACTGGTAATACTATCAAACGTAAGGAGCTAAATACTCTCGTATAAATCAGAAGAACCATTCATAAATGTGATACTATATCCCTCTCCAGCACACAGCAATAAGATTCCCAGTAATTTACTAATAGTCAATTGTTTACTTTAAGATCGTTTCATTGCTCATATGCGCTGTTGCTCCCCTAGTTTCTGCTTACTTAAAAAGTTTATTTATATAAAGTCTAAATAAATAACGTTTTGACTTTTACCTTTGCGGCTGTCCTACGAAACCAAGGGAGAATCAAAATGAAGAAAATTTATCCGCTAACGGTGCTGTTCTGTCTCTGCAGCAGCCTCTTATTTGCTCAGACGGGCAATATCCGCGGTAAAATCACAACGGTCGATGGTAACCCGGCCGAATCAGTAAGTGTACGCTTGAAAGGTACGGGGCATGGTAACCTGACGAATACCCAGGGTAGCTACGAATTGAAGAACATCAAGGTAGGTAGTTACATCATCCAGGTTTCACTGACGGGTCTGGAAACGAAGGAGCAAAGCGTGGAGATCCGGTCTGGCGAAACCACGGAAGTACCAACGATCACGCTGAACGAAAGCGCGAACCAATTACAGGAGGTTATGGTCCTGGCTGGCCGGGGTAAGTACAACGATTCGAACTTATCGAACACGTTACGTTTGGCTGAACCCATCCAGGAAATACCCCAGAATATTCAGCTGGTGAGCAGCAAAGTCCTATCGGACCAGTTGGTAACCAGCCTGAGCGACGGCGTAATCCGGAACGTCAGTGGTGCAACCCGGCTGGAACACTGGGGCGATATGTACGCACGGATCAATGCCCGCGGGGGCCGTCTGTCGGCCTTCCGGAACGGGATGAATATTACGTCGACCTGGGGACCACTTACCGAAGACGTGAGCTTTGTCGATCACATTGAGTTTGTGAAAGGCCCTGCTGGTTTCATGATGTCGAACGGCGATCCGACGGGTCTTTACAACGTCGTGACGAAAAAGCCAACGGGTACAACTAAGGGTGAAGCCAGCCTGCTGCTGGGCAGCTACGATTTTTACCGGGCCGCCGTCGATCTGGACGGCAAACTGAGTGGAGACGGTAAACTGCTGTATCGCTTCAACCTGATGGGGCAAACCAAAAATTCTTTCCGGCCTAACGAGTACAATAATCGGTACAGCATTGCCCCCGTGATCAGCTATAAACTGAGCGACCAGACAACGCTGACGGCCGAATACATTCTGCAATACGCACAGATGTCGAACGTGGGTAGCTATTACTCATTCAGTGCCCAGGGCTACGGTTCGTTACCCCGCGACTTTACGCTGGCCGAACGGGGCATGGAGCCAACGACGATCTACGACCATAACGTTACGCTCAACATCCAGCACCAGATCAGCCCAAACTGGAAACTGACAGCGCAGGGATCGTACTTTAACTACCAACAGGTAGGCAGCTCGATGTGGGTTAACTCCGTTGAAACCAATGGTGATGCGATTCGGTACGCTAGCCTCTGGGATGCGTCGAACGTCTCGAAATTTGGGCAGGTGTACCTGAATGGTACAGCGCAGACGGGTGGCGTTCAGCATCGTGTTCTGGTAGGTCTGGATCTGGGCTCGAAGGAGTACCTGGCTGACTTCAATCAGTCCCGCAACCTGGATTCGATTGGCACGTTCAATATCTACCGGGCTAACCGGGGAGTCCCTTATTACGGTCTCCCCCGCTTCGACCGCAGCCTGAGTCTGGCCGAACGGGCGAGTATCTACGGGAACATTTTGTCGCAGTCGTACACCGGCATTTATGTTCAGGACGAACTAGGCTTCTTTAATAACCGGCTCCGGCTGACGCTGGCGGGTCGTTACACCGACGTGCGTCAGAACTCGTATAACACCATCACGACCGGCAAACGGTTTACGCCCCGTGTTGGTTTAAGTGCTTCGATCAACCCGCAAACGACCGTGTACGCACTGTATGATCAGTCGTTCGTTCCACAATCCGGTATTCGTCGGGACGGTGGTGAGGTCAAACCCATCACGGGCAACAACATGGAGATTGGCCTGAAACGTGACTGGTTCGGCGGTCGCTGGAACACAACGCTGGCCCTGTACAGCATTCTGCAAAACAACCAGAATCTGGCAGATCCGAGCAATACGGCAGCCGAGCAGTTCATCATTCAGTTTGGTCAGACCAAAACGCAGGGCATCGAATTTGATCTGCGGGGTGAAATCGCTTCGGGGCTGAACCTGGTGGCGAACTACGCGCTGACCGATTCTAAAATCTCTAAATCAACCGTCGAAGCGGAAGTCGGCAATAAAGTGCCGGGTTATGCTAAACACAACGCCAACGCCTGGTTGAGCTATCGTGTTCAGGAAGGTGCGCTGCGTGGCGTAGGTGTCTCGCTGGGCTTCTCGTACCAGGGTGATCGGACGACCTGGGCCTGGACCGGTGCTTCGGGGCAACAGCCCTTGCCCGATTATTTCCGACTGGATGGCGGTCTGTTCTGGCAGCGGGATCGGTTACGGGTTACGGCTAATGTGTACAACATTGCCAACGCCTATCTGTATTCGGGCGCTCCCTACCTCGGTTACTACTACTGGCAGTCGGAACCCGGCCGCAACTCGCGGATAGGCGTTAGCTACAGCTTTTAATTCCCGATTGCTGGTCTGAGCCAGTATCCATTACCGATCAGCCCCTGGTTTCGGATTCAGCAGATGTGCCGAATCCGAAACCAGGGGCTGACTTATTTCCGGGGTAAATTGTTATATTTGGTAAAGACAGATTCAGTTCGATTTCTAAACTCAACCAGACAGAAGAACAAATCCAGAAAACGTACTGTTCTCCCTCTGTCCACCCCTGCAAAACATCTACAGAATCGACAGCGGAGCTATTCGCTCAATCACTTATTCGAAACTCACTCATTGCTATATGAAAGGCTTTCAGTTTTCTAATTACGTACCACCCGAGCAGAAAGATGGCAGTAAGTTCGACCAGTTACTGAACATCTTTCAGCAACTGTTGCTGCTGACCTCCGGTGACGTTGAACAGGCGATGTCGTGGATGAGTCAGCTCGACCGTCAGTATAATCTGACCGACGACAAATACGGTATTGGTAATTTCTTCGACGACCTCAAAGAGAAAGGTTATCTGACCGAAGACAATCAGGAAGGCAAGATTGTGATGACGCCTAAGAGCGAGCAGACGATCCGCCGGTCGGCCCTCGAAGAGATTTTCGGCAAACTCAAACGCTCCAAATCGGGCGGTAACCACCAGACACCTTATACGGGTACCGGCGATGAGCTCAGCAGCGACCTCCGGACGTATCAGTTTGGTGATACACTGGAACAGATTTCGATGACGGAGTCCATCAAAAACGCCCAGATCAACAGTGGCGTGGATGATTTCCGACTGATGGAACGCGACCTGGAAGTAACCGAGAAAGAGCAAAAAACACAGACCTCGACGGTATTGATGATCGACATCAGCCACTCGATGATTTTGTACGGCGAGGACCGGATTACGCCCGCCAAAAAAGTGGCGCTGGCCCTGACGGAACTGATCAAATCGAAGTACCCGAAAGACACGCTCGATATCGTTGTGTTCGGCAATGATGCCTGGCAGATTCAGGCCAAGGACCTGCCCTACCTGGAAGTTGGTCCGTACCACACCAATACCGTTGCGGGCCTGGAATTATCCATGGATTTATTACGTCGGCGAAAGAACAAGAACAAGCAGATCTTCATGATTACGGACGGGAAACCAACCTGTCTGAAAGAAGGGATCAAATATTACAAAAACTCGTTCGGACTGGACCGGAAAGTGGTAAGCAAAACGCTGACCCTGGCGGCTCAGTGCCGTCGACTGGAAATTCCGATTACGACGTTTATGATTGCTTCGGACCCGTATCTCAAACAGTTCGTGCAGGAGTTTACGAAAGTGAACAACGGCCGGGCGTACTATAGTGGTCTGCAGGGTCTGGGTAACATGATGTTCGAGGATTTCCAGCGCAACCGCCGGAAGAATATCAAATAACACGTAACGCGTGCATTCATAAAAATAAAGTCGGGGCAGTCGTTCCGACTTTATTTTTATGCCTATTCATGTCTCTTCGCCACTGATTGTCAGTCACTATCCGAAAAACTGACGACATACCTGACAAACCTTTCTAATTCGCCCCGTGTCAGCATCGCACTCAAATTACTTGATAGCCAGCAGCCTGTTACGTTCGGTTACCAGTCCTTTTAGAACGTGTTGGGGAATTAAGTTTGGTAATGATCTTCGATACGCTGTAACATGATCTGGCTGTTGGC